>QEVD01000144.1 GCA_003576975.1 Candidatus Zhuqueibacterota bacterium
GATCGTAGATCACATCAAGTCCACACACCACGCCCCAGCCGCTGATCATGCGATTCATCAGCCAGCGCTTCTCGTTGAAGTAGCGCTGCTCTGCAAAAAAATCGCGCACCGTCATCAGTTTGCTGTAGAAGTAGTTATTGCGCTCGAAGAATGGAATCGCGCAGACTCCCGAGCCGTGATCTTTCTCTTTTTCCATGATTGCCCTCGCTTGGGTTATGCGGGTTATATCAATCTGAAGCATCTACCTATTTGGGAATTGCGTTCCAGCCGCACCGCCTTTTCTCCCGGAATGGCCGCCACTACCCGCCCCACCTGCGCCGCGCTGCCCAGGCGAAACGGCTGATACTCTTCCACGCGCGAATTGACGCCAACATAGATGTCCGCGGCCGCGCTGCCGGCACCGATCAACCTCAAATCGTAAGCGGTGTGCGCGGGCGTTTCGTCATCCAACATCTCGCGCAGCTTGGCTTCATGCAATTGGAAATCCACGCGGCTCATGTTGAGCAGCAACGTGAAACGAT
This sequence comes from Candidatus Zhuqueibacterota bacterium, assembly GCA_003576975.1. Lineage (GTDB taxonomy): Bacteria > Zhuqueibacterota > Zhuqueibacteria > Zhuqueibacterales > Zhuqueibacteraceae > Coneutiohabitans. Next base: position 522 of record QEVD01000144.1, read on the forward strand.
GCGCCAGCGCTAGAAATGGATCCTCCGGCAGTTGCGCCACATCGCGGAGAGCGGTGCGGCCGAGCACGGCGCTGTCGCCCAGGCGAAAGCCGCGGATCGGCGTCGCGCTCACCACACTGTTAAGGCCCAAGCGCAAGGGCTTGCCCAAAATCAGCGGCGGCGAAACCAAAGCATGCTCCACGATCAGCGGACGCGGGCCGGTGTAGATTTCCACCAAGCCGGCAATGCCGGCCACTGTGCCTTTTTGTTTGAACAATTCCGGGGCCTGCAGCAGGAACTGGCGCTTGCGGGCTTCCGGCCATTCTTCTTCGAGGGCAAGATTCAACCACGAGGCCAGCCAGTCGAGAAAGCCTGCCGGCGTGGTCAGCGGATCAAAAGCGCTCGAGAAAAGCGCGACTCACCGCATCTTCTTGATAAGTTGCCGGCAAGTAGCGCAGATAGGAAATGCGGGGATAGTAGGCGCGCAGCTCACGCACCACCGGTTTTTGATTGGCGTCAAAGGTTGAGAGCGTGAGTTTCAGCCAGAGAAAACGGCCGGTTTTCTCCCGCAACAGCATGTCTGTGGGATTTTTCTCGGGTCCCATCCATTTCGTGCCGAGCAGGGTTTCGAGCCTTTCCACTTTTCTTTGCACGGCGTCAGTGGAATCGGCAAACACCGCCTCGACCAGGCCGCGCAGGCGTGTGTCGTCGCTGGAGTGATAGAAAATCTCGAGTATCGTTCCCCGCGGAAGATTTGCCTCCAGCGCCAGGCGGTGCCATGTTGACCGGTCTGCGCCATTGTCCAGCGTATGCGTGTAGAACGCGCCGGTTTCGCCCACAAAACTCAGGCGCGTGCTGAATCGGGCGAGGCCTTGATCAGTGCTGAGATAAAGATCATCCCCGCGGCCGAAGGCGATGCCTTTGATTGATTTGACCGCCGCCGGCAATTGGATGACGCCGAGGTGGCTGCCGTCGGCATCGAATTCGTGTAGTTGTTGCGTGCGGCCATCGACAACAAAGAGATTTCCTTGTGCGTTGGCCGCAATCATAACCGGTTGGAAGTTGGGCGCAATGCCGTCGAAATCGCCGATCAGTCCCAGAAAGTTGCCCTCGGCGTCATAGCGCAGGAAATGGCGCTGATTGCGGTCGAGCACATCAACGAAATGATCCCGGCCGACGATGAGTCCGATTGGCTGCTGCAACTCTGCGCCACCGAAAGCCGGCCCCGCCGGCCGGCCGTGCGCATCGTAGCGCAATATGGCGCGAGAGTTTTGATCCAACACATACAGGATTCCGGAACGGCCGAGCGCAATATCCACCGGCTGCTTGATGGCATCGATCACGAGCTTCAATTGAAAAGTCTCTCGCGAAAACACCAACACCCGGCGGGTAGCGGCATCGAGCATCCAAAAGTTGAAACGATCCATGAGCAGGCGGCCGGTGGCAGCGGCGCTGCGGCCATGCGGGCAGAAGAGGCGATCGAGTTTGTGCGAGACCAAGTCGCAGCGATAGAGGCAGCGGCTTTGCTCTGCCATCCAATAAATCAGCCCGCATTCGTCCCGCCCGCGATCGGAATCGGCAACCATGATTCAAACGCGGGCCGGAGATAAAGCGTGAGGCCGCCTTCGGGCAGAATTTGCAGGCCGGAGGACAACCCGTTTTGCCACTGCGCCGGCGTTCGAAAAACCTGGCTTTTGAAATCAGAGGAATTCATATGACTTCCAATTGATGCTCTCCGCTGTAGACCAGCGCATTGGGCGGAATGGTAATGACCTTCTGAGCGAGTTGTTGCAGCGCGACTGCCTCCAGCTCGATGCCCACGACGTGATCAACGCCCTCCACGTCATCAAGAAGCTGATAGATTTCGGCGGCATACACCGGCCGGCCAAAAGTCCAGCCGTCTTCGTTGGGGCCGCCGGTGAGCGGGTGCAAGAATTTTTGCAGGGCTGCCAGCGCCCGTGCCTGCACGGCCGTAGCGTCACTCTTTTTCTGTTTGAAGATTTTGCCGCGCACAGAAATTTGCACGTAGGCCGGCGCGATCACATGCACAGCCGTGGCAACGAGGCGCCGTGCTTCGAGATGACGCTGCACGGTATGCAAAAATCCTGCGCCGGCAGCAGGCGTCACGCGATTGGATCGCAGCGCCGGCACGGCGACAACCGTGACGTTCCCCGGCATATTCAGACTGGGAAATTCCGGATGATAGTTGGGCAGGGCTTTGGCGCGCGCCACACGCAAGCCCGGCGTTGCCAGGGCGAGCTGCTCGAAATCTGACGAAGTCACGGCGCGCTGCCGCGAGGTCATCTCCTCTTGCGCGCGCAGTTGTGCCTCCGCTATCGTTTCCGGTTCCCTTCCACCGCTCGCCGGCAGCACATTGGTTCCTCGCGCGCCGGCCGCACCAGTGATTTCGAGGCGCCAGGTTAGGCCAGCAGAAACATTGCCTTCGCTGCCATGGCTGGTTTGATAAAAGTAGGCGCGCATGCTCCGCCCTTCTCCCGGAATGCGGCCGTTCTGTCCGTTGCCGAAAGTGATCTCACCCGTTTCCACCTCCAAAACGTAATGCCGGTCGCTGGCAGCCGAGCTTTCAAAATCCTCCACGCGCTGCCAATCTTCCCACACCATGTGATCTTGTACTTGAATGACCAGTCCGAGCCGCGCGACTTGATTGGCAAATGCAAGATCAAAAAGTCTGCGATTGAACTGAATGATGGCAGCAGCGGCAAAGTCACACTCCGGTTGTGCCGCGGCTTGTTGATAGGCCTCGCTCGGTTGAATCTCGGCAAAAATCGCAGGGTCGTAGAGATCCGTGGAGGTGAGGATTTGGTTGAAGGCCGCGACAATTTGGTACTTCTCGCGATCGGTGGGCAGCCGGCTGATCAGTTCGTCTTTGATCAGCGCTTGGAGGGTGCCGGGGAGAAAATCCCAAAACCGGCGCTGCGTCGCAGGTTGCCCGGTTGTGCCGGCCTGGCGCACGGCCGTAAGAAATTCCGGCCAGTTGAGAATATCACCCACCCGCAATGGTCCGCGTTCGCGATCGGCAGCGAGCAACAGCGGCAATTTTTGCAGGCGCACTCTCTGGTGGGGCAAGCCGGTGCCTTCACCCAAATCTTCGTGCACGACTGTTTCCACTTGCCGCGCAGGGATGACATTCAATCTGACATGCTCCAGCACCGGCGGAATTTCATAAAGCCCGGCAGCAAGGCGGCCCCGCAGCCAGTAGACGCCATTTTGCGCAGTCCAATCTGCCGGCGGAATGAAAACCAGGCGGCCGCTGCGGTTCAAGCTGAGCGTCGTGTCGCGCAGTGCATTCAATTGCGCCCAAGTGCCATTCACAGAATACTCCCACACCAGAGTCGCGGAGGGCTGAATCTCATCAGCACCTTCAGGCCGCGGCGCAGGCGCCGGCAAATCATTTTCACGCAGCAGAAAGAAGAGATTGGCCATCTCGGCATCAGCAAAAGGCTGATCGAATCCTAGCTCCAGGATCGCGCCCACAGCGGCTTGTTCGCCAAACGGGAAGAAATAGATGCCCTCTTTGTTGTTGGCTTCGGTGTGATCAATGCTGGTGCTGTTCCAGTGCGAATTGACGGCAATCAAACGCGTGCGCGTGGTGAAGAAATCATCTTCGGTTTCGAAAATCAGATGCTCATGGCCGAGCGGCACCACCCGCGTGCCAGCCGGCAGCAGCCCAAGAGTAGAGATTGCAGCGACGGTGAATTCGATCTCCACCTGTGCCGGTTGCCGCGCCAACCGCGCCATTCCCACCATTTTGAGAAACCGGTCAATCTGATTGTCGGTGATGCGATTGAGCTGGTAGATCTGCATTTCCGCCAGCCAGGCAAACAACTCCAGGAACGTGATGCCGGGATCATGAAGGTTGTGATCCGTCCAATCGCGCGAGTAACGCGGAATCAGCGCAACGGCCTCTGCCGCCAGCTCCTGAAAAGTTTTGTCATCGAGATTGGGAACCTGCAAGGCCATGATGCTCATGCTCCCGTTTTGGCAGTTACGTTGATCCGCAACGTTCCGCCTGCCACCAACTCATTGGCTCCGATCGCGACCAAATCGGTGTAAGCTAGGCCGGCGCGACTGAAACTCAGATTCTCGACATGATCCAACCCCTCGATCTTCTCCAGCAGAACATAGACGTCGGAAGCGGAAAGGCCCTGGCCGAATTCCCAGCCGGCGTCAGTCGGACCGCCGGTCAGCGGATGGAGAAAATCCGCCAGCTTGGCGCGCGCCTCTTGCTCGACCCGCGCCGCTGCTGCGATCGTTGCGACGACGAGATCAGCCTGGACGTCGATCTCAGCATACACCGGACCTGCGACAAAAATGTGTTGCGGCGCAGCCACGGTATTGGCGCAATGTTCCGCCACATAACGCTGCACCATCCGCCTCATTTCGAGCGAGGGTTGCGGCTCGCTGTCGCGCGAGTGCGGCACGAGGTAAAGCGTGACCCAGCCGGTTGCGCGGCGACTTTGCGAGTCGAGATTGCGCACACAGCGCGCCTTGGCTACCTGGCGCGAGGCCTGCTTCGCCAGCCACTCGAAATCCTGCGGCGCAACCGCACGCTGGCGATGGTTGATCATGGCCGGGCCGATAGTCAGCATCTCGTCCAGCGTAGCGGTATCCGAGCCGCCGCCAGCCTCCACCGGATTGATCACGGTCTCGACGTTGGCGATAGCCGTGGTGAGACTCTGAATCGTGCCGGCTTCGACATTGCCCACCGCACCGCCGCCAGCTTGATAAGAAAATGCGCGCAAATTGTTGAGACCCGCGGGGGGAATCTGGCCGTTGCGGCCACCGCCAAAGCGCAGTTCGCCGGTGGCGCGATCCAGTGTGTAATGCCGGTCAGTGCTTTGGGAGTCGAAGAAGTTTTCCACTTCCGTCCACAGCACCCAGGTTTCGAGCACTTTGCCCAATTCATCTTTGACTTCATGCAGGGCTTGCTCGCCAAACAGCTTGATCAATTCTTCCTTTTCCTCTTCGGTGAGCACCTCGCGCACGCGCACAATCTGGCCTTCGCGCACGGGAAACCGGAAAAACCGGAATGCCTGGCCCGCCTCGCCGCTGCTGGAGCCGAGAATCTCATCGCGCCGGGTTTCGGCTTGAAAGGCCCAGGTGGTGTTGGGGTAAATACCACCCAACACCGGCGTCTCTGCATACTCGCCCTGCAGCAGCATGCCACGCATCCAATAACGAAATGCGCCAAAACGCGTGGCGGCAGTGAAATCCCGCGGTGCGATGAATTGCAGAATCTCCTGCTTGATCAAGCCTTCGCTGGCGTCGCCAAAACTCAGCCGCTGCCACTCGTTCTCGGCGCGATAGCTCCATTCCATCTTGGGCTTGCTGGCATCGCTGTAGGGCAGTTCCTTCGCCGCGAAGAAAATCTTGAGTGGCCCGCTGCGCAGCGGATTCATGAAGCCCAGATAGATGGCTTTGCCCAGTTGCGTTGGCGGGATCACCTGGGCCGGCACGCCGGCGGCAGTCTTGAGCACAATGCCGCATTCGTCTTCTTCCGCGACTTGTCCCTCGAGCTGCACAAACGGCGAGAAGCGCTTGTCCGTGGTGATGCAGGCGTCGGTTTGATCGACGTAGTCGAGATTGTTGTAGGTGAGGCAGCGGTCGGGGAAACGGCTCTCTTCAAGTTTATAGGAAATGGTCAGACCGAAGATTTGCGGCGGACGAATCGTACTTTTCACCGGGAGAAGCTTGGTCTCTTTGATGATATCCTGCGGCTCACCGTTTGCACCTTTCACTCTCTCTTCGAGCACATAGGTCTCGCGGCCGTAGTCGCCGCCAATGATGCGGGCACGAATCCAGTAACTCTCCTGGCCGGAGACTTCGGTAAGGTCGAGATCCTGCGGCAGGAGGAAAATCACCTTGCCGTCGATGAGCAGGTTCTTGGTGCCATCTTCAAATTGATGCAGATCCTCGAGAAAAGCCACCCACCCGCGGCTATTCCAGTATTCCCATGACAGTTGCGGAGTGATAGGAAGCGCATTGGCGTCTTCATGAATTTGCCAGACGTCAATCGGCTCGAGTTCGTAGTGAGAATCCGTGGTCGGCCGTTCGGTCCAATCCTCGCGCAGAATAGCGACGCGATCGCTGCCGAGGTAATCGTCGATCACATGAGTACTGGGCAGGCCCGGGCCTGCTGTGATTCTGAGGGTTCTGTCGGCGAATTCGTAAATGTCTGCCGAGGCATTGCGATCGAGAGTGATAGTGTTCCGTGTGCCAACTTGGGCCCTGCCGCTGTGGACCGGATTCTTGTAGTCGATGAGACGGTATTCATCCCCTGCTTGCGGAATTGCGTTCAACTCCCAAGCAAAATCCACGCTCGCCAGCCGATCATTGCCCAGGTAGGCGATGATGTTTCTTCGTTGCGATCTGACAATGATGCCGTAGCCAACGTAGGTGTTATTCTCTCCCGAAGCGGCTTGGGTAAGCGTGATGGTTGCATGGGTGACACCTCGCACATTCTGGATTTCCGCCTCCAACTTGTAGAGATGCTCTGAGGTGAGATGTAAGAGGTCAGGATTCCAGCTATCTCTCACATATGCCCTGCGGTCAGTGCCGCCTTCATACGAAACAATGCGGTTGTGCTGCTCGGAATCGCCGTTTCGAACCGGCGGGTCGCCTATTTGCAGAGTGATCGGCACATCGTCGTATGCGCCAGGCCTGCCTGTGGCCTTGGCGTGCTCAAGTGCGATCGAGGCCAGTTCTGCCGGCTGTGCTACTTCTGCCACTGTGCCTGAGGCACGCAGCATGTAGTTGTAATTGTCATCGGGAACTTCGTCGGGACTCCAGGGCCATTTGAGTTTCGCCACTCGCGTTGCAGGATCGTAGGCAATGATCTCGTTGGTTGGCAATTCTTCATTGTCCGCGAGCTTTTTGACCGTGATGCTCATGCCCTGCAAGGGATTCTGCGCATGGTCTGCATCTTGGTTCAAGGTGATGGTGGACATGGCGGCGTCGGCAACCGATCGGGGAACGGCAACGAGTTCGTACTTATAATCCGGCGTGGGTATTTTTCCCTCCTCCCACGCCTCGCTCACAACTGCCCACGCGATTCGTTGAACAGCATCATAGTAATAGGCTTCAATCTGCCGCGGTTGCTGCCTGGCTGCGGCACGGGCGGCCCGCCTTGTTCGCGCTGCCGTTCCCGGCGCGGGTTCAGTGACGATGATCTGAAATCCGTCATAAGCGCCGGCATGCTTGGCAAGTTGGGGATGATCAAAGTCGAGATAGATCAGTTTGGAGTCGCCGAGCCGGTCCGGATTTGAACTATGCACAATGCCATCGAATTGGTAGGTGAAAGTCGAGTCCGGAATGAAATCATCTGGCCAGACTTCATTCGCCAAAATCGCGACCTGCCCGTCATACGAACCGATCTTTCTAGTATAGGCTTCCTCCTGCGGCGAGGTCACGGTTATCTCCAGGCCGTCATATGCTCCTTCGACGGTGGAGCCCTCATGCAGGGTGAGGCTTGCGAACGCGGCCTTCTCGACATTCGCTTCATCGCTCTTGATCTCATACTCATCGCCGGCCCGGGGTAACCTCTCCGGGCCCCAGCTTTTGCTCACCCATGCTCTTTTCTCTTCGCCCCCGAAGTACTCGAGAACTTTATTGCCAACGGGCGGCAAATCACTTCCATCATGCTTGACGACAATTTTCATTCCGTCGTAGGTGTGGCGGTTCGTCGAGGCTTCCGCTCCCAGCCTGATTGACGCCTGCGTCAACTCTCCGGGAGTGCCGGTGTGATCCAATTCGATTTTGTATCCACTAATCTGATCCAGCACATTCTCACCGTCTTCATTGCGCCACGCCTTCTCCACCGTTGCGGTCTGCAGTTCCCGGCCTTGATAGGAAATCACGCGGTTGCGCAACAGTTGAACATCTCTGCGATCGTAAACTGAAATATTAAAATCATTATAAGCGTCGTCCACTCTTGAAGCCTTTGCCCCAAGAGTAACGGTTGGCAACGAGCCGCCTTGTGCCTCTGCGGGTTCTTCCTCCCTGCCGATGGCGTACTCAGTGCTGATGTCTGGCAAGCGTTTGTTCGCGGGTATATCCGTGGAGGTGTCCCAATCATCATCAATATGCGCAATCAGGTAATTCCGATTGAAACTCAAGAGTTTTCGTTGCGTGCCGCGAAGCGGGCCGGTTTTGAGCTTGATATAGTCTGTTTGAAAATCGAAGGCCACTCCCGAGGCAGAATCCGCCAGCGTGACCGAACGATCGGTTCCAACCTGTGCCGTTCCGCGAAGCGCCGGTTGCGGACTGAATCTTCTCTCGAGAATGGAGTTCTTGTTGGTGCTGGAATAGATCACAAGATGCTGAGGTGTGGTAATACTCAAGACAAAGGGCGAATGGCGAAGCTCGATCTCTCCCGGATAGGGATCGAGAATCCATTGGCCGCTATTCTCGATCTTCCACAGGCGCTGGTCGGAGCCGCGGACAAAAATATGCATCTCCTCCTCAGGCGTGCCCATGTTTTCGACCACGCCATGAGGACTCGAATCAACCTTTATTTCGTCAGACGGCTTGCCCAGATTTTTCCATTCCGGCAGCCGCGTATCCAACTCCCGCAATTCGCCGGCACTGTCCTTGATCCAAATTCTCTCGAAGGCTTCGAGGCCTGTACCGCCTCGCGGCGTTCCGGCAAGATTCCCAATCTCATAAGAAGAGGTGTCGGTGAGGGGGACTTTCCAGGCCAGGTCCACTTCTGCGATTTTCGTACTACCGTTATAGGCAAGAATCTTGGCAGTTTGATTGACCCCCGGGCCACTTGTGACATCGATAGTCAAACCTTCGTAAATGCCATTATTCTCCGCAGCACTCAACGCGAGAAAAACCCGCGTAAGATTTGCTCCCGGCGGCAAAGTGCCAGACCATGGGCTTATTTCATAGGAGTACTCAAGAAGAGTACCCGGCTCCCATGCCTCTTTCAAATAGGCTTTGCGAGAAATGCCCTCATATCGTTCAATCGTGAACGGCCCCGAACTCACGTTATTAGAATCAATCAGCGTTATTGGAAGCCCGACATAGACGCTTTCTCGCGTTAAAGCGCCGGGAGCAAGGACGACAAAGCCAGCACCTACTTGCATAGCCTTACCTTGCTGGCCCGGCAGGTCGATTTCATACTTCGTTTTTGAATCCGGCGTATGCAGCCAGCCAGTATCGAGAGTGACCGTTCTTGATTGCCCCTCGTAGTGGGCGATGCCTGCTTCCATAATCACGTCTTGATCTGGGTCCTCTGCTGGAAACGTAACCTTGATCCGCAGGCCGGCATAGACATTGTCATCTTTCGCAGCCCATGACGGAAGCTGGAGGGCGGCGCCGCTGAAGCGAGCAACTCCGCCATGCGCGGTTTTCATCTCGTACTTTGTGTTTTGACCAGGCCGCACGATCCAATACCTTGCTTCCACCGTGGCAGTCTTGGTTCTGCTGTCGTATTGCGTAATCCTCGTGCTTTGAATAATGGGTGAGCCGTCGGGCGCTTGAATTTCAATCTCTACCCCCGCATAGGCACCCGACTGACCGGAAGCATTGTCATCAAGTTGAATCTTCTGAACATTGTTACCCTTGGGGATTCGCTCACAGTGCAGTTGGGCGAACGGCCTACCGGTGCTGCGCAATGGTGCAGACAGCGCCGCATGAGATGTCCACACAACGCCATCCCATTCATAGAGCTGGCCGTCTCTCCCTGCCACATAAACTTTGGTGAATCGCGAATGATCGTCCAACATGCACACGAGGGCGTGGGGTGAGGAATTCAATTCCTGCCCCGCCGGCCGTGCCCGGTTCTCCCAGACAGGCGGCGGGTCAATCTGAAGATCGGTGAAGTCCCGCTTCAGCTCATAGAGATTGCCGTCATCCGCCACCACAAACACTGAAATGGTTGTGTCATCAGTTTGTACTGCCGCGGGATCGAATTTGATCTTAAAACCGTTTGCCGGCGTGTTGTGTGCAATCCACCGCTCCTGGCCATTTTGAAAGAATCGTTCTGCCAGATTGCCATTCTCGGTTCTCACATACAAAAAAGTGAGACTGACCTTAATGTCGCCAGCGGGCACGAGGACATGCACAATACTGGGCCTGGCCTCGGTTCCGAGTGCAGGATCTGGCAGGGCAATTGCACCATCCGAGGGCAGGCCATGATCTTCCAACGTGGCCGTCTGGCTGCCACCCTCGACCCTGAATTCCAGCAGCCGGCCGCCGGTGCCGCGGGCAAAGATGCGGCGTGTGTTTCCCACCACCACCGCTGCCGGCGCCGCGAGGATGGCAAGTGAGTCGGCGCGGATATCAATCTCGACCTTTGCGCCCTTCTTCGAGAACACTTCCTTGCTCGCCATCTGAAACCTGTCAAACAACCTGGGCTCCAGTCCGAAGGGGTAGAACGGCAGATTCACGTCCAGCGGTGTGTCGTTGTGAAAGGCTTGATCCGGTGGCAAAGTTGCACCCGCTGATTCCACCCGAAACGAAATATTGTCCAACACCGGCAGCCGACGCGTGGCATTGGCCGGCAACGGCTCTTGCAGCTTGGCGCGCATCCAGCGGTTCTTGATGCCATTGACCTCGAACTCTTTGATCTCGCCCTCAGTAGCCTTGAGAAGTTCGATTTTTCCATTTTGACTGAGGCCATCGCTGCCGTCCAATTGCACCGTGAACGCCTGCCAATCAGTACCCTCCTGTCCTTTGATTTCACCCCAATACTCCCAGGCCACTTGCAACGGTTCGAGTCCCTGCTCAGTGCCCGCCATGAGCGTGATGTTCAGCGTGAACAGCACCGGGCTTTTGACATTGAACAAATCCTTGTGGCCCAGATAGAGAATATGCTCCTGCAGATTTCTGCTCTCGAACACATGGAACTTGGTGATCTTCTCCACCGGCGTGCCGGGCGCGTAATCGTGCATGAGTTTTGTCGAGAGCACGACGATCGTGCCTTTGATTTCAGCGATGGGGACGTATTCGGCAACAGTCGCTGCCGTCGTCTCACTCTCCTCGGTGAGCGGCGGACAGACGCACGCTTGCGAGGCAATGCTACTTGCCGCAGCTACACCTGTCAGTTTAAGCAAGTCGCCGGGAGCCAGGTTGTCGGTGTGATCGAGCTGCAGCGTGCTGGAGCCGGCGCGCGAAAAAGAAATGAGCGCATAGGCCACCGCGCTCGTATCCGGCATTTCCCGCTCGAGGAAGCCGAGCGGCGGCTGGTAAATGGCGTCTTTCTCTGGATCAATACTGAACACACTCACCAACGGACTGGGCGTGGCGAGCAGATCTTCCTCGGTTTCAAACGGCAATTCGGGGCGCGTATCGGTCGCCGCCGAGGTGGTTTGCGTGCGTTGCGGAACGAGAACTTCGTTGCTGGTGCCGGCCACGAGTTTGAAGCGCACCGGCACACGGCTGGGTTCAGCGGGCAACAGCTTGATGCCCAGCATGCTGAGAAAGGCGACGAGGTTCTGGTGCGGCGTTTGGTTGAGACGCTTGATCACGCTCTCGGTTAAATGGGAAAAGAGCTTGAGCAGGGCCACGCCACTATCCTGATCATCTGCTCCCGGCCATTCCGGCGTGTAGTGCGGCAGCCGTTGCTTGAGCTGCGCCAGCAGGTCGCTGAATTTTCTCGGATCAATTTTGGGCTTTTCGCGAGCCATGGCCTCAAGTTCCTTCGGACAAGTAGAAGGGATAAACGAGATTGAATTCGTTGTTGGTTTCGCGCACGCGATAGTCGATGCTGATCAGCAGTTTGCCGTTGCCGGCTTCCGCAGTGGAGATTTCGATCTTGATCAAATCAACGCGCGGCTCCCAGCGCGTCAGCGCGTCACGCACGCTGGCTTCAATCGCGCCTAGGGTGGCTTTGTTCATGGAGGCGAAGACGAGATCATGAATGCCGCAGCCGAATTCCGGCCGCATCACGCGTTCGCCCGGCGCGGTGGAGAGGATGATCCTGATCGCCTCGCGAATATCCTGCTCGAACTCGGATATGGCGATTTTGCCGCTGCTGAGATTCACCATTACCGGAAACTTCCAGCCGCGGCCAAGAAATGATTTGGGCATGACTGCTTCTCTGTTTAGCCGATCAGCACCGTCGGTTCGCCGACTGCTATGGAGTTCGGCGGCCCGCTTTCGACAATCATATCGCCCTGACGGACTGCCGGCAGGTTGTTGATCAAGACCGTGACGCTGCCCACCGCCACCATGCCGCCCACATGGGGCATCACGCCGGTAAACAACGGGCAGGTGTGAAAATCACTGCCGGCGCGCCAGGCCGGCTTACCGCCGATGAGCACGTTCACACTGCCAGGGCCGGGGCTTAACGGCGTGCCGTGATTGGTTGGATCGCCAACGCGCGCTGCGGGCATTCCCATGGGTGTTCCTCGAGAGCAAATTGATTATTGCACGGATGCCTTTGCATGACATTTGTATATTAAAAGTGTCTTTGATTCCGATCTGATTGGCTGAGAGTTTTACAAGTTGTATTTGATTCTTTTGCTTTTTGTTCTTTGACAATTGTGC
>QEVD01000145.1 GCA_003576975.1 Candidatus Zhuqueibacterota bacterium
GAGTTTCTGCAACTGTTCCGGAGAAAGCCATTTGCCCTGCTGCTTCAAATCTCTTTTCGTTACCACGCAAACATTGCGCGGGTCCAATTCCTCCGGACACGCCCAGAGAGTGCAGATGTTGCATTCACAACACGCTTGCGCCCAATGCGTCAACGTGCCGCTCATCGGGCCGGTGGTGAGCAGCGACCGCATGACCAAATGCGGCTGAATGGGATAGCCGAGCAGATAACGCGGGCACATTTCGGTGCACAAGCTGCATTGATCACACGCGGATTTGCCGATGCGTTTGAATGCCTGCTCGGATTGCATTTTGCGTTCGGTCAAATGCGTGTTGCGGCCCAGCACGATTATGCCGCTGGTCACGCGCGTAACCGGCGTGTCCAAATCCGTCACCACCTTGCCCATCATCGGACCGCCATCGAGCAAAACGAAATCATCAATGGTTGCTCCACCTGCCACCTGCAACGCTTCGCCATAACTCATACCCACCGGAAACCACGCGGTGAGCGGTTGTTTGACATGGCCATGGATCGTCATCAAGGAATGCGTCACTGGCTGGCCCTGCGCCGCGCGATGAATGTGATACAAGGTTTCGACATTCTGTACCACCACGCCTATGTGCAGCGGCAGGCCGCCGCCTGGAATGCGCCGGCCGGTGCTGTGATAAACCACTTCATACTCATCACCGGCGGGATAAACATCCTCCATTTCAAAAAGTGAGATGTTTTCGCGCAAATGGGTTGAGACGGCGGCAATGGCTTTGCGATTTTTGTGTTTGATCGCAATGATGCCCTTGCGCGCGCCGGTGTGTTGCATGACGAGTTGCAGGCCGTCAATCATCTCCGCGGCGTAGTTTTCCATCAGCACTTTGTCTTTAAAGAGCAACGGCTCGCATTCCGCGCCGTTGGCGATCACGGTGTCGACGCGCGCATCGATCTTTTTGTAGGCGGGAAAACCCGCACCGCCGGCGCCGATAACGCCGGCATCGCGAACCTGTTGGACTAAGCTTGGCATAATGAATGGCGATAAGATAATAAAGTTTTCGTGAGGCGCAACCGGGAATCTCGCAGTCAACGGGCGACTCTGCATCTGCGCGCACGATGAACAAAAATTTTCATGGATTTTGCTTTGTTCATACCATCAAGACTATGCCAATTTTAAATCAGAGAAAACTGTCGCTCTCCGGCGACTCGAATTCATAAACCGCAAGAACAAGAACGAACAGAGACAACGGAGATTTCACTCTGTTTGCTCGGTTCACTCCTGCTTCAAAAAGTCTAAACGCCCCAGCAGATGGAAAACATCGTTATCCGTTGGGTTGTTTCTATCCGCTGGAGAAAATTATCGCTTTTAGAACAACGCGTTTACTTTTCGAGACTACACCTTTTTCAAGCAAGCTCAACATCAAGCCTCTTCGAGCAGCTTTAGACTCGGCCTGCAAGAGTAAAAAAACTTTTGATCGAATCAAGTTTGTGGGCTAAAACTTTCAGAATGTCGTGCAATGTTTTAAAAACAAGTCGTTCGAAACCGGTATGTCGATATCGCGTGCATGTTTTGCCTTCGTAAAATGGAATTTGATCAGGCTTTTTCATGAATAGCATTCACAGCATTTACTAATCTGAATTTAAATTTATCCCGTAACCTCAAAATAATCGATGCGAATGATTGTTTGTGCATGTCGCTGGGCAAAAACTGTCGCAAGCAAGTGAAATATCTTTAAATGTTCTTAATTTTTCCTTGACAATCAGAGGGCTTTTTCTATATTGCCGCAGCCAAAAAAAAGCTTGTGCCGGTGGAGAAAATGTGGATAACTCGTCAGAGTTGCATCTAAGGACGGACTAAATCAAGATTTTGCTTACAACTCTCGGCTTCACCTCATCGACAGAACTCACTCTTTGTAATTTTATTATAAAATGAAGTTGCCTCGCTTTTTCCGGCGCCACTTCATTTCGTGAAGAGAAAGCAAAAGACTTTTTACAAATATTTAGCATCCTTAGACAGGATTTTATCCACAATAACTGTGGATAACCTGTGATTATCTCAATTCGGCGAGGTCACGCGTCATTATGCTACAACTACAAAACGCTGAGCAAACCTGGACAAACTGCCTATCTATTATCCGCGACCAAATTCCCGAATCCACCTTTGGTACCTGGTTTGAAAGTACACGAGGAAAAGCGCTGGACGATAAAAACCTCGTGGTAGAGATTCCGAATGATTTTGTGTATCAGTGGTTGGAGGGGCATTATCGTGAGTTGGTGCACAAAGCCGCATTTCAAGTGTTGGGAGATGAGTACCTCGTCACCTATGTCCTTGCCGAAGCGCGGCCTCTAGAAAGCGAGAGCAAACCGGCGGAAAAAATTTCCGCGCCCAGCGCCCGCCTGACGCATGATCCTGCCAGTCAAATCAGCCCACATTACAAATTTCAAAATTTCGTCGAAGGTTCGAGCAATCAATTTGCGAAAGCCGCGGCCGTTGCCGTTGCCGAAGCGCCCGGCAAAACCTCGTTCAATCCGCTGGTGGTTTATGGCGGGGTGGGATTGGGCAAAACGCATTTGATTCAGGCCATCGGCAATCTCTCGCTCGACAACGCCATGGTCACCCGCGCGCTCTACGTCTCCAGCGAGCGTTTCACCAATGAGTTCATCAACTCGATTCAAAACAACAAGACCACGGAATTCAGCTCGAATTATCGCAATGTCGATTTGCTGATTGTCGATGATATTCAATTTTTTATGAATAAAGAGCGCACGCAGGAGGAATTTTTTCACACGTTCAATGCGCTCTATCAAAAGGGCAAACAGATCGTGCTCTCCTCCGACCGGCCGCCCAAGGAAATCGTCGGCATCGAAGACCGCCTGCTCTCCCGTTGCCAGTGGGGGTTGGTGGTGGACATCCAACCGCCGGATTTGGAAACACGCATCGCCATTTTGCAGCGCAAAGCGGAAGAGAATGGCATCGATCTGCCCAGCGACGTCATTCAATTGATCGCGCACAACATCACCAGCAACATCCGTGAGCTGGAAGGTTCGTTGATCCGGCTGCTGGCATTCGCCTCAGTCAACAAGCATGATATTACCCTGAATCTCGCCAGGCACGTTCTGAAAGACCTGTTCATTCAAAAGCTGCGCAATCTTACCGTTGAAGACATCCAAAAGGAAGTGTGTGATTATTATAAAATGCCGGATGACATGATGCGCGCCAAAACCCGCAAAAAGGAGGTGGCGCTCGCCCGGCAGATTGCCATGTACCTGGCCAAGAAACTCACCAAGCATTCGCTCAAAACCATCGGCCTGCATTTCGGCGGACGCGATCACACCACTGTGATTCATGCCATTGACGCCATCGAAAAGCTGATGGAAACGGATATCCAGATCAAATCGGAAGTGGACGTACTCAAACAACGTTTAAGCGTGGCCTGATTCTTATCCCACATTTCCTCTCGACGATAGCCGGCCTGGCAAATATTCCGGGGCTGTATGGCATATTTTTTCTATCTTAAAACGTTTACGTTCTCCAACCCTAAAATATGTGACTTTCGAATTTCGATCGCTGCCAAACAACCTTCATTTGGCGATCGGAACGGTCACAAAACGATGCGATACCGAATCAAAAACACCCTCGGTTAGGATCAACGTGTTGCTTTGAAAACAAAAAGTTTGGTACACTTGTGATAATCGCCAACACAATGCTCTGGTGGTTGAAAACGTTTCATCTGGATAACTCTGGTAACAAAATGTTAATAGCGGTGACTAATGTGTTGGTAACTGGCGATTGCAAAAATCAAAAATCACGTCGTAACAGATGCCAACAAGTTATCCCCGACATACTCAGAGATGCCAACTTCATTTCGCACGTTTTCCCGTGCACCTAACTCTGAACAGACCAAAGAGCTATAACAAATGCCGGCGCAACTATCCACATATCCACAGCCCCTACTATGGACTAAAAAGAATTCATCTTGATATTAAAACGGAAAAAACTTACTTTGAATCACACTCAAATAAACTCAGGTCAGACCAATGAAATTCACCATTCCTCAGAGTGCATTGTATCAAGCGCTGCAGCGCATGATTTCAATCATTCCTCTCAAAACCACCATTCCGATTTTAACCAATATCCTGTTTGACCTGCGCGGCAATCGCTTGCAGCTTACGGGAACCGATCTCGAAGTTTCGATCATCACCGGACTGGAGGTGATCGGCGAGGAAGACGGCTCGGCAGCGTTTCCGGCCAAGCGCTTGTTCGACCTCGTGCGCGAGCTGCCGGATATTCCCCTGCGCCTGGAAGCCGAAGCGAATAACCGTCTCACCATCAAGACGGAAAAAGGCAATTACAAAATTGCCGGCGAGCCGAGCGACGAATACCCGCATATTTCGACGGAAAAGCAAACCACGCAATTTTCCTATCGCGCCAGCCGGTTCATGAGCACCGTGGAAAAAGTCATTTTTGCGGTCAGCGCCGATGAACTGCGCACCACCTTGATGGGCATGCTGTTGGAAATCCGCAAAGACGAACTGCGCCTGGTCGCGACGGATGGCCACCGTCTCGTCAAGGTGCGCGATACCAAATTCACCTTTGACGGCGCGCCCAATCAGGTCGTTATTCCGGTGAAGTCCCTGCATTTGCTCGGCCGGAATATGGGCGACGGGGATGAAATGACCATCGGCATGAGCCAGGAACACATCACATTTGTGCTGGGGCAAACCACCATTTATTCGAAGCTCATCAGCGGGCATTATCCTGCTTATGAACGCGTAATTCCCACCTCCAATCCCTTAACCATGACGGTGGATCGTGAGCTGCTGGGCGCAACGGTGCGCCGGTCGAGCATCTTCGCCAATCAACACACCCGCCAAATCAAATGGACGCTGGAGCCGGGCGCCCTCACCATTCATGCGCAAGATGCCGAGATGAGCGGCGATTCCCAGGAAACCATTCCGGTGGAATATGCCGGCGACAGTATGGATATCGGCTATAACGCCAACTATGTCCTGGAAATTCTGCGCCACCTGGACACCGAACATGTTTTGTTCAAGCTCAAAGACGGCGGCAGCGCGGCGATTATCGAGCCCGTGCCCCAACCGGAAGATTTGGATGTCATGATGCTGCTCATGCCGATTCGCATCAATGAATAAAATTTTTTCGGTATTGTTTAGCCACGGATGTGCACGGATTGAACACGGCTAAAGAAAAAGCTAATCAAATATCCGTGTTTCACACGTTTCAATCTGTGGCTTTCAAAATAAGATGTCAAGAAATCAATATGAATGTAAGAACGTAGCGTGGGGGATGGGAAATATGAGCCTGATACATGAAGAGACAACAGAAGCCCTCATCGGGGCGGCTTTTGAAGTGCATAATGTTTTAGGCTACGGCTTTTTGGAGAAGGTGTATCAAAAAGCTCTGCAAGTAGAACTTGTACGCGGGGGACATACCGCTGAAATCGAGCATCCCATCAACGTGAGCTATAAAGGCGCCATTGTTGGCGAATATGCCGCGGACTTGTTGGTCGATGGCAAAGTCATTGTCGAGCTGAAAGTATCCAAAGAATATAATCCGCAAGACGAGCCGCAATTACTCAACGAATTAAAGGCAACCGGAATAAAAGTCGGGCTGTTGATCAACTTCGGGAAAGAAAAAGTAGAGTTCAAACGCTTTGCTTATTGACTACATCAGGGTTGAATCTTAATTAGTGAATAGAAGCTTTCGGCCACTGATGTGCACGGATGAAACACGGATTTTATTTAAAAGAAAGTTTTTTATCCATGTTTCATCCGTGCCAATCCGTGGCTAAAAATAACAAATGATCCTGCGCAAGCTCAGCCTGAGAAACTTTCGCAACTACGACAGCCTGGATCTGGAATTTTCCGCATCCGCCAATTTCATCTGCGGCAACAACGGCCAGGGCAAAAGCAACTTTCTCGAAGCCATTCACCTGCTGGCCGTGACGCGCAGTTTCCGGCCGTGCAATGATCGCGACCTGCTCAAATTCGAACGCGATCATTTTGAGATCTCCGGGGAGTTTGTGGACGAGGCGCAGGTCCGGCGTCACGTCAATGTGTGCTACAGCAGCGCGACCGGCAAGGAAGTCAGCCTTGACCGTAAGCGTCTGAGCAGCGCCGCGGCGTTGATCGGCGTGATTCCGGTGGTGCACTTTTCGCCGGAGAGCCACCGCATCACCAGCGGGCCGCCGGCCGAGCGCCGGCGCCTGGTGGACATGCTGCTCTGCCAAAGCTCGCCGGCTTATTTAACGGATTGGCAGGAATACCAGCGCAGCCTGAAGCAGCGCAACGCCCTGCTCAACCAAAATGCTTCGGCCAAGACGCTCGCGGCGTGGAGTGAGGCTCTGGCCAACTACGGTTGCAAAATTATTGCGGCGCGCCGGCGTTTTGTGGAAACCTTTGCGCCGCTGGTGCTGCAGGCCTATCGCGATATTGCCACGCCGTCTTTTTCCCTCCAATTGACTTATCAGAGTCAGCTTGCTGCCGACGAGTTGACTCAAGAAAATTACCTCAAATTGCTGTCCGCTGCTCATGCAACGGAAATGCGCCGCAAACAAACGCAAGTCGGCCCGCACCGCGATGATTTTGTATTGGCCATCGACGGCCGCGAGCTGCGGCGTTTCGGCTCGCGCGGCGAGCACAAGTCCACGCTGCTGGCGTTGAAAATGGCGGAGGCGACTTATTTCAAGGACAAGTCCGCCAACGCGCCCCTCATTTTGCTGGATGATTTGCAATCGGAATTGGATGCCATGCGCTTGGCCGCGGCGCTGCGGCATTTTCAGCAGTTTGGGCAGTTGTTTGTTACCGCGCTGGCGCCGCTGGCGGAAGGCATGAGCGCAAATGCAGCGAGATATGAGGTGGTTGCTGGGGAAATGAAGTGGGTGGAGTGACCACACAGAGTTGATGCTTTTTCTTCCCCGGGTCGATGTCAATGATAGCTTTGCCCCCAATAGAGAGCTTTTTCGCTTGCAGGGCTTTGTACTTCATGGTCTGCTCCTTTCGTGAATTGAGAATTTACCGAATGTCTATAAACGAAAAAGCTTACAATCAAGTCCAGTTTTGCTACTGACGGCTCGGGGAAGATAGAAATCGTTCAGCATCTTGGGAGAGACCACGTATAATATCTGACTCATTCGAGAGACAATGAACATGCTAATGACCGTTGCGCATCATCACCAACACTATCTCCCTTCGTCGGTTGCTAGTCTGGAGAACCCGCAGACCGATATTCCTCGCATTGCAAAGGATAAGAAGCTTTTGGCGGAGATCGAGGCAGCGATACAACAAATTTCAACGGAACATCGCTTGGTTCAGGGCGATGCGCGCAAGTTGTCATTTATAGAAGATGAAGCCGTTCATTTGGTCGTCACGTCCCCGCCCTATTGGACCCTCAAGAAATACCGAGATCACAAAGACCAACTGGGAGATGTGGAAGACTACGAAAGATTTTTACGGGAACTCGATAGAGTCTGGGAACATTGCTATCGAATTTTGGTACCGGGCGGGCGTCTAATCTGCGTGGTAGGTGATGTCTGTCTGTCCCGTCGAAAGAACGAAGGAAGACATACGGTCGTTCCACTTCATGCGTCCATACAAGAACACTGCCGCAAGCTCGGCTACGATAACCTCACACCTATTATTTGGCACAAAATTGCGAATGCTGTTTTTGAGGCATCGGGAAACGGAGCGGGATTCTTTGGCAAGCCCTACGAACCCAACGCTGTGATTAAGAACGATATTGAATTTATTTTGATGGAGCGCAAACCAGGTGGCTACCGCAAGCCAACAGTCGCTACCCGCGTGCTGTCTGTGATATCCGAGGATAACCACAAGCAATGGTTTCAATCAATTTGGTCGGGTGTTACAGGTGCATCTACGCGCAATCATCCGGCTCCTTACCCTGAAGAGCTTGCAGAGCGGCTAATTCGTATGTTCTCATTCGTAGGAGACACAGTATTAGACCCGTTCATGGGAACGGGAACTACTACGGTTGCAGCCGCAAAATGGGGGCGCAATTCGATTGGAGTCGAAATTGACTCACACTATTTCGAGATGGCGGAAAAACGCATCCGGCACGCAACAGTTTCACTGTTCTCATATGCCGAAATAAAAACCGAGGTCAAAAGGGAGGATAATGGATTACAGTGATCGCGTTGCGAAGGCTGTTCGATACTTCTGGAAGGTACGAACCCAACAGCACGAAAGACAGGGGGTAACTACTGGTAAGAAGGATGCAGGAAACCGGAGCGCAGTAACCGGCGGGAAACACCTCGACGGTTTCATAAAGCTATTTACGGAACTTCTGTCCGAGGCTGGATTACCCGACACCACGATACATACGACTGCAACGACTCTCCCTGGTTATTTCAGACCGACCAAAAATTGGGATATAGTTGTTGTCGCTGACGGTATGCTCTTAGCGTCAATCGAGTTCAAGGCTCATATTGGTCCGTCGTTTGGTAACAACTTCAATAACCGTATTGAGGAGGCCTTGGGTAATTCTACCGATCTCCTTACCGCGTACCGCGAAGGCAAGTTCAAGCCATCACAACGGCCATGGCTCGGCTGGTTAATATTGCTGGAGGAAACTCCGAAGTCAACAACGCCGGTTCGCGTAGACGAGCCGCATTTCGAGGTTTTCGAGGAATTCAAAAAGACGTCGTACGCGAGGCGTTACGAACTTTTTTGTGAGCGTCTAATGAGAGAGCGGTTGTACGATGGAACCTGCCTCATTCTGTCCGACAAAACTGGAGGACTGAAAGGCAAATTCCGAGAACCTAATCCCGAATTCAGCTTTGCCACGTTTGCGACCTCATTAACCGCACACGCAATGGCCTATGCCAGGTTGCGCAAGAAATAAGACGCCAAAGCGGGTCGGGCTTTTCTCCCGCAGTTCTCACACCACCGGACATGCGGGGCACGCGTCGGGCGGTTCACCCCGTGGGATACATCATCATCTAAGGCAGGGTTATTTTCAAAAGTCTATCCCGCGGGTTGAATTGTAGATCGCAATGAATCGAACAACTATGCAAGCTGCTCGCGCAAGACCAGTGACCACCGACAGAGGACTTGCACCCCCGAGTTCATACCCATGATAGGCGTACACATTCGCTCTGGTGGACAGTGCGACCGTGGCACCAATTTCATGATTAGTGGCGGTGCTCCTCCTATAGGTTTGGGATGCTGGGCCGCCGGACAGAGTTGTCTTATGCCCCCTCTTTGTGCTGTCAAAGGTCGTTTCTTGATTCACTATTACACTTCTACCCCAGTATCGTTGAGACACGAAAATGAAACACTCATACCCTACGCTTGAACCACTAAGATTCCTGCTCGAAATGATCCATAATCGAGCTATGGCTCTTCCAGATTTTCAAAGGGATTTTGTGTGGGATCCTTATGCCACCGACGAATTGATTGAATCCATTATCAGCAACTATCCCGCCGGCACGCTTCTGCGAATCAAGAATGGTCAACAACTACTTTTTAAGCCGCGCGCATTTGAAGGGGCACCTGAATTGAATGGAGCCAAACCTGCATATTTGATTTTGGACGGACAGCAACGACTAACCTCTTTGTACCAGGCATTTTACGGCAAAGGCGAACACCGCTACTATTTGGATCTGGCCAGTTTGGAGAAGGGTAAAGACTTGGAGGATTGTGCTTTCTACATGAAGGCCGATGAGGGGGAAAGGAAGTATGGCACAATTGAACTACAAGCCCACTCGATGGTTTTTCCCATGGAACGGGTGTTTGGCGGTATCGGTGGATTCAGTGGTTGGCAGAATCAAATATTGCGAATCCGAGGTGCGGACACTTCCACTATCCTTGATCTACAAGAGCGACTGACCCGGCTACACAATGATTGGATAAAACCCATAGAAGAGTACGATTTTCCTATGGTGACTCTCAATGAGGAAACTTCTGGGCCGGCGGTTTGCATGATTTTCGAGACATTGAATCGAACTGGTGTCAAATTAAGCGTGTATGACTTGCTAACCGCTCGCTTCTGGCCACAAGACTTCAATTTACGGCAGAAGTGGGAGGAAGCCCTGGACGAAAACCCCATACTTGAAGAGTTCAGAATTGATCCGTATTATATTTTGCAGGTCATCGCCTTGCTTGAGCCCGGAGCAGACAAAGACGGGAAAAGTCGCGCTCCATCAATCAAACGAAGTGCTATCCTGGAGATGAAGGTTGAACAAGCAAGAGGGGGCTGGAATGCAGCGGTAAATGGATTGGCCGAAGCTCTGTCCATCCTGCGAGATGATTGTGGCGTACTCGAATCCGGCCTACTTCCGTACAACACAATAGTGATTCCAATGGGAGCAGTATGGGCAACCCAAAAGGAGGTCACTGGAGCAGATGTTGGTGCTAGTCGTGTCAAGATTCTGCGTTGGTTCTGGTGCTCAGTCTTTGGTCAGAAGTATGAAAACGCACCGAACAGTCAAGCCGAAAAGGATTTTGCTGAGCTGCAACGTTGGATGAAGGGTGGGGAACCACCAGAGTCCGTCAGCGAGTTCAAGCTTGAGGTGAACTTACGGCAGGTCAAGCCTCGCCAGCGGGCAGTCTATCGAGGCGTCATGGCACTAATCCTTCAAAATGGTGCATTGGACTTTCACAAGCGCGGAAAGATCACTTCGCAGTTGCTTGCAGATAAGAGGAATCCGGTTGACGATCATCACATATTTCCACGCACATACCTCGACAAGAGGGCAGTTTCCGCCTCATTGCGTGACTGTATCATCAATCGTACATTCATTGATCGTATCACGAATCGTCGGCTTAGCAAGCGCGCGCCGTCAGATTACTTCACCGAGATTCAAACCAAGCAAGGCGAAATCGAAACAAATGAAACACTCAGATCTCATATTCTGCCAACAGGCACTCAATCTCCTTTGCTTGATGATGATTTTGAGAAATTTCTCGATTGGCGCGAACAAGCATTATTGAACATCATCCGACAAAAGACAAAAAACTAGTCGTCAGATCGACCGCGATTTTGAGCACGATATGCAGCATAAACGAATCGGGTTTTTGCCGAGTGCCGTCAAAACCATCTTACTGAGACCCATGCCCATCACCCAAGCCCGCAGAAGAAAGCTTGCCGCCATCATGTTTGCCGACATTGCCGGCTACACGGCGATCATGCAGCGGGATGAGTCGGAAGCGAAGAAGGTGCGCGACTCGTTTCGCGCGTTATTGCACGACGTGGTGCGGCAGCACGCGGGGGAAATCGTGCAGTTTTATGGGGACGGCGCCCTGATCATCTTCGACAGCGCGAAGGAAGCCGTGCTCGCCGCCATCGATATTCAGTCCACCGCCGTGCGGGAACCCGGGATTCCCCTGCGCATTGGCATCCACCTTGGAGACGTCGTGGTCGACGAATCCGGCGTTTTTGGCGATGGTGTGAATGTCGCAGCCCGCATCGAGTCCATGGCGCTTGCGGGCGCCGTTTTGTTGTCCGAGCGTGTTCAACTTGAAATCGCAAATCATCCCGGCATCGCGACCGTGCGGCTGGGCGAGTACAACCTGAAGAACATCGAGAGGCCCGTCAACGTCTTTGCCGTGCAGGACGATCGCCTCACGGTGCCGGCGCCGGGCCAGATTCATGCGGACTCGAAGGCAGCGGCGAGAAAGAACATTGCCGTCATGCCCTTCACGGCTCTCGGCGGCGGGGAGGAGAGCACTTACTTCGCCGATGGCCTGTCACAGGAAATCATCAACGGGCTGAAGGTTCCGATCTATTTACGGTGCGTTTCAGGGTCAGTGAAGAATTTGTTATGCCACCTCACTCGCATCCCAAAGACGAGCGGGTAACACTTCTCAGCGGGAAAGTGGCAGTTGCCTTTGGGGCGGAGGCAACCCGTGAAAATGCGAAACAATTTGGCCCGGGCGACTACTATGTAAATGCGCGAGGCGCGGTTCATTCGGTTTGGGCCGACTCGCTATCAATCATTCAGATCACCGGCATTGGCCCCTGGGAGGCGAAATTCGTCGAAGATTCAAATAAGTGAGAATGAAAGTGAGTAAAATTCTTGCTAGCATCTCACCAACAGAAAATCGTTGCGGGGATTCCTTATTGTAATTACTCTCTACAGTATTTATATTCGGACAGTTCTTGAAGGCGTCATCGCTAATTCTGTGCTGCGCTCTCACTGGTTCTTGATCTTTTTATATGAAAACGATCGAAGAAATACGCGAACATTTAAGATTCGGCAAATTCGAATTCAGTTTTCACGCTTTCAAGCGGACAGTTGAGCGCAACATTAGCGAAAGCGAAATACGTGAAATTGCGGAGAACGCAGATATTATAGAGGACTATCCTGAGGATAAATATGCGCCGAGTTGCCTTGCGTTGGGGTTCACGAAGCTGGGGCGGCCTATTCATATACAGATTACACGAATCGAAACTGATGAAGATCTGATCAAAATCATCACCATCTATCAACCCGATGAAGAAGAATGGAGCAATAACTATTCTGTACGGAGATGATCATGTTTCATTGTCATATTTGTGGCTCAAACGAGGCTCGCGAGGAAATCGTTGAGGAAGTATTCAAACTCAACAGCAAACATGTTCTAGTAGAAGGTATTCCGGCTAAAGTCTGTGCGCGATGCGGCGATAAAACTTTTAGCCGCGAAACAACAGAAAGAATTCGACGAATCGTACACGGTCCGGTAGAACCAGCAAAGTCAGTTCCTATGGATGTGTTCGAATATGCCTAGTGTTCAGATTTAGTAAGACCGATCATTCAGGTTATATAAAGTACATTGCATCATTGCCCGTTCCACCAACCTTGGAACAACGATGAACACGAACAACGCCGCATATCGAGTCGCTGCCGCCATTGCCGTGGCCGCAGCGCTTGTTCTCTTCTGGATGAATGCCGCCGTTAGCATCATCGGCGACGGTCCCGTGAACGTGATGTATTTGGGAGTGCTCGCTGTCGGAGTCATTGGCGCCTTTATCGCGCGTTTTCAGCCGCGGGGAATGGCGCTGGCGCTCTTCGCGACCGCGGGCGCTCAAATGCTGGTCCCGGTGATCGCGCTTGTGATTTGGAAAGCCGGCCGGCAAGATCTGCTGATTGATCCTCACTCACCCCATCCGCCGTTCCACCCGGGCATCGCGCCGGTTTTGGGTTTGAATGCGGGCTTCGCCATGCTGTGGATCGTATCGGCCTGGGTGTTTCGGAAAGCTGCGCGTGGGCGACTCGAGCCGGGTGCGGCATAACCCGCCGCTGTAGGCCGGCAGCACGCGCCAGCGTTTCCGCCTCGTCCGAGCGTTGGCGTATCTTGTCGTTCGTTCTGCCCGAAGGGCTTCAGTTTTCACTGGTTTGAAAGCAGGCGTAGAAATATTAGCGTTGATTCGCGGTTTAAAATAAAGGTCCGTGCGCACAACAAAAAGTATGGCGCCGGTGACAATCAGTTTGGCGTCAAGCTTGGCGACCTCCGGAAGCTTGCCGCGAAGATCAAGACCAACAAACCTTAGCCTCGCTCTCTGGGACACCGGGAACATCGATGCCCGGCTCCTGGCAATCCTCTACCAAGATCTGTCACACGACGAGATCGATCGGCTGGTACGGTCCGGCAACTTTACCTAATCATCAGAAAGGAGTTAAATATGAAACGAGTCACTGGCATTGGCGGCATCTTCTTCAAGTCGAAAGACCCCAAGGCTTTGGCCGAATGGTACCGCGCCCACTTGGGCATCAATGTCGAGGAATGGGGCGGCGCCGCGTTTCGCTGGGCATCTCCCGACAACCCGACCGGCGTCGGAACAACCGTGTGGAGTCCGTTCAAGGCCGACACGACTTACTTTGAACCGAGTCAAGCGCCTTTCATGATCAACTATCGGGTCGCCGATCTGCATGCTTTGCTTGCGGCTCTGCGTAGCGAAGGTTGTAACGTCGTTGATAAGGTCGAGGAGTCGGAGTTCGGTAAGTTCGGCTGGGTCATTGACCCGGAGGGCAACAAGCTCGAGCTTTGGCAACCACCAGAAGGCCAGTGATCACATGGTTCGGATTGTAAATGGGGCGCGGCCGAACCTCGTCATTATAAAGAATCTCTATTCAGTTTTTGGTCAACGATTAATTCTACTTAGGCAGAGTCAAATTTTTTAACCACGAACACACAAAACACACGAAATACGTCAAATGAAGTTTTCGTGTTTTTTGAGGCACAACTTTTATTGTGCCTAAGTAGAATTAAATAGAAATAGAATTATAATCGAAAAGCATTATTCAAAATGGAAAATACCGCCTAACCGGTATTCATTGATGAGGCGCTATGCAAAATCATAAAACAAGTGTAGTCGTTACCCTAGTTTTAGGCATAATCTCGGTTTTATATTCAATTGTCGTGGTGCTCTCATTGCTGGACATCTATCAGAACCGGGAGCCAGATTTGTCGGAAGAGTGGACTGTCGTGGTTTTTGGATTACTTCTTTTTGTTCTTTTTGCTTTTTTTGCCATATTTACTACAATTCGTTTATTACGGCAATATGCAGAGCTAAGTTAGGGCTACTGTTTAACAAGCGCGTCGTACGGCGCTAAAAGAATCCAAAGCGCTCAATGCAGCAAGAAGAAATCACTGCACTATTTGATAAACAGGCATCATCGTATGACCAGCAATGGAGCAAAATGGCTCCAATCAACGATGCTTTGCACTTGCTCACGAGTACCGTGCTTTCGGAACTTCCTCCGAAGGCGAAGATCCTTTGCGTTGGGGCAGGAACAGGCGCCGAGATCCTCTATCTGGCCCAGAAATTTCCTCAATGGCACTTTACGGCCGTGGAGCCGTCTACGGCGATGCTAGAGGTCTTCCAGCGCCGCGCGGAGGAACATGGAATTTCGTCACGATGTGTCTTCCATCCGGGTTATCTCGACTCTCTTCCATCGAATCAATCGTTCGATGCCGCCACTACCTTTCTAGTCTCGCAATTCATACTGGCGCGCGATGTTCGATCAAAATTCTTCCAAAGCATTGCCGAACGACTTTTTCCAGAGAGTGTCTTAGTTTGTTCCGACTTGGCTGGCGACTTGGCCGCGACAGACTGCCGGGACCTTCTTGGCCTTTGGTTTCGGGTGATGGCAGGCAGCGGCATTCCCCCTGAGGGAATCGAGAGAATGCGCGAAGCATACAGTCGAGACGTGGCTGTTCTACCGCCCCAAGATGTCCGCGACATTATCACGCTCGGGGGCTTTGACTCACCGGTGCTTTTCTTCCAAGCCGGAATGATTCACGCTTGGTATGCAAAACGCTCACCGAGCAATGCCGATAAGGATGGTGCAGGCAGCCTGGCGATACCGAGTGTCTAACCTACGATAAGGAGCTTTGATGCACCCCGACACCGTTCGATACAACAAGTCGCTGGCGCCGGCGGATCGAAAGATTTGCGATCTGCTTGCCAAAACCATTGACCAAATTCTGCCAGAGGCGGAAAATAAAATATGGCACGCGCATCCCGTTTGGTTTCTGGAGGGAAATCCTGTTGTTGGTTATAGCAAGCTGAAATCGTGCGTGCGCCTGCTCTTTTGGAGCGGCCAGTCTTTTGAAGAGAAAGAATTGCAGAAGGAAGGCAGTTTCAAAGCCGCGGAAGCGCGCTACACCGCCGCGAATCAAATCGAGCTTAAGGCGCTCAAGCGTTGGCTCAAAAAGGCTCGAGACATTCAGTGGGACTATAAGAACATCGTGCGCCGGAAAGGCAAACTTGAGCGGTTGAAATGAACCTGCGCTTGCCGCGCGAGCAGAGGCCAATAAAACAAAACAGAAAGGCAAAGACAAAAATGCCAAAAGCAAAAGACCTGAACGTAAAACAACGCGAAGAGCTCCTCAGCGCATTGCATGCCCGCTTTGAGAAAAACATGAACCGCCATAAAGGTATCGACTGGGCGAAAGTACAAACAAATCTTGAAGCTCATCCTGAAAAACTGTGGTCGCTCAATGAAATGGAACGAACCGGCGGTGAACCGGATGTTGTCGGGTATGATAAAAAGACGGGCGAATACACTTTTTATGATTGTTCCGCGGAAAGTCCCAGTGGCCGCAGAAGTGTTTGTTACGATCGCGAGGCGCTGGAGTCCAGGAAAGAACATAAACCAAAAGACAGCGCGATTGGCATGGCGACTGCCATGGGCATCGAGCTTTTAACAGAAGAGCAATATCGGGAGCTGCAGAAGCTTGGCAACTTCGATTTGAAAACCTCGAGCTGGGTGAAAACGCCTTCGGATATTCGAAAACTCGGCGGCGCTCTCTTTTGTGATCGCCGCTACGACACAGTATTTGTCTATCACAACGGTGCGGAATCGTACTATGCCGCCAGGGGATTCCGCGGCGCGCTCAGAGTCTAATCAAACCTGGGGAGAAGGCGCGCCTGATAAGGTCAAAAGAATTGCCCTGCCGCCCCATACCATCAGCTCATCCCGGAACAGCCTTGCACCCATCTGAACCCCAGCAACGCCACTTGAGAACCACAGCGACATCAAATCCGCGCAAGCGCTGGCTCACACCTCGAAGTAGCGCACGAGATGTTGGATTTTTAGAGCGCGGTCGCGTTACTTGCCCAATGAATTCGTAAGGACAGGTGAATATGCATATCATATGGAGGTACATTCGCCCATTACGCTGGTGGGTTGTGCTGTCCTTGGTGCTGGCCGGTGTGGCTCAGATCTTGACCCTGGTCGATCCTCTGATTTTCGGAATGATCGTCGATGAATATGTTCTCAATCCGGACAACAAACCCGACGACGTGCTGGTGCGGGGCGCAGTGTGGTGGCTGTTTGTAGCTGCAGCAGTCGCCCTGGCAGCCCGGTTCGCCAAAGCGTTCCAGGACTTTGTCCTGGCGTTGGTGGTGCAAAAGTTCGGGATGCAGATTTTCAACGATGGTTTGCGGCAGACGCTGCGGCTCTCTTTTCAGGAATTCGAGGATCGCAGCAGCGGCGAGGCCGTGGCCACGCTGCAAAAGGTTCGTACCGACACCGAGCGCTTCATCAATGCGTTCGTCAACATTCTGTTCTCTTCGCTCGTGGGCATAAGTTTTCTGCTGTGGTATGGCATCACCAAGCACTGGCTGCTGATTCCGGTTTTCGTGGTCGGCGTTTTGGTGCTGGGCGGATTGACCGGATTACTCAGCCAAAAGATGAAGGCCGTGCAGCGCATGATCGTTCGCGAGACCGCCAAGATGTCCGGGTCCATCACCGAATCTCTGCGCAACATCGAGCTGGTCAAGAGCCTGGGGCTGACCTACCCGGAAATCCGGCGGCTGCAGTTGTATACCAAGAAGATTTTCGATCTGGAAATGGACAAGGTGAAGCGAGTGCGTTCGCTGTCATTTCTGCAAGGCACACTTATCAACCTGCTAAAACAGTCCATCCTTTTCATTCTGTTGTGGCTGATTTTTCGCAAAACGCTCACCGCCGGCGAGCTTATTTCAATGCAGTTCATTCTCAATACGATTTTCGTGCCGTTGCAAGACTTGGGCAAGATCATTTTGAATTACCGTGAGGCCCAAGCCTCGATGCAGATGTTCGATGAGCTGATGAAGAAGCCGGTGGAAACCCGGCCCGAGGCGCCGGTGGACATCGGCGAGCTGGAGAGCCTGCGGTTTGATGACGTGGTTTTCAAACACCGCACCGCAACGGAAAATGCCATCGATCATCTCTCCTTTCAGGTCCGGCTGGGGGATACCGTTGCGTTCGTCGGGCCTTCAGGATCGGGAAAGTCCACGCTGGTCAAGTTGCTCGTCGGACTTTATACGCCCATTAGCGGCACGATTTATATGGACGGTGTTCCTGTCAAGGAACTTCGGTATAACCCGATCCGCCGGCAGATTGGTTTTGTAACGCAGGACCCGCAACTATTTTCGGGCACCATTCGAGAGAACCTACTGTTCGTCAAGCCCGAGGCCACGGACGAAGAGATGCACGAGGCGCTGGAACGGGCTTCTGCCACGACATTGCTGGAACGCTCCGGCAAAGGCCTGGAAACGCGTTTGGGAGAGAGTGGGCTGCGCGTGTCAGGCGGAGAACGCCAGCGCCTATCGATTGCCCGCGCGCTGTTGCGCCACCCGCGGCTGTTTATCTTTGACGAGGCAACCTCGGCGCTCGATTCGATCACCGAACAGGAGATCACCTCGGCGATTCGCGAGGTCTCGAGCCGCAAAGAACACATGGTCATTTTGATCGCGCACCGGTTGAGCACCGTCATGCACGCAGATACGATTCATGTTTTGGAGAAAGGAAGGATCATCGAGTCCGGCACGCACGAGGCGCTGCTGGAGAATAAAGGATTGTACTACGCCATGTGGCGGCAACAGATCGGTGAACGGGATGCGCGCCTCATCCGTTCGGTTGAGGAGATTGTTATTGATGAACCCGAGGCCGAAGCTGCGCTGGTGTGAACCGGGGTTGAGCACGACTACGGGAAGAAGCTCAACCACGGATTGGCACGCATGAAACACGGATTTTGAAACAGCGCCGAGTGCTTCACAAAACCCTTTTAGAATGACATCGCCGGATGTATTTTCCAAGGTTGCGACGCATTCTTTTCATCCGTGTCAATCTGTGTTCATCCGTGGCTCGTTCATTTGTTTTCGAGAACGGGCCGCGCGGAGGAAGTGGCTTGAAAACAGCAATTCCAAAAAGAGAATCACCTCAAATGCACACAATCATTGGTCTCGATGTTGGCGGTACAAAAACCGCTGTGGTGGAAGGAACCGCCGAAGCGAATATTTTGCAGCGCCATGAATTTCCCACGGAGGCGCATCGCCCCTTCGCAGAAATTTTTCCCCGGCTCGCCAGGTTGATCGATCAAACGATCTCCAACGCCCTTGCCTCGGACCGGCAACCGGTTGCGCTCAGCGTTTCCATCGGCGGGCCGTTGCGCATACAAGAAGGCCTGCTGCTCAATCCCACACATTTGCCCGGCTGGCACGGCGTTCATCTGAGAAAAGTATTGTCCGAGCAGTATCCGGAGCTTCCGGTATTCATCGAGCATGATGGCAACGCCGGCGCGTTAGCGGAGTTCCATTTTGGCGTGGGGCGCGGCCGCACGAATCTGCGCGATTTGGTATTCTTGACGTTCGGAACCGGCATCGGCGCGGGCTTGATCATCAACGGCCAAATCGTGCACGGCGCAAGCGATACGGCCGGCGAAATTGGACACCTGCGCCTGGCGCCAACCGGCCCGCTTTTGTATGGCAAAGCAGGCTCATGGGAGGGATTCTCTTCCGGAAAGGGGCTGGTGAAACTGGCCGCGCAAATGTTTCCGCAACGCTGGTCTGATGACACGCCGATACGCGATCTCGTAAATGCTATGCTGGCTAATGATGAAGAGGCAATGCAAGTCGCGACTGGAGCGGGCGCCTGGCTGGGACGCGGGTTGGCAATTTTGGTTGATACGCTCAATCCCCAAATCATCGTTTTAGGCTCATTGGCGGTTGCGCTGGGTGAGAGAGTTTTGGAACCGGCGCGCCGGGCCTTGCGGGAAGAGGCGTTGCCGCAAGCGGTCGAGGCTTGTGAAATTCTGCCCGCGGCTCTAGGTTCGAATATAGGTGATGTGGCGGCATTGATGGCGGCGTTGACTTCTCCATATTATATTTGAAAATACCCATTTCATCAAACCGCGAATCAACGCGAATGGTCGCTAATCTTTCAAGTCGCGTTGATTTGCGATCATTAGCGGTTTAGATGTGAAAAGTCATTTAGACGATGATTCATTGCTATGCCTATCCCCGTCCTCCACCAAACAGATTTGTTCCGCCCCCACAATGATCCTGATGATCATTGGGATGTGGCCTGCCTCTATGCGCTCGCCTACGCCGGCGACATTGAGCTTAAAGGCATTGTGATTGATTATCCTCCGCCTCACCATCATGGCGACCCGGATGTGTTGGCACTGGCTCAGATGAATTATATTACCGGTTTGCATGTACCGTTCAGCGTTGGTGCCCCCCATACTGCCGATCATCAAAATAAATTTTTAAATGATGCCGGAGGCGCCGTCGGGATGATTGTTAATACACTCAGAACTTCTTTCTCGCCGGTTATCATTCACATTGCAGGCTCCTGCCGTGAGGTGGCGCGCGCGGGTATTCGATTTCCGGAATTGTTTCGTGAAAAATGCGCCGGCATTTACGTTAATGCTGGCGCAGGAAGCCGTAGGGCGGCGAAGAATGCTGAGCTGGAATATAATGTCAGGCTCGACCCGGTTGCATTCAAGGCCATATGGGACATCCCCTGCCCGATTTACTGGCTGCCCTGCTTCGAAGAAATCACCAATCAAATTCAAGTCAGGGCATTTGGTTCGTGGTATGATTTCTTGCAGGCCGATGTTCTTTTGCATTTGAGCGAAAAAGTACAACGCTACTTTGCTTACGCGCTCGGCAAAATTCAAGAGCCGTGCTGGCTGGATTATTTGCAGCGCGAAAGCGACCAGGAACTCCTATTTCAACAGGCGCAGTTTCGCCGCAACATGTGGTGTACTGCGGGCTTTTTCCACGCTGCCGGAAAAGCCGTTACTGCGGATGGTAAAATATTCTCAAATGATCAAGGCGGCGTGGAGCCGGTTTTCACGTTTGACCCGATAGAGATGCAATGCGACGCCGAGGGTGTGACCAACTGGTCTCCGGCTACCGCTTCACGTGATCGCTATATTTTACAGGTGAGAGACATTGAAAATTATAGCCGGGCCATGACCACTGCCATGCGATCACTCCTGGCAAAATTGCCATAATCAAAACGCTTATCGCAGAGTGCAAGGCGTAAGCAAATCGCAAAGGAGATTTTTTGAGTCAAGCCACCACCTCAGCGCCAAGTGTTGCCGAAGTTGCCCGGATTGTGGCGATCAGCAATCGCGTGATTCGCAATCTGGAAATTACCGAATGTTACAGCCGGCTTTCGCATGCGATGCAGGCTTGCACCGGTGTTGCGGCCAACTGGTGTACGTTTGCCACCTGGGCCTCGCGCCAGGCGGGCAGCACGATTCGCGGTGAAGATCTCCTGAAGCGATTTGAACGGAACCTGGGACACCAGGCAAGTGTCCTGGCGCCGCTGCAATCCCTTTATCGCATGCTGCTGCGCAAAGGCTTGTTTGAACCTGATACCAGGCTCGGCAAAGTTGTCAGCGAAATACACACGCCCTTTGATGCGTTCGAGGCTGCAAGTGAGGCCGTGGCTAAGGGCAACCTCAAAGTCTTCGAAGAGATTGGGCGCGAGTTCGCGAGATTCATGGCGAGTGTTCCCGGTGATGCGGATCACGACAGTGAAGAGTTCCGGAAATTTGCCGAGGAATTCCGTCCCGGTCCGCCGCCGGAGGGGCAGGATTATCTGAAAGAAGCATTTGCGTACTATCAGCAGCAGCGGCGCGAAGCTGATCCCGCCATTCGCGCGGCCGGGATTCTGCTCGCGAATTTGAAGATCGGGCTGCACGAACAAACGCGCTTGCAGCCGCAGATTGCCGCGGCTGTTGATGCGCCTCTGAAAACCGTGGTGGATTTGGGCGGACGCGTGCTTCGCATACTTTTCCCACGCTCGCGCGAGTGGTCAGAGAAGGCGCAACGCACGGCGGCCTGGCTGATCGACTGGCTGGCGGCAAAACTGCAAGCGGCCGCCGTCAAAATCACGCGCGAAGTCGTTACCGAGGCCATGATGGTGCTCGCGCTTCCGAACGTTGTGCTCTCGCTGGGACGAAACCTGGAGGCGCCCGTGCCTCCTGTCTTCAATGGAGAGCTGCCAGATGCACTGAACAATATTGTTAAGGAATACGATCCGTGCCTTCCCGGCTCAAGCGACTGTGGGGCAAAGGATTGGTGCAACCTGCCGCAGCGCATGCACTACATTCTTCATTTGTTCCGGGCATACGCGGAAGACAACTCGCTGTTCACGCGGCCGTTTACCGAAGAACAAGTCGC
>QEVD01000757.1 GCA_003576975.1 Candidatus Zhuqueibacterota bacterium
TCTCTCTTGAAAATGAAGCTCGTCACCTTGGATTAGGCGGTGACTGGCTTCAAGGAGACTTGGAAACCCAACTTTTCGAGTCGTCTGACCGCACGCCGTTTGACCTGCTCGCGATCGCGTTCATCGAAATAGTTTTCGCCCAAGTCGCTATAGGTTTTGTTGCGGGTAATCAAATAAAAGCCCGTGGTCAACAAACTGTGTCCCACCGCCACAGCCGCACGCTGTTTGCCGCGCCGTGCTGCGATGCGATGATACAAACTCTTGTAATAACTGTTTTTTTTGCGTGCGGCACCATGGGCGGCTTCGACCAACGCACGGCGTAGCCACTTGCTGCCTTTACGCGTCCGACCACTTTTCCGTTTCCCTGCACTTTCGTTGTTGCCCGGGCACATGCCTGCCCACGACGCTAACTGCTGGGCATCCGCAAACGGTTTTAGATCGGCGCCGATTTCAGCAATCACAATCTCCGCAATCCGCTGATTGATGCCGGGCAGCGAATCCCACGCGGCGAGTTCTGCCTCAAAAGGGCGCATCAAGTCCGCAATTTGTTTGTCCAATCTGGTGATGGCTTCGTCCAGAAACTCGATGTGACTCAAGTGTTGTGCAAGCATAAAACGATGATGCGGCTTGAGATTGCCCACCAACGCCTTTTCTAACTGGGCTTGTTTCTCGCGCAAGCGTCCTTTTGCTAACTCTGCCAACAGCGTCGCATTGGTGTTCCCTTGGACCAATTCTGCCAAAATCGCTTGGGCGCTCACGCCCATCAGGTCGGTGGCTACACTGCTGAGTTTGAGGTTGGCATCTTCCAAGACTTTGTGTAGCCGATTGATTTCGCTTTTGCGATCATCTCCCAGCTTGGTGCGGTAGCGGGTTAGGTCGCGCAAGGCGCGCAGCTCTACCGAGGGAATAAAACTCCCCTTGAGCAAACCATGCCGCAACAGGTCAGCAATCCATTCTGCGTCTTGGATGTCGGTCTTGCGCCCTTTGAGGGTTTTGACGTGTTCGGCGTTCACGACCAAGATTTCAAACGCACCCGCGAGCAGGTTGTAGACCGGTTTCCAATAGACGCCTGTGCTTTCCATCGCCACATGCGTCACCTGCTTCGCTTGTAACCACGCACCGAGTTCCGTCAAGTTCTCGGTCAGCGTGGCAAACGTGCGCGTCTCTTTCTGCGGCTGCCCGTGTGCCTCCGGCACGATGACGCAGGCGACGACCGTTTCTTTGTGCACATCGAGTCCGCAACAACGTTCATACACGACTTGCATGGCGCACCTCCATCGAAAAATATCGCCGCACTGGGGAGTACTTGATATGCAAAGATTCTCTCTTGCGTGCTCGCCTTTACAGGGGCAACAGACAGGGGTACCTGCAAGTACTCGGGTCAAACTCCTTCCGGGATCGGATCACCAGATAACCATTCGACTTGTTCCAGTGCACGGCTTATCCTACTTCATTTTCATTCGACAGGAGTGAGCCAACGGCTAATCAGCAACTCCTTTCGACAATTTCATTTTTTCTCGAATTCGCAAGTAGCTTGTATATCTTGAATTGGAAATTTCACCCGCGTCCACCGCGCGTTTCACCGCGCAATCCGGTTCGTGGTCATGCGAACAGTCCGCGCCGAATTTGCATTTGCCGAGAAAGGGCTGCATCTCGACAAAGTATTCCGCCAGCCGCGCGCCCTCGATGTCCCACAAGGTCAGATATTTCAACCCGGGCGTATCAATCACGCGGCCGCCAAAATCGAAATCAAACATTTCGAGATGCGTCGTCGTGTGTTTGCCTTTGCCCGAGGCGCGACTGATTTGATTTACGCGCAGGGCGAGTTCGGGCTGTAACGCGTTGAGCAGCGTTGATTTTCCAACGCCCGACATTCCAACGAACACGCATGTTTTGTCACGCAGCGCGCTTTGCAATTCCGCGATGCCCTGCCCCGTTTCCGCGCTCGTGAGCCAAGTTGGATAACCAACCGCGCGATACATTTCGATTGCTTGATTCACCGCCTTATCTTTTATCAAATCACTTTTCGTGAAAACGATGAGCGATGGAATGTCCGCGTATTCGGCAGAGACAAGATAACGGTCCAACAATTCCCACTTGGGCGCGGGCTGCGCGGACGCAATCACATGCACGAGATAATCCACATTCGCCGCAATGACCTGCTCAATCGGACGCGGACCCGGGTCTTGGCGCGCGATTTGATTTTTGCGCGGCAAAACGTTCGTGATGATGCCCACGCCATTCCCCGCGCGTAAAAACTGTACGACATCGCCAATC
>QEVD01000146.1 GCA_003576975.1 Candidatus Zhuqueibacterota bacterium
AATAATCGTTTTGGGGATAGTCAAGCGCGCGCAGATTTGCCGCCACGACGTCGCCCACGTAAACATAGTCGCGCGTCTGCTTGCCGTCGCCGTTGATCACGGGTTGCTCGCCGCCCAGCATGCGCGAGGTGAAAATCGCCACCACACCGGCTTCGCCATGCGGGCTTTGCCGCGGGCCGTAAACATTGGCGTAACGTAACAAGGCATAGTTGATGCCGTAATTTTGCCCGAAGAAGACGATATATTTTTCGCACGCCAGCTTCGTGATGCCGTAGGGTGACGCCGGCCAGGTGGGGTGCTCTTCCTCCGCCGGAAACTGCACTTGTTCGCCATAGATCGCGCCGCCGGTGGAAGCAAAAATGAATTTCTTTACACTCGTCTTCTGCGCCTGCTGCAACAGGTTCAAGGTGCCGAGAATGTTCACTTCAGCGTCATAACGCGGATCGGCAACCGATTTGCGCACATCCATCTGCGCGGCTTGATGATAAACGACTTCAAAATGCTCGCGCTTAAATATATCCTCTACCTCTTTATCACGAATATCGACGTGATAAAATTTGGCCTGCGTGTTGAGATTCTCTTTGCGCCCGGTAATCAAATTATCCATCACGGTAACGTCGTGTCCCTGCGCGATCAACGCATCAACAATGTGAGACCCAATAAAACCGGCTCCACCGGTGACCAAAATCTTCATGCTTCATCCTTTCGATGGGTGGTAAAGTGCCTGTCGATAATATTCAAAAAATCTATCTCTGTTTAAACTGTGATTCATTAAAAAGCGGAAATATTGATGAATTTTCATCGTCTCATTTATTTGAAAACAATGGCATCACTATCTTCGTAATTAAATTCAACTTTGCTTTGTCGAATGATTTCCTCAAGTATTTCGGACAGGCGATCCTTTTGCATAGCCTCGGTGAATCGTTCTCGCAGTGCAGGGAGATTGATAATCTCTTCGATACATGACATATATTTAGCAACGATCGCAGCAACGGCGTATTGTTTCTGTGCGCCTTTTTTGAGCGCTTGCTTTAGCGCCGAAATCGAATTCTCGGATTTGATGACAAACGACATGGGATAGCGTTCAATTTTATCAAGATCCAGAAAATATTTTTTTACTTCCAATGTTTCGGTGACCTGGAAGAATCGTCCCAGAGGTCGCATGACGAAATCTATCCCACCATCGTTGGCGTTAGTGCGGCCGGTTTTGTAAAGCTTGAGATTTTCCTCTTCGATATCATCGGGGTCAAAGCCAAAATATACTGTTTGATCGTGGTAGTAATACTTCAAGATGGCATAACTTACGATTTCGAATAATCGAGCATCGACATTAGGCGCGAGCAAGCTTGCAATAAATTTCTTGGCTGCTCTCTGGTCTTTTGTTGAAACACGTTTTAATTGTTCACATGCGCGAATAAAACGTTCAAATGCAATGCGTTTAGTTGCGGCATAGTCATCGATTATTTTCAGAATTGTCCTGGCGAGATTGTAAACGACTTTGCCAATCTTGATTCTTATAAGATTCTCGTTGATCCAATAGCGGTTTTTTTCAACGTCCCGCAAAATCGGAGTAAATCGGCTTTGCGGAAAAAACTTACGGAATTCCTCGTTCAATCGATGATTCAGGGCATGATTTTGCAATTTGCTGCCAAACGGCAGCTCTCTTTGCCGCCGAAACAAGGCCGTAAATTTTGCGCCTTCATAATCGGCATAGTTGCCCCGCTTGTCATAATTATGAGTAACATAATCTTCAACCAAAACATAAATGGCGTAGAGATTGGCAAAGCTGCTTCGTGCTTTGGAGCCGCGGTCAGCGGAGCGGGTTTTCAAATTCAAATACTGAATCACCTGGCTATGTTCAAAAATGTCCTCTGCCGCTTTGCCATAGCGCTTTCGCAAGATCTGCTTGATCTTGTTTGTGAAGGTGTGTTCCATTTTGATGTGCTAAAATAAGCTGAGATTTTCGCTGGCCGCCATTTCTTTTTTTTCATAGGTTCGGGGCTCTTTGCGCAACTCTTCACCTTTATAATGGCTCATCATTCGGAGCCGCCGCAGGCCGATCTTAATATATTCTTCTTCGATTTCTATGCCGATCGATTTTCTACCAAGCTGTTTTGCCACAAACGAAGTCGTGAATGTCCCGGAAAACGGGTCAAGAATAACGTCACCAGCATTGGAGCTGGCCTTGATAATTCGCTCCAGCAATAACACAGGTTTTTGTGTTGGATGTTTCTCATATTCGTCCATGCGGTAGCGAACCCGGGGAAACTCCCAAACATTACCCGGGATTTTCTTGGTATTATAGACTGCGGGAACGGGCTTGCGATAATCGATCAACTTGCGTTGCGCTCCTGTCTTTGCTTGAACGAGTATATTGTCAGCATTGAACGTATATCCGTCTTTATCTTTTACACAATACAGAATCGGCTCATAAAGTGAGCCATAATACTTTTTGGCCTGAACGCCTGAGCTGTCATAATACCAAACTATTCTCGATAAAATGTGAATCTTATTTCTCAGATGAAGATCAAAATAGGGCATAAACTGGGTCGACGTCATAACATAAAAACTGCCGCTATCTTTCAACTTAGTGAGACAAAGATCAAGCCATTCATGACACCAACTGACGTAGGCTTCATCCGAGTCCCATTTGTCTTTATAACCATTGAAATTTTTGCCAATGTTGTAGGGTGGATCAGCAAAAATAAGATCGACCGAACGATCCGGTATTGTGCTTGACAATGCCTCAATAGCATCGCCCCAGATTACCTTATGGTCATCACTTTCAAATGCTTCCATCTCACACCTCAAGACTTGATGCCTTTCTGTTCTCCGAAATGTTTTACCGCTTTCGCGCCAATATCGCTGCGGTAATGTGCGCCTTCAAAGGAAATGCGGCTCACACCCGCGTAAGCGCGAGCACGCGCCCGGTCAAAAGTATTACCCAAGCCTGTCACCGCTAGCACACGCCCGCCGTTGGTAACAAACCGGTTTTCCGAATCACGCGCCGTGCCGGAATGAAACGTCAAAATATCTTCCGCGTCGTTTTGAGACAGGCCCGAGATGGCTTTGCCTTTTTGATAGTCACCCGGATAACCTGCTGATGTCATCACGACGGTCAGCGCCCATCCCGGATTGCTCGTCGCTTCAATTGCAGGCAGCGAGCCGTGCAGGGTGCGCCACATCAACTCCGCTAAATCCGCCTTTAGCAAAGGTAAAATCACCTGCGCTTCCGGATCGCCCAAGCGGCAATTGAACTCCACAACTTTGGGACCGTCGGCCGTGATCATCAAACCGGCATACAAAACGCCGCGATACTTCCGGCCTTCTTTCACTAAACCTTGAATCGTGGGTTGCAGAATTTCACGCTCGACCCGTTTCTGCAGAACACGATTCATAATGGGGGCGGGAGCATATGCGCCCATGCCGCCGGTATTCGGGCCTTCATCGCCGTCATACACGGCTTTGTGATCCTGCGCCGGCGGCAAGGTGATGAAATTTTCGCCGTCGGTGAGGCACAACACCGAAACTTCTTCGCCGGGCATGAATTCTTCAATCACCACGCGCTTACCGGCTTCGCCGAAAATTTTTTGGGTGAAGATGGCGGCAATGGCTGCATTGGCTTCTTCGCGGGATTTTGCCACGATTGCGCCTTTACCGGCGGCAAGGCCGTCAGCTTTGATCACAATCGGAATCGCACAATTGGAAAGATAGTCGCGCGCGGCTCCTTCCTGTTCAAAAATTCTAAAATCAGCCGTTGGGATGCCGTGCCGGCGCATAAACTCTTTTGCAAAGACCTTACTGCCTTCGATCAACGCCGCGGCCTGCGACGGGCCAAAAATCGCCAAACCCTGTTCTTCAAAATTGTCAACAATGCCTGCCACTAACGGCGCTTCAGGCCCAACGACGGTCATGTCGATATTGGCGGTTCGCGCAAAATGCAACAGTTCCGGGACACGAACCGGAGAAATATCGACACATTCCGCCAATTGCGCAATGCCGGGATTGCCGGGCGCGCAATAAATTTTATCCACCCATGAACTTTGCGCCAGTTTCCAAACCATCGCATGCTCACGCCCGCCGCCGCCGATGACGAGAATACGCAAACGTCTCAATGGAAGTTGATCTGCTCCTGGGTTTCTCATCATGAAATGAAATTGTTTGAGGAGGATTGAAGATCAAGGGGAGCAAGGTCCTGAAGGTTTCCATTTTCCATTCTCAATCTTCCCATCATCTCATCTTCTCCGCCGCTTGCTTTTTTTAACAGTGTAGGTTGCGACGGCTTTCTTCTTCTGTCCGGTTTTCAGATGCTCGATTTCATTGCGTAATTCCGCGGCGCGCTCGAATTCGAGTTTTTTCGCCGCCTCGAGCATTTCTTTTTCGAGGCGATCGAGCAATTCCTCTCGCTCAAATGGCGACAGCTTTTGCCAGGCCGATTCAGAAATTTGCGCCGGGGTTTCACGATTGTATTTGCTGTCGGCCCTGACATCCGCCACTTGCGTCGAGCTTAAAATTTCTTCCGTGCTTTTGTAAATGGTTTTCGGTGTGATGCTATGCTCTTCATTGTACTTTCGCTGAATCTCGCGCCGGCGATCGGTTTCGTCGATCATTTTGCGCATCGAGCCGGTAATCCTATCGGCATACATGATCACTTTGCCATTCACGTTGCGCGCGGCGCGACCGCCGGTTTGAATCAATGAACGCTCGCTGCGCAGATAGCCTTCTTTATCGGCGTCGAGAATGGCGACCAGCGAAACTTCCGGCAAATCCAGGCCTTCACGCAGCAAATTCACGCCGACGAGCACGTCGAATTCCGCCAGGCGCAAATCACGCACAATTTCGACGCGATCAAGCGCATCGATTTCCGAATGCAAATAGCGCACGCGGATGTCCAACTCCGCGAGATAATCCGTCAAATCCTCGGCCATGCGCTTCGTAAGCGTCGTCACCAAGACGCGTTCCTGTTTTGCCACGCGCTGGCGAATTTCACCGATCAAATCATCAATTTGATTTGCCACCGGGCGCACGTCGACTTCGGGATCCATCAAGCCGGTCGGGCGAATCACCTGTTCGACAATCACGCCGCGGCTCTTCTCCAGTTCGTAGGCTGCCGGCGTTGCCGAAACATAAATCATCTGGTTCATCATCGACTCATATTCCTCGAACTTCAACGGCCGATTGTCGAGCGCCGAGGGCAGGCGAAAGCCGTGTTCGACCAGCGTTTCTTTGCGCGAACGATCGCCATGATACATGGCCGTTATTTGCGGGATGGTCGCGTGTGACTCGTCGATGATTGTGATAAAATCTTTCGGGAAATAATCAATTAATGTGAACGGGCGTTGCCCCGCTTGCCGGCCGGAAAGATGTCGCGAGTAGTTTTCGACGCCATGGCAGGTGCCGATTTCCTGTAGCATTTCGAGATCAAAATTCGTGCGCATCTCGAGGCGCTGCGCTTCCAGCAGTTTGTTGTTCTGTCGAAACCATTCCAAACGCTCGGCCAACTCGGTTCGAATCGCAGCGAGGGCGCGCAACACTTTTTCCCGCGGCGTGACGAAATGCTTGGCCGGAAAGATGGCAACACTGTCGACTTCACCCAAAATTTCGCCGGTTAATGTGTTAATCTGAGAAAAGGATTCGATTTCATTGCCGAACATTTCAATGCGATACGCCTCGCGCTCGTAGGCCGGAATGACTTCGACGACGTCCCCGCGCACGCGAAACGTGCCGCGGCTGAAATCGAAATCATTGCGCGTGTATTGCATATCGACCAGCCGCTCCAAAATGCGGTTGCGTTCGATGCGCTGGCCGCGATTGAGCATGAGCAACTCAGCTTTGTAATCTTCGGGATCGCCCAAACCGTAAATGCACGATACCGAAGCGACGATCAGAACATCTTTGCGCGACAGCAACGCGCTGGTGGCCTTCAGGCGCAAACGGTCGATTTCATCGTTGATCGCCGTGTCTTTTTCGATGTAGGTATCCGTCGTCGGTACATAAGCTTCGGGCTGATAGTAATCATAATAACTGATAAAATATTCCACGGCATTACGCGGGAAAAAACTCTTAAATTCGCCGTAAAGCTGAGCCGCGAGTGTTTTATTGTGAGAAATGACCAGCACCGGGCGATTCACTTTTTCGATCACGTTCGCCAGAGTGAATGTTTTACCACTACCGGTTACGCCCAACAAGGTTTGATGTTTTTCACCGTTTTCGAGACCTGCCGTAAGCTCTTGAATCGCTTGCGGCTGATCGCCGGTGGGTTGGTAGTCTGAAACCAGTTCAAATCGGTCCATAAATTAAAAAAGATTAGCCATCCCACAACTGCAAGATGGCTTGATCATCATTTCCACGTGATTGTGCATGCAAAATTGTCGCCACAACGGCACAATGTCAAATTGTCAAAACCGAGTGGAATATACATTCCCACGCCAACAATGTCAAGCGGTGCGCCTACCCGGCGGGTGGGCATTTTGCCTTGCCCGATGCAACAGAATCGTTGGCAGCAGGATCGAACTTGCGTTCTTCGCTCATCGCAGCAAGGCAGCACGCGATTGCGAGATAAACCGCCATGCCCGGCTCGTGCGTGGCATGATCTTTTGGGAAAAACACCTTGCAAATCAAGGCGCATGGGCTTATATTTCACGCTTGTAATTTGTAAACATAATCGCCGCGCCGGCGAGGTTTTGGAAGAATCTCTAAACTTTCGGAGTGTTTTTTATGGGCATGATGCAAACCATGCGGGGATATACCAAAGTGCTGTTCTATGGCTTGATTTTGGTTTTTGTCGGCACCATCATCTTCGACTGGGGCATGAATGTGACCGGGTTAAGCACGGCAGAATCCACCATTGCCCAGGTGAATGGTGAAAAAATTTCATTGGCGGAATTCGATCTGGCCTGCAATCAGGTGCTGGAGAGCTACAAACAAAGCGGCACGGAAATAAATGACAGCCAATTGAACACCGTTCGCAATCGTGTGCTCGACGATCTCATTCAGAGCAAGCTCGTCCGCCAAGAAATCAAAAAGCTGAACATTCACGCGACGGACAAAGAGATTGCCTTTTACCTATGGGATCGCCCGCCGGATTTCATCCAGCAGATGTTTCGCACCGAACAAGGGCAATTCGATGTCGCGCGTTATCAAGCGGCGCTCAAGAATCCCCAACTCGATGCCGCATGGATCGGCGTGGAAGAAGAACTGCGCAGCCGCCTGCCGGTGCAAAAGCTGCAAGATATGTTGAGCGCGACGGTCGTGGTCACCGAAAGCCAGGTTAAAGAGGAATACCTCAAGCGCAATCAAAAAGCGAGTGTGCGCTATGCGCAATTTCCTGCGGACAAGTATCGTCCCGCCGCCGTTACGATTACGCCGGCCGAGCTGGAAAAATACTATAAAGAACATCAAGACGAGTTGAAAGAACCGGAAAAGCGCACGATTGATTATGTGATTTTCTCGACACAGCCGACACAACGGGATTCCCAGGCGGTACAGGACACGGCGACGGCGGTTTATCAACGCGCGCTCGCGGGCGAAGATTTTGCAAAACTCGCGGAGATCTATTCCGAAGACGAATCCAACAACACGCGAGGCGGCGATTTGGGCTTCTTCCCCCGCGGCCAAATGGTGAAACCGTTCGAAGAGGCAGCGTTTGCGGCAAATGCCGGCGATATTGTCGGGCCGGTCGCGACGAATTTCGGCTTGCACATTATCAAAGTGGAAGAACGCAAGACAGAAAACAACGAAGAAAAAGTGCGCGCCCGCCACATTCTGCTGCGCTATCAGGCTTCCGCGCAAACTCAAGATACGGCGGAAAGCGACGCACGGTTTTTTGCAGAGCAAGCCCGGCAAACCTCGTGGGCTGAAACCGTCGCCAGCGAAAAGGTGCAAGCGCAAACCAGCACGCCTTTTGTCAAAGGCAACGGCTTCGTTCCGGGCCTGGGGTTGAATTTCGCCGCGTCACAATACATTTTT
The DNA here is from genome assembly GCA_003576975.1 of Candidatus Zhuqueibacterota bacterium. GTDB lineage: Bacteria > Zhuqueibacterota > Zhuqueibacteria > Zhuqueibacterales > Zhuqueibacteraceae > Coneutiohabitans. The sequence continues at coordinate 7,969 of QEVD01000146.1, forward strand.
CGCAATGCCGTGGGCAATATTAGCGATATTTTCGAGATACCGCAGGGCTATGTCGTCGTGCGCGTGGCCGACATCCAAAAAGAGCACACTAAAACGCTGGAAGATGCCAAAACGCAAATTGAAACGACGCTGAAAGAGGAACGCTGGAAGCAAATGGCGCAACAGGCGGCGGAGAAATTTTACGCCGATCTGCTCAAATCCGGGACGGAGTCATTTGAAACGCTCGCACAGCGGGATACGGTCACGATCAATTCGCCCGAGCCGTTCACGCGCACGGGTTTTATCACAGGCGTGGGGCGCGACCAGGCTTTCATCGGCACGGCATTTTCGCTGAAGCCGTCGGAATTTTCCAAGCCGGTCAAGGGTATGCGCGGCTCCTACATCATTCAGCTCTTGAGTATCGATCCCTTCAACGAAGCCGATTACAATATCAAAAAAGAGGAAGTCCGCAGCCAACTCACGGATCGCGCGCAGCAGGAAGCATTCGAACAATGGCTAACGGCATTGAAGGAAGACGCCGATATCAAAGATGAGCGTGAGAGATTCTTCTAAAATCTCTTGCCGGAAACTGAAAAGCTCCCTTGTAACGGGAGCTTTTTTGTTTTTATACGTTTCCATTTTCACAAGCTGAAAACAAATTCCCAAAACGGGACTGCCCGAATTTGGCAAAACTCGGCGTCTTCTGTGATCATCGGCGACAAAGCTTTTCTGCCGAAATGCGCCGAAGTCACGGGGCATCGCCGAAAAAAATTGGCAGGATGATTTATCGACAGAATTATTTCAAACCGTTCTGCCGATAAATTATTCATATAACCTTTCAGAATTTTGTTCTGGCTTTGAGCGCCTTACGGCCTGGCCGCTAAGCTGCTGAATGGGTGCCGGCTTGCAGAGAAACCTCGCCCCGCAGCCTCACCGGTTCGGTTTCGCGCGCGCGTATGCGCAAATTCAACATCTCAACAAACACCGAAAACGCCATGGCAAAATAGATATAGCCCTTGGAAATATGCTGATCAAAACCTTCGGCGATGAGCGTCACCCCGATCAACAACAAAAAGCTGAGCGCAAGCATCTTCACGGTGGGCCGGCGGTGGACAAATTCACTGATGGCGCCGGCGAATACCATCATGAATCCCACGGCAATGACAACGGCCGTGACCATGATGGCGACGCGATTGGCCATGCCGATCGCCGTAATCACGGAATCAAGCGAGAAAACGATATCGAGCAGCATAATCTGAATCAACACGCTCGCGAATGAGGCTTTCAGCTTGGCTTTTTTGTGTTCCTCCTCGCCTTCAAGCTTTTCGTGAATTTCAAACGTGCTTTTGGCGAGCAGGAACAACCCGCCAACGATGAGAATAATATCGCGCCCTGAAATTTCATTGCTCAAAATTGTGAACAAGGGCTTGGTCAAGCGCATCACCCAGGTCAACGAAAAGAGCAGCACAATACGTGAAATCATGGCCAGCGCCAGGCCAAGTGTGCGCGCGCGCTGCTGTTGCTCGTGCGGCAATTTGCCCGCCAAAATCGAAATGAAAATGATGTTATCGATGCCAAGCACGATTTCGAGTGCGGTCAACGTCACCAGCGCAATCCAGGCTTGCGGGTCGGTAAGCCAATCCATTGTTCGTACTCCCTCTCTGATTTTAGTTCGAGTCTACAAATTTAAATGGGGGTGTCATGAGGTAGGAAAAAATATCTTGATAGCTGTGCCGCGGCCAACTTCACTCGCCACCTGGATTATACCGCGATGCGACCGCACGATGCCGCGCACCGCCGCCAGCCCGAGCCCCCGTCCGGTGAATTTCGTGCTAAAAAACGGTTCGAACATGCGCGCACGGGTTTCCTCCGTCATGCCGCCGCCGGTATCCCGGATTTCCAAAAAAACGTAGGCGCCGCGCGGCAACGCCTCCAGCTGATTTCCGGCTGGTACCGCGTCATTCGTTTGTTGCAGGCCCGTCGTCACCGTTATTTCGCCGTCCTGGCCATTGATCGCATCCGAAGCATTCAAAAACAAATTCGAAACGACTTGCTGCATTTGCGCGGCATCGGCCTGAATGTCCGGTAAGTCGGCCGCAAGCGCATAGCTTAGCTTGACGCGTTCGGTAACCAAAGTTCTCAGCATCGGCTGCATTTCGATGAGCAAGGTGGAAAGATTCACGGATTGCGCGTTGAAGCGCGCCTTGCCGGTGAAAGCAACGATTTGATTCGTCAACTCAGCCGCGCGCAATGCGGCTGCTTCAATCTGCTCGATCGGGTTGCGCAATGGCGCATTTTCCGGCAGGTCTTGCAACGCAAGATTGGCATTGCCCAGAATAATGGTCAACAAATTATTGAAGAGATGAGCCATGCCGCCGGCAAAATCATCCAAACCTTCGGCGGTCTGCGTCCATGAAATTTGACCTTCTGGCGGGGGCTGGGAGGCGCTTTCGGATTGTGATGCGCCGGTATCATGCAAATGTGAACCGGAGCGTATCGGGGGCGCCGCATTGAGCCGGATCGAAGCGAGCGAGGTATCCGCGCGTGAAACGTGATTTTCAAACAGCTTGCGATAACGATCTTCGCTTTCGCGCAGCGCTTTTTCGACGCGCGTGCGCTCGGCAATTTCCTTTTGCAGATTTTGATTGAGCGCTTCCACGGTTTGAGCCCGGGTTTCGGCTGCCAGCGCGCGCAGACGCGCTTCTTCGGCTTGTTTGCGCTCAGAAACATCGCGAATGAGCGTGCGCATCGCGATGGGAACGCCGTTTTTATCCAACACGAACGAGGTTTGCGTCTCCGCGGGAAAAACCGTGCCGTCTTTTTTGCGCATCATGAATTCGTAAATATCCTGCCGCCCCGAGCGTGAGTATTGCTGTTGCTGCGCGCGGCTCTCGGCAACATAAGACTTGATGAGCGCCACCGCGCGCTCGAACTCTTGTTCGGCAAAGAGCTGCGGAATCTCGATGCTGCCACGCGCAAAATCCTCTTCGGAATATCCAAACAAGATATGCGCCATCCGGTTCATGTAAGTAAGATGTGGCACGACGATATC
>QEVD01000147.1 GCA_003576975.1 Candidatus Zhuqueibacterota bacterium
GTTGTCCTTTTCCTCACTGGAATTGGCGGGCAGAAGCGTCGGGGAATACTTCATCCTGCTCACCGCCACCACCCTCGGCATGCTCTGGATGGCCTCGGCAACGAACTTGATTACGATTTTTATCGCGATCGAAACCGTCAGTATCAGCTCGTTCGCGCTGGCCACCTATCTCAAATCCGTCAAGCGTTCGAGCGAAGCGGGATTGAAGTACACGATCTATGGCACCTTCTCTTCCGGGTTGATGTTGTATGGATTCTCCCTCATCTACGGCCTGACCGGCTCGCTGAACATTTATGAGATTTCGCATGTTCTTTCCACAAGCTCACCCAACGCGCTGACGCTGTTCGTCGCTCGGTCACGGCCTTCTTCAGCGTGGGGCCGAAGGCCGCGGGTTTTGCGCTGCTCATTCGTTTCGTGACGGTCGGCCTTTCCACCTCCGGCAGCGAGGGCTGGACGACGATTGCCGGCCTGAACTGGCAGCAGTTGCTCGCCGTGGTGTCCGCCGCCACCATGACGCTCGGCAATCTCGTGGCAATCGTGCAAACGAACATGAAGCGCCTGCTGGCCTATTCGAGCATTGCGCATGCCGGCTATGCGCTCATGGGAGTGGTGCTGCTCACACAAGAGGGCATCAACGCGACGATGTTCTATCTCGTGGCGTATTACCTGATGAATCTCGGCGCATTTCTCGTGGTGATCATCGTGCAAGAGTTGATCGGCAGCGAGCGTTTGCAAGATTATCGCGGGTTGGGTTTTCGCGCGCCGGTCGTGGCCGCGTGCATGACGTTATTTCTCTTCTCGCTTACCGGCCTGCCCATCACCATCGGCTTCATTGGAAAATTTTATTTGCTGGCGGCAGTGATTCAAGGCGATGCGCAATTCTACTGGCTGGCGGTGGTTGCCATCATCAACACCGTTATTTCTCTATATTATTACGCGCGCATCATCAAAGCCATGTATCTCGAAGCGCCCCCTGAGCCGGCAACCGGCCGTCTGACGGTTGCCTGGCCGGCGATTGCGCTGCTGGCGCTGCTGGCCGTGCCCACATTTGTCTTCGGCATCCTGTTCGGTCCGCTTTACAACCTGACGAAAGCCTCCGTCAAATTCTTTGCCGGAATTTGAACAAATATCTGTTTGATTTGTGCGCGACCTCTGGCCGTCGCTTCGAGGGTCTAAACGCGCCGCGGCGAGGCTGCGGCGCTTGCCTTCCTCCGTTCATAAATTTTAACTTGCTTGCCTACCTCGAATTTTTTAAGTTCGCCACACTCTAAAATTTTTGTCGCCGTTCTCGTTTGTTTAAAAAATTTCAAAATGTGTGAAAAAGCGTTTTCACACATTTGTTATTTTGTTATGCCGGCATCCTTGCAGCCGGAGCAGACGAGGGGAGATGGTATTGCTAGCGCTGCCAACGACGTGCGATGCTCTCACCACGTTGTTACATTAGCTGCTTGCTGCGTTCAATTGGCCGTGGCGCCGGGCGCGCCATTCAGCACTTAGGATTTGTGCCGCATCCACCATCCATCACGAAGGAGAATCATGCGTCGCATACCCGCGAGTTCCGATCCCCTCCCCTTTCAACGTCGCCGGAATACCTTTCATCTCCTTTTGACTCTCGTTTTCTATGCGGTTTTAATCGGCTTCTGGCTGAGCGTCACGCGCGATTCTGCGGATGATCGCAATAAGAATCAAACCTCGTTTTCAGCGTTGCCGCTGTTGAGTTCCTGGCCGCAAACCCTCAACCGGGCGCGCCTTTGGGACGCGCTGCCGGGCGCGTCCACGTCCCGGGATAGCGCGCCGCGCACGCGCGAACAAAATTTTTCCGTGCCGCCCGGTTATCCCACACTCTCCGAATTCGAAACCCGGTTCTTCAATCTGGTTCATCGTTATCCGCAACTCGCCAAGATCGAAAAGATCGGCCGCAGCACGGTTTGGCAACAACCGATTTGGGCGATCCGGCTCACGGCGGCAGCGCATGAACAAACAGGCAAGCCGGCGGTATTATTTACGGCTCTCCATCATGCGCGCGAGCCGGCCGGCGTGTTTATTTGCCTGGCGGTGATGAATGAATTGCTCTCAAATTATGGCGTGAATGCGCGGCATACCCGCCTGCTCGATAGCCTGGAAATCTGGTTCGTACCGATTGTGAATCCCGACGGTTACCGCTACATCATGGAGAGCCAGCGCAATTACCCCTGGTGGCGCAAAAATCTGCGCGACAACAATCACGATGGCCGCTTCGATCCGCTGGTCGATGGGGTTGATTTGAATCGAAATTATGATTACAATTGGAGCGAAGGCGGCGAGAACGAGCCGAGCAGTTGGTTTTATCGCGGCGCGCAGGCCTTTTCCGAACCGGAGATTCAGGCTGTGCGTGATCTTGCGCTGCAAAAAAAGTTCGTGTTGGGCGTCTCTTATCACAGCTACGGCGAAGCGGTGCTTTTTCCGTGGGGCAATTATTTGCCGGCGCCGGATCAAGATTTGATCGTGGACATTGCGCAAACGTGCGCCGCGCAAATCGGACGGCTTTCAGGGCGCGGGACGTATAACATTCTTCCGCTCAACGGGCGCTGCGGCCAAAGTTCGATTTGGATGTACGGCGAGCTGGGCGCAATCGACTTCATCATCGAAACCGGCGAGGAGTATTTCCCCTCGCTTGCCGATGCGGCGCGCATCGCGGAACAAAACCTGCGCGGCGCCATGTATCTGCTCGAACGCGCGCTCGGCGCCGGCATCTCCGGCCATGTGGTCGACGCGGAAACCGGCAAGCCGCTCAACGCCGATATTCATGTGCGTGGCCGGCGCGCGGATTATGTGCGGCCGCGGCATGCCAACGGCGCCTGGGGCAGGTTTGAACGGCTCTTGCGGCCCGGAACCTACACCGTTGAAATCAGCCAGACGGATTATGAAACAGCCCGTTTTGAGAAAGTTCAGGTTGAGGCGGATCGCATGACGCCGTTGCACGTCATGCTGCGGCGCAAGAATGGGCACGCCGCGGAAAGCAGTCATTAATCATTTTCACACAACCTCGCGCGCTGAGGGCGCGACGATAAACTTGGAATCGGAGGAGGACAATGAAGAAGTTTGTGAGCGGTGTTTTTGTGGGCATCATGATAAGTTTAGCCGCGCTGGCGATCGCCCAAGAAGGTTTCTACAAAGGCAAGGTGGTTTTTGTCAAAGTCGCGCAGGAAAATTTGCGGCGCGCGCCCGGCGGCGAGGTGTTGGGCTCGCTGGTGAGGGGCACGCCGATGCAAATACTCGCGGTGGAAGATAAATGGGTACAAGTCGCCACCGCCGGGTATATTTGGAAAGAGTCGGTGACAGGCGATGAAAAAGTTCTCAGCGGCGAGCAACCTTATCGCGCCGCCATGATCCTCGTCAAAACCGAAGCCGAGGCGCTGGAATTGATCAAGCAGTTGCAGGCGGGCGCGGATTTTCAAAAACTCGCCAAGGAAAAATCTCTCAGCCCGAACGCGGCGCGCGGCGGCGATCTCGGCGATGCCTTCAAGGGCGATTTCTCACCAACCTACGAACAGGCGATACTGGCCTTGAAAGTCGGGGAATTGAGCGCGCCGGTTAAAACCGATCAAGGTTATTGCATCTTCAAGCGGCTAAAATAAAAGCGCAACAAGACATTGATCACACCAGCCGGTTCGTGATCGAGTTGGTTATCTTCGCAAAGCAAAAAGCCCTGGTTCTGCCAGGGCTTTTTGCTTTGGTATTTGATAAACGTGCGCGAACTACGGCCCGGTTTGTATGCCGATCAGCCAACCGATAAAATTTTTGGCAAGCGGGATCAAATCTTTGCCGCTCAAACTGGCCAGCGTTGCCAGCAAAATGGAAGAACTGTAAGCCGTAATCGTGGTGAAGCCGTGTACGGTGAGCAACTCGCGCCAGGAGAAGCCGAGTTTGCGCAATGTTCTCAAATCAAATGCGATCAACGCGAGCAGCAGCACATAAGCGAAGATTTGCACGATCTGAATCAAATGCCCTTGCTGGAGCAGCGGCTGTGAAAAAATCAGGCGTTGTGGAATCGTTGGAACCAGCAGGGCAATGGCAAACACCACGGCTTTGGCAAAACCGTCGCGGCCGCGAATCATGTGAAAAAAGTAGCCGAAGACGAATGCCATCAAAATCCACGAGGAGGCGGCGAACAGCAAACTGCCGAGAAATTGCAGCAACGGATAATTCTCGAACTGCTGATTCTGAAAAATGTTGCCGAGCGTGCTGATTTGAAACGGAATCGACAAAACAATGCCGTATTTGACCGCAACTTTGGCATTCGCCCAGGGCCCAGGCTCGGGGCCGTGACCAAAGATTTGCCGTTTCGCTGCCATCTCACCCGCCGGCAGCGCGGCCTGAGTTTTGACGAGATGTTCCTGGCTTTCAGCAATTTTTTTCTGCATATCCGCCAGTGCAAGATCGCCCTGCGTATATTTTTTCTCCAGACTATTGCGCAAATTGTCCGACAACCGTCTTGCCTGCTTGCAATCGAGCAGGCGGCGCACCAGCTCAGAAGCTGAAAGGCTTGCCGCGCTTGCGCCGGCGGTTGCCGGTGAAACCAGCACCCACCGCTTGAAAATCAACCAACCGACGAGCAAAGGAAAAGGCACGAATAGCAGATTGGCGGTGCGGCCGGTGAGGTAATAGGCGAACAATATCGTGCCGATGCTGATCGCTTCCGCCTGCAAATCGAACCGATCGTGCGGGTTTGATTTGCGCAAAAAACTCAACAAGCCGATTAACAGGGCGTATGGCAGCAACATGTCAATGCGCGATGCCAGAAGCTGCAAATCACCGGCGTCGCTGGCCGCGCGCTCAGCGCCGGCGAGATAACGCATCGGCAGGCTGATCATGATAAACAGCGGCACGAGCCACCAGATTTTGGCGCTGCGCCAAAAACGCAAACTGGCGCTGTGCTGGCTGAGGCGGAGGGAAAGATTCGCAATTTGATAGAACAATATCGCCCCCACGGCGGTGATGATCAAACTCCAGACAAAACTATCCAAACGCGGCGGAATAAAAAACGGATACGTTTGAAATTGCTCCGTGATGAGATGGCGCAAAAACCGCGCACCCGCTTCAATAATGATCGGCACCAGCGGCAGCAACAGCATGGCCCAACTGACTTTGATGCTCGTGCCCGCGCTCACCGACCGCCCCAAACCGATACGAATGAACCAATACAAAAAGAACCAGAACGTCAACATGCCCACAATGCCAAACAAACCCGCGCCCAACAAAAAATTATCAAATAACGAAGAATCAAACCGCACCGAGCTGGTTTCCTGCCGCATGCGCACCAGAATGTAAAACAACGCCGCCGGTACGATCACCGCCAGCGGCCAAAACACCAGCCACCGCTGCAATTGCTTGATCACGCGTTTGCGCCACGTTGGCGCGCCCCGGCGCTGCAGATACGCATAATACAACGGGCGAAAGAACAGCATGATGCCGATTGCGAAAAACGGATAAACCTGGCCGACCGCGGTGACGGTTTGCACCACATCGTCTTCCACGGAAAAAAGCGAGAGCAGCGGCGCCACAAAACCCAGGCTGACGGAAAACACCGGCAAACACAACAGCGCGAGATGAAAAATCAAGAACGTCATGGTCACGGCATAGAGCATTTGATGAAAACCGGTGCGCTCTTCCCCGGCGCGGCTGCGCAAAATCCACAGCAGCCAGAGAAACGGAATTGCCGAAAGCAGGGCTTCCAAAATATGCGCGACTTTTCTGGGGATCAAATTCTGCAAGTAGGTAAGCTGCGGCACCAAGCCGCGCGGCTCGTCGGGCGAGGGTGCGCCGCTTACATGCAGCGCGGGAACAGCGGAATTCCTAATATCAAGCAGCCTGTTGTCCGAAAATTTGCGCAGCGCGCCGCCGTACCAGACATAAGTTTGAGATGAATCCAACTCGCTGGAGGCGTCGGGGTCGTGCAAGAGCTTCGCGTGCTGGGCCGCTAGCAATTCGACGCGCAGCGTATCATCGCTCGAGGCCAGGGGAAATTGATTGAGGGCGTTAGCACGGGAGAATTCCAACCATTGCCCGGTTTCCGGAATGTCTCCGGAAATCTTGAGAGTGATGCCGTCTTCCGTGATCTTTGGAAAATCTTGCCGCTTTGCCTCAGTTGCAACGCGCCACGGAACAAGACGAATGCCCAAAAACTCCTCGGCAAATTCTTCAGCATTGATCAAATCTTGTTCGACCCACTCGCGCAACGCTGTGTTTTCAGGCAAGCGGGCCTGCGCTTGCAATTCATATCTTTGATCTTCCCAAATCGTCAACGTGATGCGGCGGTCCAGCGCAAGCCGGCCATAGCTTTGCAAAGCTTCAGCAGAAATCAAAATCGATTCTTGCAAACTTTGCCCAACTTGCTCCGGACTGCTTGCAGACATCACCGCATGCAACCTGACGGGTGTTTGCGGCGCTTGCGCAAGCGTGTATTGAAAAAAACCGGCCGGATCCACCCAGACCGCCATCGAATCCGGATGGCGTTCATCATGAATGAAAACGCGCGAGGTTGGATCAGCCATGCCGAGAACAACAACGCGGCCGTCTTCGTCAAGCAACATGCCCAGGAACCGGGGCGGCAGCAGTTGCGCCGGTTGGTAGTAAATAATTTGCGGCGAAGAAATTTCATTGGTTGGCAAAGAGGCCTGGCGCGCCGGATCCCACAAATATGCGGTGATTTCGTTTGCCCCGCGCCGCAGTTTGACGTCATAAAAATTGAGCTTGCCGTCGTAGCTGAAATCCGAGCCGGCAGCAATCCCGTTAATGATGAGATTGACGGGTTTGTTGGGCGGCGCAAAGCCGCGCAGCGCGAGGCGAGCTTGTCCTACTTGAAACGAAGGCTTGGGATAAATTTGGGGATCAACCGGCTCGGTGGGGGACGCTGGAGTAATCCACACGGTGGGATTGGGATAACTTTGCCGCAACCGCGCGCTCAAATCCTGGAAATAAACCCAAACGCTTTGATGTGTGACCAGCAGGCAGAACAGGGCAATGGCAGCTTCGAAAATGCGCCACAAGCCTTTTCGCCGTTGGCGAATAAAAGTGCGTACCAAACGCTTTTTCGAGCGGCCAGTCATGTGAAAAAAATGAGTAGTTGTCTTTAGAATTCAAAATGTGCGAACAGCAGAGGCAAGCTCGCGTACGCCAATAGAAAAGATTCAACTCTCAACGACAGCTTTTGGCTTATCGGCAAAATGCCGGTTATACTGAAACTGATGGCACGTCACTCTCTCATCGCGCTTGCAGCGCCTTGCGAGAGCCGGTGATACAACTCTTGCAGCGCGGCCGGAACTTCTTTGCCCGGTGTTATGCCGTTCCAGGACATAATCGTGGTATCCTTACCGCTGATTACCCACAGACTCGTTGTCATGTTACCGGTTTCGCGATAGCGCACCTGGCGCCAATCGTGCGCGGCCAGCAGTTGCCGCAACGAGTCAAGGCTGGCGGCAGGCACTCTGCCGAGCGGTTGAATTCTATCGTGGCGAAAATAGGGACCCGACCATTTCTCGATGGCGCCATTGCTGTGTAAAATGTAACCCTCGGCGAATCCCGTAAAACCGCCACCGCTGCCCCAGATAATGGTGAATTCGCGTGGAGCCGGCTGCGGTGATTCGCTGCAGGCCGACAGGCCCAAAAAGATTTGCAGCAATAAGCAAAGCGAAAACTTAAGCATTGTCTCTAAGCTAAGTTCGATTCAAAATCTTGTGACGAAATATAACACAACGAATATTCGATTCCAAGATGTGGTTTTGTTCCAAAACAAAAAATCTCTAACACGGAAGCTTGCTTCCGCATTAGAGACTCAGTAGACGCGAAAACGAATCTAATCAAATTCGCATGCTTGCCCCGAGCACGCGCAAATCCTACTTCACCAGCATGAGCTGCCGCATCTGCGTGATCTCACCATTGACCTGCATGCGGTAGAAATATGTGCCGCTTGCCAAACGTCCGGCACTGAACATTACTTCATGATTGCCAGCTTGACGCATGTCATCGACCAGCGTCGCCACTTCGGCGCCCGCGAGGCTGTAGACTTTGATCGTGACATGCACAGCTTCGGGCAAGCTGTAGCGAATCGTCGTGCTGGGGTTGAAGGGATTGGGATAATTTTGATGCAAAACGAATTGCTCCGGCATCTCTGCCAATTCATCGCCGGCATTGCCATCCTTGTGCAGGCCTTTGCTGATTTCATAGACGGTGGTCGAGCCGCTCACTTCATTCGCCACCACGAGCAATGGTTTGCGGCATGGGCTGTCTTTCTCATCAATAAAAAGCAAACCTTCCGCCCCGAGATCTCCGCCGCTATTCGGCCCGGGCGTCTGCGTGAAATCACGATTATTGAAGTATTGTTCAAACGTCACACAAGAGGGGTTGCTGATATCAAATACCATGATCCCGCCGATGCGTTCCAAGCCGATAAATGCATAGGTACGGCCGTATACTTTGCCAATGGCGACCCCCTCCGGCTCCGGGCCCTTGTCATCGCTGCGATTATCGAAGGTGTTATTCGTGTTGCTGGCGTTGAAATTTTCTGGAAAAGCCGCGGCTGTGATTTGTTCGAGCGCGTCGCCGCTGTCATAAACCAGACGGCCATCAGACGTCCAGATCGATAACGAGCGTCCACCGAACGAATAAAGTTCGTCAAAATCGCCGTCGTTGTCCGTATCACCGCGCGTGTTGGTAACGGTTAAGCGTCCGAGATTGGCGTTATCTTGAAGCGTCGCGGCTTCGGGAAATGCCTCGGGATCAAGCGTAAGGCTGCCCACACGCACGGCTTCTTCAAATGTATCATATTCGCGTACATCGCCTTCATTGGCCGTCACGAGAAAAGTCTTGCCCCGGGCTTTATATGAAGCGATGGCATCCGGCAGATACATGCCTTTTACCGGCCAGTTGGAGATGTTGATCTTATTATCGCGGTCGCTTGCATCAAGGCCATTGCCGGCGACGCTGTGATCTTTAAAACCCAGGCCGTTCAACTCCACGACTTTTGCGCGCTTGATGTCGATATAAGCGATAGCATTGTTTTCCTGCAACGTCACCCAGGCGTATTTCGAGTTGGAGGAAACCGCGATATATTCCGGCTCGAGATCTTGCGCCACGGCGGCATGCGGCCCAAAAATCCGGATGCTGGGATCGAGCGTGGCGTTATTAAAGGCTCTGAAATTCACGGTACGCACATCTCGTTGCCTTATTTCGTCCGCGTCATCGGAAACGTCGATAATGCTGATCGAACCTTCGGGATCGATCGAGTAATCGCTATTCGGCTCGCCCTCGTTCGCGACCAATAACCAACGGCCGTCGGGCGTAAAGGTAAGCATATCCGGCAGCGCACCGACCGTCACCTGGCTCTGAAACTTGCCTTTGGTGCTGAAGAAAACGACTTTGCCCGGCTCCGTCTTCACGGCATTTTCGACCGCAACAGCGACGACGCCATCATGAACGGCGACACTATTGACCACGGCGCCATAGGGCGACATGTCGAGGGACTCCAGTTCGACCAAGGCATTCGGATTTCTGAGGTCGAACACGTCAACCCGCTGTGCTTGCGCATTGACAACATATAGACGGCGGCGATCCGGATCATATGCCGTAATTTCAGAGGCGCTGCCGTCATAAATGCCGGTGTTGTGCGTCGCAATCGAATTGAGTTGAATACTCTGGCCGAACGCAACGTTACCGGCCAATGCCAGCGTCGTGAGCGCTGCCTTTAAACCACGAAACCCGAATACTGATGAAGCCCGTAAAGCCTGGTGAGAAATTCTCATAGCCTACTCCTGTTGCGAATGGCATGATGTTGTAAAGCGCGGATTTGATTCGTGAGGTGATTCAGAGTGTGAAACAGAATTGTGGCGCGCCGTCACTTTTTGCAAGGCTTAAATACGAATTGCATGATAAGAAAAAATGACCATTGCATTAAGTCTGGGTGAAGCTTTGGCGGGAAAAAGCCCTTGCGTTTCATCGCATCATTTTTAAATTAAGCGAGTAATGTTCTGGCGGTGTAGCTCAGTCGGTAGAGCAGCGGAATCATAATCCGTAGGTCGGGGGTTCAAGTCCCTCCGCCGCTACTTCTTGCATGATCCCGACGGTTCCTACGAGAAAAGTCGGGATTATTTTTTAGGAGCCGTTTCTCAAGCCTATGCCCGGAAGTACCCCTCATGCCAAAGCGGGCCAGCGAAAATTTCGTAGAGATTTTTCGGCGTCATTGTGAAAAGGATCACCTGATCGCGCGCGGCGACCGGTTATTGCTCGCGGTCTCCGGCGGAGTCGATTCGCGCGTGCTGTTGGATTTATTTGCCGCGCTGCAAGCGGAGTGGGAATTAACGCTGGCGGTCGGGCACGTGCATCATCAATTGCGCGGGGCGGAAGCGGAGGCAGATGCCGCATTCGTGGAAAAGCTCGCCCGTGATTATCGCTTGGATTTTTTGATGCAAAAAATCGAGGTGCGTGAGTATGCCGCCGCGCATCGCCTCTCTCTGGAAGCAGCCGGCCGCAAACTGCGCTATCGTGCGCTGAATGATATGCGGCGAGAAGCCGATTGCAATGCAATTGTAACGGCGCATACCGGCGACGATCAAGCGGAGACGATTCTGGCGCATCTCATGCGCGGCAGCGGCCTGTCTGGTTTGGCGGGAATGCCGGCGAAACGCGTGTTCAGCCAGGGGCCGGCCGTGATTCTGCGGCCGTTGTTGCCATTCTCGCGCCGGCAAATTTTAACGTATGCGACACAACAGAACCTGCATTGGCGGGAAGATGCCAGCAACGCCGACGTTTCCCTCCGGCGCAACCGCATCCGGCACGAATTGTTACCCTTATTAAAAGCACGATTCAATCCCGGCATTGCGCGCAGCTTGCAACGTCTGGCCAAAATTTCTGCGGAAATCGATCATTTGCTGCGGCAGGAAGCGGAGGAAGCGTTAAAAACTCTTATCCTTGTGCAAACGCCCGCGAAAATAGTCCTTGATCTTCAACAATTTTGGAAGTACTTTCGCCCGATTCAAGCATATGTGGTTCGCCGAGTGATGCAACAGGTCACGTCGTCCCGCTGTTACTTGACGTTTCAAGAAACCGATCGCATTCTTTCCATGCTCGCGCCGGCGCACGGCCATCATCGCACGCAGCGTTACCTCTGGCGGCAGATGGTCGAAA
>QEVD01000758.1 GCA_003576975.1 Candidatus Zhuqueibacterota bacterium
GATGCCGATTTGCAGGATTTGCAGCGGCAAAGCCAGGGTATGCATTTGAAACGCGAAGCCAGCAAAGAAGCCGCCCACGCGGTTCTCGTCCGTTAGATGGATTGATGGAGTACTGGATCAATGGAGTTTCAGAATCATCGGCGATCTATCAATCCAGACATCCATCAACCCAACTGATGACTGGTAACTTCACGTCATGAAGTTAGCGAGCAAAAATTACGTCCCGTAGGGACAATGTGAAAATAACCCAGAGATTTTATCTCTGGGAATTTGAAACAACAGCGTTTTCCAGTCCCGCTAGGGACGATTGAAAAGAGCCGTTTAAAATATCACGATCACCGTGTTCTCATTCGTCCCTTGCGGGACTCGTGAGGCAACGATAGGCGATATTTTCCAACAATAAATTGTTGGACTATGGTCGAATGTCCCTTCGGGACGCAAAAAGCAACAGACTCTTTGCTTAACTTAATGATATGGACTTGTAACTGATAACTGCCCTTGTCTTTCTGGCTTAACAAACATGTTTTAGTCACCGGTGGCGCCGGCTTTCTTGGTTCCTTCATCGTAGAGAAACTGCAAGCCCGTGGCTGCCAACACATTTTCGTGCCGCGGCGCAAAGATTACGACCTCACCCAAATCGAAGCCGTGCGCCGGTTGTATCGCGAGGCGAAGCCGGACATCGTCATTCACCTCGCCGCAGTTGTCGGCGGCATTGGCGCCAATCGCCTGAATCCCGGCAAATACTTTTATGAGAACGCCATCATGGGCTTGCAGATGATGGAAGAAGCCCGGCTGAACAACGTAGAAAAATTTGTCGCCACCGGCACCATCTGTGCGTATCCGAAATTCACGCCGGTGCCGTTTTGCGAGGAAGATTTGTGGAACGGCTATCCCGAAGAGACCAACGCGCCCTATGGTCTCGCCAAAAAAATGATGCTGGTGCAAAGCCAGGCCTATCGCGAGCAATACGGTTTCAATTCGATCTTTCTTCTGCCGGTGAATCTCTACGGCCCGCGTGATAATTTTGATTTGGAATCATCGCATGTGATTCCGGCCTTGATTCGCAAGTGCCTGGAATCCAAAGAAACGAAAGCAGAACATCTCGTTGCCTGGGGCGACGGCTCACCCACCCGCGAGTTTCTTTACGTGGAAGACGCCGCTGAAGGCATTCTCCTGGCGACCGAGCTTTATAATAGCAGCGAGCCGGTCAACCTCGGCGCCGGCCATGAAATCGCCATCAAAGATTTGGTCGGCATGATAGCGCGCCTTACCGGCTATCAAGGCCAAATCAAATGGGACACCACCCGTCCCAACGGCCAACCGCGCCGGGCGCTGGATACCAGCAAGGCTGAAAGACTTTTTGGATTCAAAGCGAAGATGCCGCTGGAAGAAGGATTGCGTAGGACTATTGAGTGGTACGAACAGACTCGCGTGGCGCATAGAGCAAAGCGCATGGCATAATTCGCTTTGCGCCAAGCGCTATGCCCTCTGCGCCAAGGCCTCTCATCCTCCGGCATTGCCCACGGATGACGGCGAGTGGACCATGGTCATCAAGCCCAAAGGCCATTGGCTGGAGTTGCGCCTCGATGAATTGTGGCAGTACCGCGATCTGATCATGCTCTTCGTCCGCCGGGACTTTGTCGCCGCGTACAAGCAAACCATCCTCGGGCCGCTCTGGCACCTCATTCAGCCCTTGTTTACGGCCCTGACGTTCACGTTCATCTTCGGCAATGTCGCGGGCCTTTCCACCGATGGTTTGCCCAAATTTCTGTTCTACATGGCGGGAACCGTGGCGTGGGGCTATTTTGCCAAATGTGTTACCAGTACCTCGGAAACGTTTGTC
>QEVD01000148.1 GCA_003576975.1 Candidatus Zhuqueibacterota bacterium
CGTCATCGGGAAGACGACAGAGACGAGTATTCAAGCGGGATTGATGTTCGGCGGCGTGGAGTTGATCGACGGCCTCAATCGCCGCATCAAACGCGAGCTTGGTGAGGACACGCGCATTGTCGCCACTGGCGGATTGGCGAATGTATTCTTGCCTCATCTCGCCACCGTGGAACGCGTCGAGCCGGATTTGACGCTGGAGGGTTTGGGAATTATTTTTGAGCGCTGTGTCCCGCGGTGAGAAATTCACAGTGACCTGGAATTCGTTTTCGATGAGATGAATCTTAACCCTTTCCGAGCCGCGTAATTCCATTCAAACAAACGGGCTTTTTCTCGTTCCAATATCGTCGGACAGACTTGCGCGCAGCGCTGTTCCACGTTCGTGCAAGGCTCGCATCAATTCTTCATTCAGCGGAGCGTCTTTCAATTCTTGCAAGCCGGCTTTGTTGATAATCGCCTGCATCTCTCTTTTAAGTTCGAAGTAAGGCGCGCGGCTGGCGCGCGACAAGAAGATGCCGCCGGCGTCGAAATACCAATCCCGCATCGCCTCCGAGGTTTGTTTTACAATTTGATGGGTAAGTGGCCTTTCGGCTGAATAGCGCGCCAACGGCTTCATGATCTTCCACAATTTTTGATAAGCCTCCAGCCGGCTCTTGCGCAGCTCCTTGTCATATTCAATGGTCAACTCCAGCCGTGCTTTCGACAGCGTGACAAAGTAGGTAATCACTGCGGTGATGGCGCCGGAAACCAAACCGGTCAGCAACGATGAGTATGCTTCAGTCATCATGTTCTCCTCAGAACAATCGTATCCTCATCCCGTGAAAATCCGTCCGCGACAACGGATGGCCCTCTTCAAAATCGTAACTGCTGTAATCATAGCGTACATCAAGATGTTCCGCCAACCAGCGCATCCAGATTGGGCTGCGCGGTGTGGGCTGAAAAATAGCATTGAGCAAACCATAAGAACTGATGCTCGCGCCAAAAGTTCTATAATCGACACGGCCAAGCGGATCTTTGTAATGACCATAACGGAGAAAAACAAACTCATTGGCCCCTAATTCCCAGCCGATTTTGGCAATGATTTTGGAATTCTCCTGCCGCAGGATCACGTTCTTGAAGAAGTTGATATCGCCCAGGAAATTGGCATACGAAACGCTGCGGCGATCTGTTATGCGCACGAGTAATTGCTCGGTTTCATACTGATGTTCCAGCGAAACGAGGCGCCACGGGCGGCCGTGGCGTGTGCTCGCCAATCCGGCGTTCAGACTCAACCCCAAGCGGGCAGTACGCGGCAGTGGGTCCGGCAGTGTGATACCAATATAGCGGAACGTGCCGCCGATATTGCTTTTTGAGTAGCCCAAACCAAGCCCGAAAACAGTGCGCAATCCCGGGCGAATCTCCAAGGAGCTGCCGGTCAGGCGTGAGAGAATTTCATTGCCAGGGGCATACAAAACCACGCCGAAATCATGCGCTTTGATGTTTGTCGAGGCAGGATAAACCTGATTTTCAATTATGGCGGGGCCTAGATCCGACTCAATACTTTTGAAACTCCACCCGAATCCAGCTTTGATCCAATAATCGAAGCCCAGCCCGAGAGTCCAGAGCTTGGCCCTCTCAACGATATGCAATACGCCAATTGGTGTCGTGGGATCATCCGGGCCAGTAACGGCGATTTCGCCGAGATCAAGATTGACGTGTGTATAGCCAACGCCCAGGCTCACGGGAATGCGATGATCGAGTTTTTTGAGATTATAGCCCGCGACAAACGTCTTGGCGTCATAAAAAATATCCGGGGCCAAGCCCGCCAACCAGTCGCTTTTGGCGGGATAAAATTCCGCTATGAAAAAACTCTCATTAGCCCAAACACCCAATCGCGCAGGATTGAAGGCGATGCCAAGAGCATCATTTTCCACGGAGGAAACTGATGTGCCTCCCATGCCGTTGGCGCGCAGAGAAGGCTGAATGAGTAAAAATGTTGCAGCAGCAGTACCAGGGGCTTGCGCCCGGGCGGAGGTCACAATGCTGAACAACATGAATGCAGAAATGAATCGGAGCTTTTTCATATGAACTCCTTAGCGCTTTGACAGAAGAGGGCAGTTAAGAAGGCAAGTGAACCCGTGTCGTTTTATTAAACTGCGCTTGACACGCACAAGTTCATCTCATGTTCTCGCGGTAACCACCCATTATCTCCGGCCACATTGCGCTCAAGCAAAGATCATATCTCAACCTAACGACAAAGTGTTATATCAATGCCTCTGCCACAACGCCGCCAGCTTCATGGCGCTGGTATCATGCAGAATTGAAGCGGCACGCGCTGATTTCTACTACTTGTTCGTGGTCAAGCCACGGCAAAGCCGTGGCTAAACCTCGCCGAACGTGGATGTCAAAATTCATAAGGTCAACGCCTATTCTCCCGGTTTGTCGTCCAGCGCGAGCAGGAAGGCGATCAGCGCCGTGATATTATCGCCGCCAGGTTGATCTTGAATCCAATACTCGTGACCAATGCCCTGCACATTCATGTCCTCCATCGCCACGCGCGCCGTGCTGCCCGGCACCGGATAAACCTTTTCTTTGTTCGCCACAATCACTTTCTCCCGCTCGGATTGCAGTAAAATCGCTTGCAAACTCAGCGCTGCATTGGGGCGAAAGTAAGACTCGGGATGTGCTTCGCGATAAGCAAGAATTTGACCGGCGCCATAGACTTTTTCTGCCGCGTCGCGTTGCAATAACGCTTGCAAGTCGTCGCCCGCCGGCGCAGCTTGAGGATCAAGCGCCACCGCCACACAAATAGCGCAGCGTCACGACTTTGTAGCCGTACTTCTGTTTGCTGCCGAAAAATTTTCCCAGAAAACCCCAGAAGCCTTTGGCGATGGCCTGGCCGGTGGCAGGATCATACTCCGGCGCGATGAACGTTTGCAGCGGCTCAGTCGCCAACGCGCGCGCATTGTTCGTCCCGATTTCTTTCAGCGGAATGATTTTGTTGTTGGTGAAGAACGGGCCGGCATGACACTGCGCGCAACCCTGCGCTTTGAAAACTTCATAGCCCTTTTCCACCAGGCCTGCGCTGCGGGCATTGGCCAGCAACGCGGTGTGATTGGTGGGCGGTTGCACCCAATCCAGCATCAGACTCACGGCATCCGAGACAAACTCATCGGCATTGAGGCTGTAGGTCGCGGCCAACTGCTCGATCGGGTATTGCTCGCGCACGTGACGCGGCGTGATCACGCGCGTTCCCAGCATGCCCGTCATCTGGCTGCGCTGGCCGCCGTCTGCTCCAAACTCGCTGGCTTTGCGCACGCGGCGATGCGTTTTGTTATCCGGATGACTCAAAACTTCCTTGGATATCACCGCGGGAATGTCATCGATCAGTACCACGGCATCATTGTCCAACACACCGGGCATGCCGTCGCTGATGCCGAGAATGTCGTCGCGCAGTTTCTGCTTTTGGGTGGGATCGTACGCCACCGCGGGAGAATAATGTGTGATCAAATCAGCATATTGTGTCGAGGACAACACCGAAAAGATCCCGGGCTTCATCCAAAAAAGCAGTTTGGAGGTTTTGCCGCCGCGATCCTTGCACAGGCCCACGAGTTCACGCCGTCGTAGTTGAACGGCCAGTTCTGCCGCGTGAACAGCGCAGGATATTGCAGCGGATTGTGAATCGCATCGGGCGTGTCGTCGAAGTAGCCGCGCGGCATCATCTGCACGCCGCGCACAATCTCGCTCGTGACTTCCTGTGGCCGGCTTTCGTAGTTGCGCAGAATTTCCTCCATCCAGGCCTTGGCTTCGGCGGGCGTTTTTTGCCCCGGCCGGCCGGAAGCGAACAACGCGGCTATCGGATTGGAAGCCGAAATGAAAACCCAACCGAGGTGCAAGTCTTGATTGCCAACCGCCCACGCATCTTCCGGCTTGAACGGCGTGCCGGGTGTGGCAACGCCCAAGCGCGCGGATTGGAGATCGGTGCGGCCATCCCAATCGACATCAAGGGAATAGTGGCAAATCGCGCACGACATGCCAACGCGATATTTCTCCGGCGGCGCAGTGCCAACGCCACGCTCGCCTGCGGCATAGAGATTAGGGTCGAGTAGATACGGCAACTTCTCGTCTTGCGCTGGCGCCGGAACCGCAACGATGCCCACCGGCCATGTGGCGCTGGCTTCGACATCCAAACCGGTGTGCAGCCGTTCCGGCAGAGGCAGACCGCCGTGCAGCTTGCTGCCGGCAGGAAACGTCACGACCAAATCATGCGTGTACCCGCCGCCATTGCCGCTGTAGAGATTGCCGCGCACACTGTCAAGCGCATCGATGGCCTCAACAAAAAACTTGAAGAAGCTCTCTTTGCGCCAGCCGCCTGAATCCGGCACTTCCACTGTGCCGTTGAGAAAGCCGGTCACGTCGGTGAGCAGCCGTTCATTGCCGAATGTTTCGTTGCGAAACCACTCCTCGCCCCATGCCACCCATTTCATATATTCATCATAGGGAATTTCTTGTCCGTTGTATTTCGGGATCGTTGGTCCCGGCAACTCGTCGCGCAGAACGTCGTGGTTGCCCCAATCGAATGGTGAAGGCGGGCAACCCAGCAAAAACAGGGACAACGGCGCGCATGCGACAATGAGAATTATCCTCTGGTGGAACTTCATATGCACTCCTTTTGGTGATTGGTGAAGCGTGAGATTAGAGTATGCACGCTTGCACTCAGCACGGCGGCTTGGCATGCTGAATACAACGTGCCGGATAAAAATCAAGAGACGTCTGTCAAAGTGCGAATTGCCGTTTGCGTGCGGTTATGCGAATTGCGACACACGCCAGAATCGCGGCGGCTTGCAGCGCGCCCAACACAATGACAAACGGTTCTTTGTTGTCCACGCCGTGCAGAATAACGGTCGACGCAAAAAATGTCACAGCAATGATAATTTGAATCGCGGCGCGCTGTATGCGCAGCCACTTGGCGGGGGAAGACAGCGCCCACACGGCCACGATCTCGAAGGCCCACCACATGGTGATGATTAGATTGATGGTTGCCACTGCAACGCCCTGGTCTGCAAAAAACTCCGCAAGACTGCCGTGAAAGAAAACAAAAAAAGAGTAGTAAATGTGAATGGCATACGATAGAAAGCTGAACGTCCAAAAGAGCAGCCAGTAGTTCTGCTTTTTCTGCGACTGCTGCGGCAGCACATACAGGCACATGGCCGGCGTGAACAGAATCATGGTGGTGCGGGCGGTGTAGAGAATTTTGTAGAACAGAACCCGCTCCGTCTGTCCGGCCAACAGCAGGGCGAATGCCATTAACGCCAGAAATAAAGCGCCGGTGTTTAAGAGTTCCTGCCATGACAGGTTTTTGAAAGTTGGTGTCATTGGTTTTCCAGAACCGAGAGTGAGCAACGCAAGCATTGACATTGGCTTTCTCCCAAAGACACCAGCACGGGAACTCTTTCTCATGGAATTTTCGCCAACTGCGCCGCCACTTCATGCCGCGCCAAACAAAAAAGCCAGGAGTGATCAAGAGATCAGCTCCTGGCAGAGAGATGCTGGATGATGCCCGGAATATCGCCCTTGTCAAACGCCGCGTAAATGGCGGATACGGTGTCAAGATGATTGGCCATAGTCTCCCTCGAGTAGATGGGTTACGGGGAGGTGGTGATTGTACTTCACAGATACGATGAGGAGATTGGGCTGGATTTCATGGAAGCGAGGAAATCCTCTTGCGACTAAACTGGCGCTTCACTATGTTCGAGCGCGCATGAGAAACGCGTGTTCAATTGACTCGGAGAAGGCTATGACGACGTCAGAGTATGCCGAAAAGATTGTGGAGATGATCAAAGCGCGCCCGCCCAAAATGAAGCAAGACAAATTGCTTTATGAGATTTACGTAAAATTGAAGGTGGCGGACGGGTTGCGCGCTGTCCAAGAGGGCAGGGTTTACTCGCATGAACAAGTGCGGGAGGATATGTGGAAAATCATCCATTCCAAATCATCTGGGGCGAGCCGGCCAAGCAAGACTTCGAAAAAATCATCACGCAAACCAGCTATTTGACTTATTGCGGTTGAATTGATCAACCGAATTCACTACCGGATACTTTTTCTTTAGCCACGGATGAACACGGATTTTCACTGATTTTTTTCTATGTTTTACAATAGTTTCTTTCAAAAAATCACTGAAGCGTGAAACGTCTGAAATCCGTGTAGATCCGTGTAAATCAGTGCCTAAAAGTCTTATTTCTGAAAAGTGTCCGGTAGTAAACAACCGAATGTAATTGGGGTCACACTAAATGTCCAAAACCGTTTTCATCAGTTATTCCCACCACCAAGGCGAATGGGTGTGGCAGCGCCTGAAGCCCTGCCTGCAAGCCGACGGCACGGAAGTGCGCATCGACGTCGAGCGTTTTCGCGCCGGCAAAGAGGTCACGGCGCAGAGGGATGCTCAATAAGACGCCTCTGACTTTAGTCTGCTTGTACTCTCGCCGGAATACCTTGCGAGTATCATGTGATGCTGTTGCGCGCCCCGCCGATCTACAGACTTCCTCATCAAACAGCACTGGATCGACACGCTGGCTCGCCAAGCCGAAGCTGCTGGGCCGCGCCTGGCCCAGATTGACATCGACGCGCAATGCGCCCAGGCCCCAGGTGCCCAGCCACATGTTGCCCCAGCGATCTTCGCTGATACTCGTCACCGGCGCCTGGCGCAAATGATTGTCTTGCACAATACCCTTGGGATCGAACAGAAAACCGGCCGGCATAAAAAATTGCGGGAACATCCGCGGCCGCGGCGCGCGCGCGCCGAACCAAATGACGGAAGCCTCTGGCGCGAGGCCGTCCGCCGGAGAAAAAATGTTGCCGAATTTATCCTGGCGATACATGCGACCGGAGGCGGTTTCGAACCAATTGTAGTTGTTGTCAAAGCCGAGCGAAACGAATTCATCGTTATACGCCAGGCCAAATTCGATTTTGGGAAAATTCGTCCAGCGCAACGAGGCGGGATGCTGGCGGCTGAGGCCCGCAGCATGGCCGCACCAGAGTGTACTGGTAATATGATCGAAGCCGATGACGCTCATGCGATTGTCGGCAAGGCCGTCGCTGGTGGTGTAAGGCGCCTGCCATTGATTGCGCAGAATGTCATAGCGCGCAATGCCGGTGGTGGTGCCGAAAAAAGCCTGTTCCGGACTGGCTGCGACCGAGCTAATGTAGCGATTGACGCCGTAGCTCACCCAATCGCCCGGCCGGTAGCGATCATTTGCCGGAACGCGCAGTGTAAAGGCATAAAGTCCCAGCCCCGCCAATAAGAAAAAGTAAATAATATTGAGGTGAAATCGTTTCATGAATGTTTTCCCGCTTGGGGATGAAGGCCGCGGTTTGATGCTTGCGTTCGATTCGGTGGGAAGCTAGGAGAATTGCACTAAAAGTCAACGAGCAAGTTGGGGGGAGAGGGTTATTTGATAAGCAAGAGCCGTCTGGTAATGATCGAATCGCCGGATTTGAGGCGATAAAAATAGAGTCCTGACGGAACAGGCTTACCGTGCGCATCGAAGGCATTCCAAGCAGCGTAGCGCCCACCTATTTTTAGCTCGTTTACCAGCGTGTACACAAGCTGGCCCTGCAGGTTGTAAATCGCCAATTCCACCGGCACGGCTTGTTTGGGAGCAGCAGGAATCTCGTAGCGAATCGTGGTGGTTGATGTGCCCAATGTGGCAGAAGTGGAGAAAGCTGAAAAAGGATTTGGGTAATTCTGTTCGAGCTGAAGCGTTTGCGGCAAGGCGACGAGGTTGTCAAGCTTCTCTGCGATGCTTGTCGTATTACGCCCGGTGGCGAAAGTGGCAAGCCCACCAGTATCCGCGATATAAATGAACCTGCCATCGGGCGAAAGCGTCAAATCCCAACTGGAAAACATGCCATAGACGCCCTCCTTCCAGCTTTCAAAGCGTTTGTTCACGGTGAGACGTCCGCTATCGGTGTCGCGATCCAGAATCGCCAATTCGCTCGAAGAACCTCCGCTGCTCATCAATGCATAGACTGCGCTGCCGTCAAGGGAAATGCCCAAATCGCGCATTTCCCACCAATCGCCAAACCTGAACGCTTGCACAAAGGTCAATTCGCCCGTTGCCGGATTTCGACTGTAGGCGCACAGCGTAGCATCGTAATAAGCATTGATGTGGGGCTCAGTAGCCGCCACATAAACATGCCGGCCATCAGGGGAGATGATGATGGTAGAGGCGGGCGGCGGCACCGGGCCGAGGTAAAATCCCGGCAGATAACCGTTCTCGATCTTGTGCAAAAAGCGCAGTTGTCCGGAGGCCGGGTCGCGCGCAAAGGTTGCAATTTGAAAACCTTCTATGGGAAGATCGAAGCTGTAGCGATACAGAAACGAGTCGTCCGGGGAAATGGCAAGGCCGAAGACCTCGCCCAAATCATAATCCTGGCAATTGATCCGTTGCACGCGCGTGAGTTGCCCGTTCATCGGCTCGCGCTGGAATACCGTCATATCCCAAAGCGAGTTGACATAAAGATGCTTCCCGCTCGCCGAAAACAACGCTGGATGAACGAATGAAGCGCCCGAGCTATCGCCCTGCGGTTCTTGCCGGTGCAAGCTGCCGCTTTGCTCATCGCGCGCAAAAACTTCGAAGGGCAGGTTTTCAGCTTTGGTCACATACAAATGCTTGCCGTCAGCAGGCAACACAATTGTGCCGAAATAATCCAAGGGGTAAATTTCAGACAACGTGATTTGGCCATTCGCTTGATCACGAGAGAACACGCTGATGCCGATATCCTCACGGCCATCATTAGCAGCGACGTAAAGGAATTTGCCTTCGGGCGAGACGGCGACCGTGCGGGAACCATGCAGCCGGTCCGTGCCGCCGATATTATTTTTAAATTGTTGGGCCAGCAACAATACTCCTGTAGAGGTATCCCTTTTGAATACCGAATGCCGGCTTTGACCATCGATCATATAAATGGCGTCCCCATTGGGCGATATGCAAATGCGCGAGGGTTGATCGGAGAGGTAGTAGTCGATCTTGAGCAGATGATCATCCACTACCGCAAGCTGGTCAGTGCTGTCATCTCTTTGGTACAAGGCAAAATAACTGGCGTTGTCGTAATGGATAAAATAAATATGTGAACCGTCTGGCGAAGTGACCAAATTTTCTGGGCTATTATGATTGATTGTCTGTCGACTTTCTAACTCACCATGAACTTCATTCCGGGCAAAGACGAACAACTTGCCAACAGACAAATTAATGACATATATATTCACGCCGTCAGGGGAAGCCGTTATGCTGCCGCGTTCCCACCTACCATCTGGGGTTGGTCCTGTGTCATAAAGGTCTTGGTAAGTGATTTTTCCAGAGTTCAAATTGCGGCCAAAGATGACCATTTTGGTTCCGTTGTTTCCGCCTCCGTAGAGGTGTTTTCCATCTGACGAAATCGCGATCCACGCCGGCACATTAAAGCCGCCCAACTCGGGCACACCGTTCCTCAAGACCTGCACTTTTTCGATCTCGCCGCTTTCAACATCACGAGCAAAGGTTGATACAATGCCAATGCCACTGTAAAACCAATAAAGATGCCGGCCATCAGGTGAAATCAAAAGCTTGTGATTGCGCTCTACAAAGGGCACGGCGCCACGCTGCCGGCCAAAGACACTATCTTGTATTACTTGCCGCAGTGCGATCTTGCCAGTGGTCGTATCTCTGGCGAAGAGCAGTAAGGTTTGTTGGTTTTGACAGACGCCGTACAGATAGCGACCATCGGGTGCAAGGGCGAGATCCGTGACATTGTGAACGTCGCGCACACCTTGATGATCATTGTTGAGAACCTGAATGGCCTCAAGTGTGTCAATATCGTCACGGCGTTGAAAAACAGCGATACTGTTGACACCACAGGCATAGACATTCCTGCCATCTGCGGAGCAGATGATAGCATTGTCCGCATCGGTATCGAAAATAAAGGAGATAAAACCAGCTTCCTGAGCATAACAAAAAGCGGAGAGCCGCAACATTAAAGCAATGACAAGAATTCGAGCACAATGAGCCGGTCTACAAAAATGCAGAGGAATTGATTGGCCTCTGAAATCATCCTGGCGCATGAGCATAGTCCTATTCGGGTCAGTTGAGTATCAAAGCGGGGTAAGCTGTTCAGCGGTTCAATTGATATTATACTTTCACTCAGCTCATTCTGAAGAAAAATCAAGCGAGTTTCCCCAGCCGTTTATGCAACTTTGAGGGCCACTTCAATTTCGTTTTCGACCGAAACTCCTGGAAGAAAAAGGGAGAAGGCGGTTTAGTTTCGCCTCCTCCCTATTGAGTGGATCGAAATTCTATACACCGGTGCCAGCAGTTCCGGAGGCTCTGTGCTTTCAATCAGGCAGCGCCAAAAAAGAGATTGCTGCAACTCGATATCATCTTACGATTGCCATCTTGCGAACCTTGTCGAACTCGCGCGCATGTAGACGGTAGAAATAAACACTGGAAGTTACGGCAACACCTTGGTCATCCCGACCATCCCAAATTCTAACATAATAACCGGCTTTCATTGGCTGATCTACGATCGTTCGCACGCGACGACCCAGCACGTCGTAGATGGTCAAGGTCACGTGAGTTTGCTGTGGCAAATCGAACCTGATTGTGGTCAATGGATTGAACGGATTGGGATAATTGTGATGCAGGGCAAAACGCCTGGGCAAACGAGAATCGTTCTGAGCAGAATCCGCCGGTAGGGCCACTTTGCGCGGTGGACCATTATAAGTTCCAATCCAGACACCATTGCCATGCGTTGGCATGATGATTCTATTGGGATCGTTTGGGAAAAAGGCCATGGTCACGGCATCGGGCCACTTATGCTGTGTCGCGCTGTTGGCAAGTAGGAAAAAGGTTGCGCCTCCGTCCGTGCTCTGCCAGATGTTCATAAGCTTGTGGTTCTCTTCGCCGCGATATTTGCTGTTGGAAGTGTGTCGGTCAGCTCGCAACCTGAATCTGTAGGTCACCGTCAGAATGGTATTCGCATCCAGGGGATCTTGCGCCAAGCCGCCAATGGCAATGGTTTTACTTGAAGGTCCGATTGCCGTTGGCCCGCCTATTTTCCAATGGTAATCAGTCGGGATTGCGTTCTTTGCCCATCGAATCAGCCCTCCGCTGTAGTTTTTCCCGTTGGCATCATCCGCCTGGTGTCCGCATGTCACACCGGCAAAGACGTGAGTCGGGGTGACCAAGAGATTGATCACCTCTGCGGTTTTGGAGGTATCGACATCGGTTTCAGCGGTCGCGCCATTGAATCGTCCCTTAATCACCTCATCCACCTGCTCAACACAATCTGCCGGGTTGAGGCTAGTGCGATCACTCTTCAAAATTAATCGAAAAACTCCGCCAGAAGGATAGTGCCGTGCAACGTAAAGATGATCCTGGTTAGCAGGGTCAAACATGATACGCGAATAGTAGTGATGCCCACCGGTCGTCGCATAGGGTATTATCGCATCCAGCTCGGGATCGATAATCTTCGCAAATTTGCCGCCGTTGAAACCGGCGTCTATCGTGCCGTCGCTGTTGATTCTGCCGTAATAAAGGCCATGGTTTCTGGCAGCGACGAATACGCCTCTTCGATCTTCTTTGACATCGAAAACAAACGATTGCATTTCAGCAATCGGCAAGCCATTGGTCCACATGCTTTCATTATTTGGCTGAGAATCATCCGTATTGCCGCCGATCATCTGCCAATTGGTTATGCCATCTCCCACCCCTCCATTCACATTCGCGAAAAGCGCCCCTCGCCCAGGGTTCTGCGGGTGATGATTGGCCGATCCGCCGGAAACGAGAACGGTATTGGCATTCTGCGGATGAAAGGCAATGTGATAGACGTGATGTTGCTTGCCGCCAAACCAGTCGCCGGGATTGCGCAAGCGAATGTGTGACCAGCTTTCTCCGCCGTTCTCGCTGCGAAGGATGGGATTATCCGTGCAGCCGATCATGATAATGTTCGAATTGTTCGGATGAAAAACGGGCGTTCCACTGTCAAAAAACAACTCGTCCATGCCGCGGCTGCGGTAGGTGCCATTGATCTTATCGGTGAAAATCTGCTGATACGTTCGAATCTTTCGGTAATCCGGGTCCGAGTGCCCTTCGGTCATCACCGGCCCGCCGCCCCAGCAGCCGAACACCGCCGGGTGCGGCCGCAAATCCTCGGGATTGAAATCAAAACTGCCGAATTTGAGCTCGGTCACGATGTTCCCATTTGGCAATATAATTTTCCCGCGATAGCCATCGTCATTGTCCTCATTGCCGGGTGAGTTGTCAAGAATATTCTGGAACGCGACGGGGTCGTTGGTTCCTTCCGGCGGAATATCCGCGGGTTGCGTCACGCACAGAGAAATTCCCTCTCCCTGGTTTTTGCCAAGATAAAGCTCGAAATTCGTGCGTGTGCTTTTGGGTTTCACGCCTAGCCTGCCGGTTCTCTCTTCCTTGTGTCGAATTCGCCATTGGGGCTGATAATTCGGGTTCGAAGGGTCGCTGAATTTCTCAAGCTTGAACACAGTCCGAAACATTCCGCCTTTGGGGGAGATGATCTCCGGAACATTGTCTTGAATGCATCGGGAGGCGAATGCTAGAATATTATCGTCAAGAGGCGGTGGATTAACGCTGCTGGTTGTTAGCAGCACCAAACTGACAACATTTGTAAGAGGATAAGACTGCCCGCCATACGTGGCCCCGTCAGCGGATATTTTCTTCCAGGAAACCAGAGACGGATTGCTCAAAGTATTGGAGGCGAAAACATTGCCGCTATAGTAGATGCCTCCGCCGTATTCATACGTATCGTCCTCTGCGGCAGCGGCGCTCGTTCGCTTCGTCCATCCGGTTGAAACGAAGGTGTGTATATCGCCGCTCGCGTCTGTGACATAATCGATGTCATAAACGGTTTCGTCGGGCGAATCATCCGGCAGCTTGAGCACTTGCCAAACCGAGCCACCGTTTACGCTTCTGAGCAATGCACTCAAGCCGTTGGGTGTTATATCCGTTGCGCCAACAGTTTTACCATGGCTAACCTTGTAGCGCACATCGCCGATGCCTGCCAGAAAATAGCTGGTGTTGCTCGGGCATTCGCGAATAATGCCGATCTCCGGGTAAAGCCCGTCATCGGGGTCTCCGAGAGCATCAACCATATTCAAGCCCAGCCCCTGCAAATCGTTGCGATCCGGCATATCTGACACCAACCCCCACTCCTGAGTTGATTCGGTCCAACAATAAATCCCTTCTTGTGTTCCAATCAATACCACGCCGGCGTTGCCATTAAAAGCAATACTTTTGGCGAACCGATCAATGGCATTGTTCTCCATCAGTTGGTTGCTTGACCAAACCGGTTGCCAGCTTACACCAAGATTAGTCGAGCGATAAAGCCCGGACACATCCGTTGCCAGATAAAGAGTCGGCGGGCTTCCTGCTGGTCGATAAATATTGTAGGGATCGAACCGAATTTCCATACCAAAGCCTCCGCCGCCGATCGTTTTGTTCGCCCAGGTGAAATTGCTCTGGCCGGTTGCGCGCTCGCTTACCGCCAGACACACAAATCCCATCACGAAAATTCTGAACGCCCGCAACATGATGACACTCCTTTCCCAAATATAAGGTGAAATCATCCGGCGCCGAGAGCCCTGCCCATGAAGAAAGCCGTGTTTTGAAACGGTGAATTGACCAAGGGGAAGTTTGATGTGCTGGTTGTCGATATGTTTACCCCGGCATTAAGATAGGACTATTGTGGCAGACTGCAAGAAAAACCCTGCGCCGCTTCTATAAACCCTTTATTCTCCTGAAAAATGGCTTGACTCTTTGGGGTGGATTTCCTATAATTCCCGTCTGTTGTGAAAAACGTCGTCATTTTATCTTACCCAAATTGAAGTGCAAAGCGAGGTCACAATTGAAGACGTATATGCCCGGCAAGGGCGAGATCACGCGAAAATGGTACGTCGTTGACGCCAAAGACAAAGTGCTGGGGCGGCTCGCCAGCCAGATCGCTCACATTCTGCGCGGCAAGCACAAGCCGCAATTTGCGCCGCACACCGACGTCGGCGATTTTGTCGTTGTTATCAATGCCGATAAAGTCATGCTCACCGGCAAGAAAGCGGGATGGAAAACCTACACGCATTTCACCGGCTATCCCGGCGGTTTGCGCAAGGAATTGTTTGTGGACATGCTGCAACGCAAGCCCGAGTTGGTGATCGAGCGCGCGGTCAAAGGCATGCTGCCGCACAACACCCTGGGCCACCAGCAATTGCTCAAAATGAAAGTCTATGCCGGCGACCAGCATCCGCACGCGGCGCAAAAACCCGAACCGTTAGAACTTAAATAAAAGTTGTGGCATTCAGAACCGAGGAGTTCATGAAAACCGTAGCATTTGTTACCGTGGGACGGCGTAAACACTCGCAAGCGCGCGTGCGCATGTCGCCCGGCGAAGGAAAAGTCGTCGTCAATCAAAAGCCGCTGCTGGATTATTTTAAGCGCGAAACGCTGAAGATGATCATCGAGCAGCCGTTGCACGCGACGGAAACGTTCGGCAAATACGACATTGTGGCGAACGTTGACGGCGGCGGACTGACCGGCCAGGCCGGCGCCTTGCGCATGGGCATTGCCCGCGCGCTGTTGCAAGCCGGCGAGTATCGCAAAACGCTCAAAGTCGCCGGTTTTCTCACGCGCGATTCCCGCATGAAAGAGCGCAAGAAATACGGCCAAAAAGGCGCGCGCAAGCGTTTCCAATTTTCCAAGCGTTAGTTTTGGCTGGCAGGCAAGCTTCGCAACGAAGCGGGTTTTGCCACAATCGGCTATTCTTTTTTATGTTCATATCAATCACTCACACCCGCGCTGAGGCTCAAGGGTTTCCATCTTGGAAAAGAAGAGCCTGATGCCGGCCGGGTGGCGGACTCGTCTCCATGGCGCGCAGGCGCCCAAGAGACGGGATTTGTTCAGCGCCTGAGCGTGAACAAATAGCAACCCTAACAGAAGGAGTTCCATCAAATGAGCGTTACGCTGCAAGATCTGCTGGTCGCGGGCACCCATTTCGGCCACCTCACCCGCCGTTGGAATCCCAAAATGAAGAAGTACATCTTCATGGAACGCAACGGCATCCACATCATCGACCTAAAAAAGAGTCTGGAGGCTTTGCAACACGCCACGCAAGCGCTGGGGCAAATTGTGCGCAGCGGCGACCGGATTCTGTTCGTCGGCACCAAGAAACAGGCGAAAGACATCATTAAAGACGCGGCCGAGCGCTGCAACATGTTCTATGTGACCGAGCGCTGGCTGGGCGGCATGCTGACCAACTTTAGCACCATCAAAAAAAGCATCAAGCGTCTAAAAAATATCGAAAAAATGAGCAGCGACGGCACCTACGATAAAATAACCAAGAAAGAAATTCTATCGTTGGAACGCGAGCGCGACAAGCTCGAAAAGGTATTGGGCGGTATTCGTGACCTGACGCGCTTGCCCGGCGCCCTGTTTGTCGTCGATGTGCGCAAAGAAGCCATTGCCGTGGCTGAAGCCAACAAGCTCGGGATCCCGGTGGCGGCGATCGTGGACACCAATTGCGATCCCACTCCGATTGCGTATCCGATTCCCGGCAACGACGATGCTTTTAAATCCATCAGCCTGATCACGCGCGCCGTGTCCGAGTCGATTGTGGAATCCCAGAGCGGCCTGCAAAAAGAATTGATCGCCGCCGAAGAAGACAGCAACGAGGAAGAATTCAAAAAGCGCATGGATGAGCGCGAATTCGCCGAGGAAGAAGAAGGCGTCGAAGCTTGAGTTTGCCCCGGTTCCGCCTCGCGGCGGAACTTGGTTATGAAATTTCCGGCAGTTTGAAGATATGTTGGTTTAGATTTTAATGGAGGTTTTTTGCATGGCAGTATCTGCTGAAGTCGTCAAGCAACTGCGCGAGCAAACCGGCGCCGGCATTATGGATTGCAAAAATGCGTTGGCGGAAACCGGCGGCGATGTCACCAAAGCCATTGAATGGTTGCGCAAAAAGGGCGCAGCGACGGCCGAGAAGAAGATGGGCCGCGCGACCAACGAAGGCATGATCGAATCTTACATTCATCCGGGCAGCCGCTTGGGCGTGATGGTCGAGGTGAATTGTGAGACGGATTTTGTCGCGAAAACCGACGCCTTCAAGGTGTTGGCGCGCGATATTGCGATGCAAATCGCGGCGTCCAATCCCAAAGTCGTGGCGCGGGAACACATGCCGGCCGAGGTGATCGAGAAGGAAATGGAAATCTATCGCTCGCAAGCGGCCAACGAAAACAAACCGGCCAATGTCGCCGATCGCATCGCGCAGGGCAAGCTTGAAAAATTTTATCAGGACAATGTTCTGCTCGAACAAAGTTTCATCAAGGATCCCAACCGCACGATCAGCCAGGTGATTGCCGAAGTTATCGCCAAACTCGGTGAAAATATAACCGTTCGCCGCTTTGTGCGTTTCCAGCTCGGCGAATAGGCGTTGCGATATAAAGCAAGGCTCGGCCGCAACAGCAGCCGAGCCTTTGTGTTCTAAAAACGATACGATCAGGAGAAGTTGCGCGACCGGCATTTATGTCTACCGTCACGAAAGAACGCCCGGCATTCAAACGCGTTTTGTTGAAGCTCAGCGGCGAAGCGTTGATGGGGGCGCAGGGTCATGGCATTGATCTGCAAGTGATCGAAGCCATTGCTCAGGAGATCGAATCCGTCAAGGCGCTGGGCGTGGAGATCGCAATCGTGGTGGGCGGCGGTAATATTTTTCGTGGACTCTCGAAAAGCGCCGCCGACATGGACCGCGTGCAGGCGGATAACATGGGCATGCTGGCCACCGTAATCAACGGCCTGGCGCTGCAAGACTTTCTCGAGCGGCGCGGCGTGTTCACGCGCGTGCAAACCGCCATCCGCATGGATCAAATCGCCGAGCCGTTCATTCGCCGGCGCGCCATTCGCCATCTCGAAAAAGGGCGCGTCGTGATCTTCGCCGCCGGCACCGGCAACCCCTATTTCACCACGGATACGGCAGCCTCGCTGCGCGCCATCGAAATTCAAGCGGATGCCATTCTCAAAGGCACCAAAGTCGACGGCGTTTACGACTCCGACCCGGTCACCAACCTCCACGCCAAAAAATTCGATCACCTCACGCACCTCGAAGTCGTCAAGCGCGGTTTGCGAGTCATGGACATCACGGCGGTGACGCTTTGCATGGATAATCACCTGCCGATCATTGTGTTCAACCTCACGCAGCCGGGCAATCTCAAGCGCGTCATTTTAGGCGAAAACATCGGAACAACCGTTTCTCGCGCGGCAGTTACTTCGCAAACTAACCCCTCACATCAGTCGTGAACTTATCTTGATTCGAAAGGATAGGTGACGATTATGTCGCATAAAATCATTAAAGATGCGGAAGCGCGCATGGCAAAAGCCGTGGAAAGCACGCGCGCCGAACTCAGCAAAATCCGTACAGGCAAGGCTTCTCCGGCGCTGTTGGACAGCGTGCGGGTGACATACTATGGCTCCGCGGTTCCGCTCAGCAAGGTTGCCAACATCAATACGCCGGAACCGCGCCTGATCACGATTCAACCGTGGGAAAAGAATCTCATCGGCGAGATCGAGAAGGCGATTCAGAAAGCCGATCTGGGCCTCAATCCGCAGAACGACGGCAATCTCATCCGCGTGCCGATTCCGCCGCTGAATGAAGAACGCCGCCAGGATTTGATTCGCCTGTGCCGCAAGCTGGCGGAAGAGGGCCGCGTGGCGGTGCGCAATGTGCGGCGCGACGCCATCGAGCATCTCAAAAAAGAAAAAAAAGAAGGCACGATTTCGGAAGATGACGAGAAAAAGCTTGAAAAAGAAGCGCAAAAATTGACGGATGCCAACGCCGCCAAAATCGACGACATTCTCAAGAAAAAAGAAGCCGAAGTGATGGAAGTTTAGCGTGCTGCCGCGCTTTACCAGCACGACTCGGCAAAGCGATACATTATTTTTGCAGGCCTGTTTTAGATATTTTAAAACAGGCTTTTTATTTTTGCATGGGCAATTCGCCTTCGGGCATTTTTCAAGAATAGATTTTTGGCCACGGATTCGCACTGATCTACACGGATTTCAGATATTTTTGAGACCCAAAAAAATTAGTGAAAATCCGTGTTCATCCGTGGCTAAAGAAAAGCCTCCAATAGTGAAAATGGCGAACGCTTGG
Organism: Candidatus Zhuqueibacterota bacterium; assembly: GCA_003576975.1. Lineage (GTDB taxonomy): Bacteria > Zhuqueibacterota > Zhuqueibacteria > Zhuqueibacterales > Zhuqueibacteraceae > Coneutiohabitans. The sequence continues at coordinate 18,178 of QEVD01000148.1, forward strand.
AGCTTCATCACTCTTGCCGGCGGTAGACTCATCTCTGTGCAAATGGAATTCGAGTTAAAAATGCGCGTGTTGGCGGCCTGAACAAGCGCGAATCTTGTTCACCAAAATTCCATACGACTTTCAGATTTCGGACTCTCCCCGCAGCAAATCAATCATCACAAGGCCTGGCTTTTGCATAAGAAGAACACACAGGAGGTTCAGTTCCACCAGGATGGTTTCGGAGTAGAACATTCAACTGTAAGGGAGGAGCCAATGCAACCCGCTACGTTGCGCCCTGGTCTCACTCGCACTGCTTCGTTTTCTCTTTTCCTCTTCGCGCTGCTTGTTGCGCTTCTGGCCTCATCGCAATCCCTGCTTGCCAGGCACGAGCCGCATGCGACGCCCGCCGCGGCAAATGCTGCGTGCGATCCCAACGATTGCCCGGAAGAAGCCGTGTTCCCGGTGCCGCAAGGCGGCGAACGCGGCGCACCAATCCTCGCCAAACCCGGCGAGATTGTTTGCATTGACATCCGCGTCGAGCAAAATCCATTTGTGGTCTTGTCCTACGGTTACACCGTGCAATTCGATCCCACCCGCCTGACATTGCTGAGCACGCAACGCGGGCCGCTGGTGCAGAATTTCATTGCGGCAGATTGCAGCCAGCCGCAGCCCGGCATGCTCTCCTGCTTCGGATTCAACACCGTGGGCATTCCCGCCAACAGCTCCGGCGTGCTGGCGACGCTTTGCTTTATGTCGCTTTGCCCGCCTGGAACGACTTCAGACACCACGATTGTCACCGTCACCAACTTACAAGATGACTTTACAGGCATGGCCGGCTGCTGCAATTTTGTGATTTGCTCGAACCCGCAACCGGGCGCCTGCGACGGCCCGGCTATCGGTTTTGCCGCGCCGGGCGCGGAGTTCAATGCGCCCATCTTCACCAAATCCGACGAGTTGGTGGAAGTCGAGGTTCGCCTCAACGACTTGACTCAGGCAGTCGATGCCTTCGGTTTCAATGTCAATTACGATGCTGCCCGCTTGTCTTTTGTGCGCGCGGAACGCGGGGAGCTGCTCTCCACCTTCTTCGCCGCCGAATGCAGGCCGGACGCCGCAGGAACGCTGGTTTGCTCAGGCGGGAATAACGTCGCCATTCCGGCGCGGCAAAACGGCGTGTTGTTTCGTTTATTTTTTAACGCAAATGGCGCCATCGGCGACAGCAGCCTGCTGACCACCGATGCGCTGCGCGACGATCTGAGCGGCATTAGTGCTTGCAAAAATCACGTGATTTACGAAGGCTGTGACTTGTTAGATTGTTCCGGGCCCTCGCTGTATCTTGCGCCCACCGGCGGCCAGCTCGGCGATATTCTCAGCGAACAGCGCGGCGACACGCTGATGGTTGACGTACGCGTGCAACAAAACCCCCGCGCCATTTCCGCCTTCGGTCACCGCTTGCGCTACAACCCGAACCATCTCAAATTCGTTGACGCAAGCTCCGGCAATCTCACCGCCTCATTCGTGGCAGCCACAGCGCGAGAACTGCAGCCCGGCACCTTGGTCTGCGCCGGCTTTGGCGCAAGCGCGGTTCCCGCCAATAGTGAAGGCGCATTGCTAAAATTGCGTTTTGCCGTCACGGCCAATGCCGGTGATTCGAGTGCGCTCAAAATCACAGATTTGGTTGACGATCTCGAGGGTTTGAATGTTTGCTGCAGCTACTTTATCGGCGCGCCCTGCGATCATGATGGCGATGTCAATAGCGATAAAAAGCTCACCGCGGGAGATGCCTTTTGCGCGTTTGAAACGTTCCTCAACGGCGGCATTCTGGCGCCAAGCTGCGATCTGCCGGAATTCCAATGCGAGCTGCTGGCCGCAGATGCCAATTGCGATAACACCATCACCGCACGCGATGCCCTGGCGATTTTCTCGCGCGGCTTGCAAGCATTGCCGCCGACCGAGTGTTTTGCGCGCGGTTCATTTGGAAAATTTGCTTCAGCGCCGCAGATACGCATCGTTCGAGGCGAGAATACTGGCGATATGCTGCGCCTGCGCGTCGAGGTTGCCGCCGCGCCAGCGCTTGAAGCCTTTGGCATGATGTTGCAATACCCCGTGCAGGGGCTGCAATTTGCCGGTGTTGAGCGCAGCTCGGCAACGCAAAATTGGATTGCTCTGAATGGCAGCCAATATTTGCCGGGTATGGTTGTCATCGGCGGCTTTCATGTCGAAGCGCTCACCGCAGATGCCCCGCTGGCGATGTTTGATATTTTATTCCGCCACGCCGGCGCAAACATTGATAACAACACCTTCGCGATTTCTAGTTTCACGGATGATTTTAACGGCGCACACGTGACGTTTGCGCTCGATGAAACCGCAGCCGCTGCAGCGCCGCGCCAATTCCGGCTGTATCAAAATTATCCCAATCCGGTATCCGTCCAAAATCTTGTGAGCGGCACAGTGATCCGCTACGATTTGCCCGATCGTCTCGGCCAAACCGCGGCCGTGGAACTGATCATCTATAATTTGCAAGGCCAGACCGTGCGCCGGTTGTTCTCGGGTACGCAAACGCCGGGAACACACAAACTCGCTTGGGATGGCCGCGATGATGCCGGTGTGCAAGTGCCAACCGGAACGTATCAGTATCGCTTGAAAGCCGGTGAATATGTGGAAAGCAAGAGAGTCGTCGTGGTGAAATAGGCTCGCGAAGACCACGCCGATTATCAGACGAGTTGAAAATCGAAGCTCTTTGAGCAGCTTTGTAATGCTCGCCCCCAAAAGTTGAAATCCCACAAAAAGGCAAAATCTTTTCGTGGGATTTCATTTTCCTGGGCGAGGCGCTTGCAGAGTTTCATTTAACCGTTGAGACGTCAATCGCTAATCTGTTTAAAACTCCCGGATTCAAACAGAACCGCGTTCGGGCGGTAATGTCAGTCAAGATGCAGGATCGCGTTTCTGCCCGCCGAACGAACCAGGGAATACCCTTCACAATGTTTTTGCTTCACTCTGGGCTGACTCGGAAAAATCGCGACTGGCAGTTTTTTTCGCCCCGGAACAATCTTCCAGTGCTTCCGGTTTAAGGAAAGGTTAAAAAATGGGGTGCTGCCAATGTTCTACAAGACGGCTTTGACTGCCGGCGTTTAGCTAATCCCACGGCTGTGACGCAATCAGGTTCAGCCTGAGTATCTTTGCATCTGACTGGCGCTACTTTTTGGGCAAACGGCAGTTCCGGCATCGGCAATGTTTTCAGGCAGTTGTTATCATATTTTTGCTTGCTTCTCAGCGGCGGACGTGCTACTTTTCCGGCGCTTTAAAATATTTGTCCAACCAAGATGGAGGTATCTATCGAGCGCTTTGCTACAGAACATCAACCAGTGAGTTAGAGATTATCCCATTATGACGTTTTACTCTCGCATTGGACGAAGGGCCACGCCACAGCTTTGCACGTGCTTCTTGGTCTTTTTTTGTTTCTGTCTGACGCCCGGCCGCTCATGGGGGCAGGACTCCACGGCTACCGCAAGCCATTCCGGCTTTAGCCTATCGTTGCCCGCCGTCCGAACGTATGATCCTCGCGTTTCTCCATTTGACGAAGCCGGCGCCACGGGCTTAACTCGCTTGTACGGCGGCTTAGGACAGCGCTGGCGTCCCTCTTCGCTGCAGCGCAAAGTCGCCGTTGATTCCACCGGTCAATACATCACCATTCGCGAAGAGCTGTTTGAACAGCCGATTCGTGCGCCTTACAAAGCGCCCATTCAGCTTTATTACGCCGAGCGGCTGCGCAACAATGAATTCAAACTCTGGCAGTCTGCGCTCGCCAAAAGCCTGTCGCCCGGCGCCGAAGCGCGCACAGGCCGCGGCGGCCTGGATGTCGACATTCCGGTGCCGATCAAAAGCCGGGCGTTTGCGCAAATTTTCGGCGGCAGCAGCGTGGGCTTGAACGTGCAGGGCGATATTCAAATCGACGGCGGTTTTCGCAAGGAGAACCGCACCGAACAGCGCACCGCGTTCAACTACGGTTCGAACACCAATTTTAAAATGACGCAGAAACAGCGTTTCACGGTCACGGGCCGCATCGGTGAAAAAGTGACGGTGAACGTCGATCAGGACAGCGAGCGCGCATTCGATTTTGAAAATAATATCAAATTAAATTACACCGGATTTGAAGACGATATTCTAAAAAAAGTGGAGGCCGGCAACATTGCGCTTTCGCTGCCGGGCACGCGCTACGTCACCTTTGGCGGCGGCAACGCCGGCCTGTTCGGCCTCAAATCCGAAATGCAGCTCGGCAATCTCTTTGTCACCGCGATTGCGAGCCAGGAAAAAGGCGAGAGCAAGAAACTGAGCGCCAGTGGCGGCGCGCAGGCAAAAGATTACAATGTGCGCGACTTGAATTATATGCGCGATACGTATTTCTTCTTGCATCGCGAGTATCGCGAAAATTTTCGCTACTATTCGGAAAAATGGCGGCATCTGGCGGTTCCAACCGGCCGGCAAATCCGGCGGCTTGAGGTGTATGTTACCGGCCGCCTGGACGATCCCAAAAATATTCCGGGCGACGCTTATCGTGAGGCGCTGTTGGATGCCGAGGGCAATGTCCTTGTTCTGGATGAACGAGAAAGAGTATCCGGCAGTTTCCGCAAGCTGGTTCCGGAGCAGGATTATCGCTATGAGCCGACGCTGGGCTACATTCGCCTGACGCAGCGTGCGCAAGAGGGCGAGGCGCTTGCCGTGGCTTACGAGACGAACGACGGGGAAATTCATGGTGATATCAATTTTGTTACTGGCAGGCCATTTCGCCTGAAGTTGTTGCGCGAGCGTACGACTTTGCCCGCGCCGCGCGATTTAGATGACACCTGGCATCTGGAGTGGAAGAATGTTTATGACCTGGGCAGCCGCAACATTCCGGAAGAGGGTTTGGACATCCGCGTTTATTTTCAGCCAGGCTCGGCCGGCACGCCGGAAGAGACGCTGATTTTGCCCGGCGGCGGCCAGATTTCATATCTCAATATTTTCGGATTGGACGAAACCAACGTCAACGGCGAGCGCCGGCCGGACAACCAAATCGATCTCGACGGGTTCGTGGTCAATCGCGGCGCCGGCGAATTGACCTTTCCCTTTTTGCGGCCGTTTGACGCACGAGATTCGGTGTTTGTGTTTGATCAGGCCTCGCAGTCATTTCAAGTTTTCAAGAATCCCCTGCCGCTCGACAAGCAAGTCACGGCCATGTACGATACCGCGTCTTACAGCGAGCAGCAACGCCTGACCAAATTCATCATCGAGGTCAAATCTCAAAACAAAACCTCCACATATCAGCTCGGCTTCAACGTCATCGAAGGCTCCGAAGAAGTATCGCTGCGCGGCAACCGTCTTGTGCGCGACACGGACTATGTCATCGACTATTTCTCCGGCACGCTCACCGTCACCAACCCGGAAGCGAACAAACCCGATGCACAGCTTGAAATCACCTATCAAAACAACCAGCTTTTTCAACTCGAAAAGAAATCCATTCTTGGATCGCGCGCGGAATTCCGCATCAATAAAGATTCATTCATTGGCGGCACGCTGCTGTATTTGAGCGAACGCTCGCTGGAGCAGCGTGTGCGCTTGAGCGGCGGCGAAGATCGCGGCCCGATGAAAAACCTGGTGTGGGATTTCAATACGCGTTTACAATTCCAGCCGAATTTTCTCAGCCGCGCGCTCGATGCGTTGCCCATCATTGCGACCCAGCAAGCGAGCACCCTCAATCTCGAAGGCGAAATTGCGCAAATCATTCCCAATCCTAATGCGCTGAACAACAAGGAAACCGGCGATCCGAACGGCGTGGCGTATGTAGACGATTTCGAA
>QEVD01000149.1 GCA_003576975.1 Candidatus Zhuqueibacterota bacterium
TTGCCCGGCGCAATGAACACCGGAATCGGCGCCAGGCGCTCGAATTCCTGCACCAAAAAAGCGGCGCTATCGGGACTGAGTTTCTCGCGCTCGAACAAATCGCCGGCAATGGTCACAGCGTTGACATTGCGCTGTTTGGCAAGATCGACGATATTGCGCAGCGTCACACGCAACTGCTCACGGCATTGCCGCGCCAGCGTTGCCGGCAAACGGCTGGTGGCAAACGCCGCGTCAAGGTGGAGATCGGAGAAATGGAGGATGGTAAAAGGCACGGGCGGCTCCCGCATGCTTGCTGGTAAAATTCCTAAAAATCGCGCTGCAACCGAAAACCGGCATAAAGAATAAACAATTTCTTTGTGGAAGTAAAGCTTGAAATTGGGAAGCCGTTGGCGAGTTGCGAGTGAGGTCAAGAATATTGCCGTTGGGATCGTATGAAATCGTGTTGCCAATCCCAATGTCCCAAGCGTTGTTCAAATTGTTGTCTGCGGAAGTAAGCTGGCCGAGATTGTCGTAGGTGTACTGCACCGCATAATCTGTGGGCTTGCCCGCCCAGTTGTACATGAAGCCGGTGGTTTTGATGCGGCCGTCGTAATAATCCGGGCCGCCCCAGCCGCCGGCATCGTAGGTGAGGTCTTCTTTGAAGCGATCGCCGTCAATGCGCAGCAGCCAGCCGCGGGAGCTATAGAAATGGACGCGCGTTTCCGCACCGTTGGCAGGTGTTTTGTTGACAATATCATTCAATCAGTATTGTTATGGTATTAGATTCAATTTTACCTTGCCAAGGTTTGGGTTCGATTCCTTCGCTATAAAAATTATAATAATAGCCCGTGATACAATATTCCCCTTTGTGATGAAAGTTATAATAGCGACTTAGGTTTTCTTGGTGATTACTTGCCAATTTCTTTCCGGGAAAAAGTATAGCATAGTCAGCTTGGACAGGATAACTGACTTCTGCGATGGCATCAAATGGTAGTGTGTCCCCAGTGGACGAAGTTATGATCAAATAGACCTCACCCGACCCTGTGTCCTTCGCTATATCAGGAGCGTTGACAAGAAATCGTTTGTTTACAAGAACTGCAGAATCGCTATTGTTAGTAATACTCATACCAATGATTATCGGCGCACCGTTTCGAAACGCAGTGCTATCAGTATGAATTTCAAAACTGAAGTTGCTTTCTCTTTCAAGTGCAACCACACCAATTTCCTCAATCGGAGGTAAGTTCGAGATTAACTCAGGCCGGAAGATCGTACAGCTTGAAGTTGCCAAGAATAAAAAAATGCAGACTTTACTTCCTTTTATTAACCAGTGCATTGCGTTAGCTCCAGCTTGAATCAAAACCAAAAATTCCGTAATGGGATATTGTACCAAAACCGATTTTGAAAATGCCTTCGGGCTACTTGAGAAAATCTTCTGCCATAGTACGCTCTGACTTCTGTTGAAAGATGTAGTCTTCCAGCATTAAGTAGATTAGCTTCATAAGCAAGCACTTCTCTAGCGCGACGTGTAACACCCAATATCTCATCTCTTAACAAGTGTTCCGTGTGACGTGCCTCGTGCAAAAGGGTCCCTTGAAGCCACGAACCTTGGAATGCTGAAGTACCTCCAGTGAATGCTTCGGGTCCAACTGTTACGCTTTTTAATTGCAGCCCAAATGAACCATCTCGAGAATATGACGTCAAACCCCGCCTACCTGCTGGCATGGTCGGGTCATACTTCACTTTATCCTTCAGAATATCTATATCATAAACATCCACAGCATAATCAATTGCTTCTTGATAGGCGCCAGCCTCATAAAAATTCTTAATGACTTCCTGATTCGATCTCCACCCATGCCCTCTAAAGGTGTTTTGAAACTGCTCCGAACTAACGAAACCAAATGCTCCGCCGACTATTGCCCCAGATTTAAACCCACTTAAAAAGTTATTTCCTTCGAGAAGACTATTCAATCCGCCAGTCAAACCTCCTTCAACGGCTCCCAACAATACATCTTGAAAACCGTACCACGCACCACCTCCGCCGACAAGACTCAAGGCGCCGCCCAGCGCACCCACGCCAGCAAAGCCTAAGGCATCTCCAACGTCATCAATTTGTTTGGCATGTGTTGCTACATTTAAAGCAGCACCAATAATAATGGGAACAAACCATGCAACCCTTCCATCCGCATCAACAAATATGACCGGATTATTCCCCGCATACACAAACGGGCTCCAGCCTTGCCCTGCGGGATCGACCGCATAAAACTTCCCCAGATCGCTATCATACAGCCTCGCCCGGTAATTGTGCAGCCCGCTTTCGTCAAACTCCTGCCCGGTGAATTGGTACGCCACTTCATTCGTTGTGCCCGTGCGAATCAGGTTGCCGAGCGCATCATAATCATAATACGTATGAACAAGCCCATTTGCGTCCATCACGACTCGTGTCGAGCCGAGATGGTCTTTGAGTAGAAATAATACCGTGCTTCCTGCACGTTTGGCAATGGCGCCGTTCAATCCGTAAATGTACAGCGCCAAATTTTCTGCTGCTGCCGAGGTTTTATCCTTCTCGAGCAGAGGATAATCATTTTGGCCGTGCAAGTAAAGTTTAGAATTTGTAACCGAGCCGTCGGTGTAATTTTTGAGCACGCGCTGGGTTCCGCCGCCGTATTGCAGTGTGAGCGACGCGCCGGAGCCTATGTTTACTGAAATGGGCCGCTGCGTGAAAGTATCATAGGTAATGGAATTGATGCTTTTGGGGCTGGAGCTGGCCACGTTCGCGTTGGCATCATAGCCGTAATCATTGCCGGAGCCGCCGGTGTTCTTGACTTTGTTGGTGCCGGGATAATAAGAATAGGTTTTCGTGGTGCTGCCGCGGGTGAGGTCGAGAATGTTGCCATTGGGATCGTAGGAAATGGGGTTGCCAACGCCGATGTTCCAGGCGCTGTTTAAGCTATTCTCGGCAACATTGAGCTAGTAGTTGGGCTAGTCACGTTGGCGTTGGTGCTGTTACCGTAGTCATTGTCAAAGCCAGAATTTCAGCGGCCAAACAAGATATGCTTGTGGATAAACTAAATAAATGAATTGCTGTTTTTATTGTTCTACCTATCTTCAAGCAATATCTTTTTTTCCATTTCTATAAACTCACCAAGCCTTTTGTACGTCCACTCATCACCGGCTTTGGTATCATTGATTGTGTTTGATTGCGGCATATAATAAATGAACTTTTCCCAATCTTTGGGATAACCTAGGTCTGACCAAAGTTCAGCTACTTTGCTATTTTTGTCTTTAATTGATAAGCCTGGGTTCGCTTGAATATCCATTAAAAACCCCAATTGCCACAATCGTAGTTGGTTTTCCCATGCTGGGTCTTCTTCAGATATTTTTTTACCATACACATGGATCACGACTTCTTCCAGTGTTTTCAGAAATTCCTCTGGCGAATCACTTTTTGTAATTTCCAGTTTTACTATTGAATTTTGTAGTTCTTCGTCCCTCCAGTGCTTGAATGCAAACTCCATTACATCGTTCTCGTCAAGCCATTTCTTCTTAAAGCCAACATAACATGTTAACCAATTCGGGCTGATATGGTTTCTTTCCAATACCTTCATTTTGATCCCTCGAGAAGTTTATGGCCTTTGATTGGGATAGCCAGTAATTTGACCATTTGGAATGAAGCGTCTATGTGTAACCATACTTCCTTCCAAAATCCACTCAAAAACTCCTGACTGCCCTCTAAAAGAGCCGTGAATTTGAAATAAATCTCTCACTCTCCCATCTCCGCCTGTAATTTTGAAGTTTTGAGCATCACCTACATGATTGTCAATAATATCAGGAAAAGCATGTTGCGAGTCCGCTGGATCAGAAAGTTTCAGCGAAACTTTCGTTGTTCGTTCAGCTTTGACAACTGGGTTATCGATATTATTGGTGCGAGACTTTCCCGTCAACGGATCCAGCCCCATTTTTCGCGCCTGAACAGAGGCGGCGCCGGCCCCTATCGGCGCTGCCATCAGAGCACCTTTTCCGCCACTGCTCAACCCGGCGCTTAAGGCCGTCTTAAAGTCCCCGCCTGTTGCCAAGGTTCCCACAAATCCAGCACTGAATGCACTGCCAAACCCACCAAGCGCGCCACCAAAAAATCCTCGGACAAAGGGGCTTTTTATGCTTGACAGGCTTGTGCCGTTTATGGTAATATTGCTCCCCAGCTTAGACGTGAGTTTTCCTCCAAGACCACCAACACCTCCTGTTATGCTTCCGAGGAATATACCTTTACCGATATCTCCACCGGTCAACGCGGCATTTCCTGCTCCGGAAATGGCTCCGGCGACAATGCCCCCCACTCCGGGTATAAATGATGATGCTCCTGATGCAAAGCCGACACCGAAGAATTTTGCTGCATCGTTAAATTCCTTAATCTGTTCCCAATTTTGATAAACATTCAGTCCACCTCCAATGGCCGCTCCAATCAAGACTGGAACGAACCAAGCAACTTCTCCATTGGGATCAATAAGAATTACCGGATTATTCCCCGCATACAAATATGGACTTGCAAATTGTCCAGCGGGATCTGTCGCATAAAATTTCCCCAAATCACTATCATACAATCGTGCGCGGTAATTGTGCAACCCACTTTGGTCATACTCTTGCCCGGTGAATTGGTATGTCACCTCATTGGTTGTGCCCGTGCGAATCAGGTTGCCGAGTGCATCGTAATCATAATACGTGTGCACCAGCCCGGTTGCATCCATCACCACGCGTGTCGAGCCGAGGTGATCTTTGAGCAAGAAAAGAACGGTGGAACCGGCGCGCTTGGCAATGGCGCCGTTCAAGCCATAAATGTAAAGCACCAAATTTTCTGCCGCCACCGAGGTTCTATCCTTCTCGAGCAGAGGATAATCATTTTGGCCGTGCAAGTAAAGTTTAGAATTTGTAACAGAGCCGTCGTTGTAATTCTTCAGCACGCGCTGGGTTTCCCCGCCGTATTGCAGTGTGAGCGACCGGCTGCCGGTCAGGTAAATGGAAGTGGGGCGTTGGGTGAAACTGTCGTAGTCGATGTCGAGAATGCTTTTGGGAGTGGCGTAATAAACATTGGCATTCCAGTCATAACCATAATCATTGCCAGAGCCGCCGGTGTTTTGCACTTTGTTGGTGCCAGGGTAATAAGCGTAAGTCTTGGTCGTACTGCCGCGCCTCAGGTCAAGAATGTTGCCATTGGGGTCGTAGGAGATGGGATTGCCAACACCGATGTTCCAATCTCGGCAACGGTAAGCTGGCCGAGGTTGTCGTAGGTGTACTACACCGCATAATCCGCCGGTTTGCCTGCCCAGTTGTACATGAAGCTGGTGGTTTTAATGCGGCCATCGTAGTAACCGGCAGCACCACCCCAACCGGTTGTGTGAGTGATGTCTTCGGTAAAACGGTCGCCATCGATTCGCAAAAGCCAACCGGGAGGGTTATAAAAGTGAAGGCGCGTTTCAGTGCCGTTTGCCAACGTACAATAAACGAAGAATTTACTTTATGCTTTTCATCGCTTCTTCTACAGACCGATAAAAAACCGCCCTGGAATCAAAAAAAATGCTTACAGTGTCCCAAATGTGATCAGCTTCACAAATAATGTTTATGCCATTTCTCATTTTGAGCCAAATATTCGCAAGATTCAGCCACCAACCATCCATGTCCAAATCAATTATATTGAAAAAGGCTATTTCAGCAGATTTGGCGTAAAATCGAATGGTATCGACATAACCATCAATATTTCTTTGAAAGTCATCTTGATGATTTGAATTGTCGATGTTCAATACAGTAAAACTTTTGCTCTTGTCAACAGTCAATCGCATCATCTCTTCACTCCATATCCGTGTTGATAAATTGTTTCCGGGACAATTGGAGAATAAGCTTTGGGGATTGAAAAATTTCGTATTGTGTTCCACGCTCCACCAGGCCAAAGCTTCTGTCTAACTATGATTCTTACTGTGTTACCTTCGTTAATAAATGTCGTTTGTCGATAATGAGAATGGCCAGTTCCCATACCAGGTCTAGCAGTACCTCCAGCTTCGATCGAAAAATTCAAATCCGATGCCCGTATTCTGCCAGAATAAAGATCATCAACGTTTTTGGAATGATTCTTTAGCATCCCGAGTTCGTCTGAATCAAATGTATTGGTTAATGCGATTTGAACCTCATCCGGTGTATTAAAGCTCGATCTAAACTTTCCTGTTAAAGCATTGAGCCCGCTCTTATGGGCCTGGATTGATGCCGCCCCTGCACCCACCGGAGCGCCAACGGCAAGGCCGCTTCGTGCACCGCTTAAACCCGCTGTCAACGCGTTGTTAAAAGTGCCTCCGGTGAGCAACGAACCTGTAAATCCTGCCGCAAAGCCGCCGCCGGCCCCACCGAGCCCGCCGCCAATCAGACCAGATAAAAATGGGCTGTTAATGCTTGTTCCATTAATGACAGTGCCAAGTTTTGATCCCGCTTGCCCACCATAGCCGCCTGCTAATCCAGAAAATCCACCAACAAAGCCATTTTGAAGGATTGACTCGAAACCTCCTCCACCCAATGCCGTATTGCCGGCGCCGGTGATTGCCCCGCCTAAAAACCAACCCACGGGTCCTGTAGTTGATAACGCTCCCGAAGCCGCACCCAAACCAAAATACCCTAAAGCGTCCCCAGGGTTCTCAATCTGGTCCCAATTCTGATAGACATTCAGCCCGCCTGCGATAGCGACAGCCGCAACCACGAACCAAAAATTGCCATCTTTGTCTACGTAGATTACTGGGTTATTTCCCGCATACGCAAATGGGCTCCACCCTTGCCCTGCGGGATCTATAGCATAAAATTTTCCCAGATCACTATCATACAACCTCGCCCGGTAATTGTGCACGCCACTCTCGTCAAACTCCTGGCCGGTGAACTGGTACGCTACTTCATTCGTCGTGCCGGTCGTGCCGGTACGAATCAGGTTGCCAAGAGCATCATAATCATAGTACGTATGAACCAGCCCGGTTGCGTCCATCACCACGCGGGTTGAGCCAAGGTGGTCTTTCAGCAGGAAAAGAACAGTGGCGCCGCTGCGTTTGGCAATGGCGCCGTTCAGGCCATAGACGTAAATCGCCAAATTTTCTGCCGCAGCGGAGGTTCTATCCTTTTCAAGCAGAGGATAATCATTTTGGCCGTGCAAGTAAAGTTTAGAATTTGTAACAGAGCCGTCGTTGTAATTTTTGAGCACACGCTGGGTGGCGCCGCCGTATTGCAGCGTCAGCGACCGGCTTCCGGTCAGGTAAATGGAAGTGGGGCGCTGGGTGAAACTGTCGTAGTCGATGTCGAGGATGCTTTTGGGAGAGGCATAGTAAACATTGGCATTCCAGTCATAGCCGTAATCGTTGCCGTGCTGCCGCGGGTGAGGTCGAGAATGTTGCCGTTGGGGTCGTAGGAAATGGGATTGCCGATGCCGATGTTCCAGGCGTTATTCAAATCGTTCTCGGCAACGGTAAGCTGGCCGAGGTTGTCGTAGGTATACTGCACCGCATAATCCGCGGGCTTGCCCGCCCAGTTGTACATGAAACTGGTGGTTTTGATGCGGCCGTCGTAATAATCCGGGCCGCCCCAGCCGCCGGCGTTGTAGGTGAGATCTTCTTTGAAGCGACTGCCGTCAATGCGCAACAGCCAGCCGGGGGAGTTGTAAAAATGGTCGCGGATTTCTGCGCCGTTGGCCAGTTTCTCTTCGTCGAGCCTGCCATCGGCGTGATAAGTGTAGCTGGCGTAGAAATCCGCGTCGCCGGGCGTGCCCACGCTCGCCAAACGGCCAAGCGCATCGTAAGCATAGGTCACCACCGTGGCCTCCTGCGTCAAAGCCGGATCGATTCTGGCATTGAAGTAACTGCCCTGGGCCGCGGTGAAACCCGGCTTCAAAACAACCTGGCTGCCGGCTTGCAAAACGGCGCTGGCGCCGGCAGCAATGGTGTAGCCCGGCCCGGCGGTGATGGTATTGGCGGCGCTGTGGCTTACTGTGCCGGCGACGGTTTCGTTTTGCAACAGCAGGTTTTCGGGAATGTATGTTATTCGCGTGACGTTGCCGGCGTGATCGTATTCATACGCAATGTCGTAACTCGAAGCGCTGTAATCCAGCACTTTCGCGGTTTTGTTCATGACATTGCCGTAAATATCGTAAGCAAAAGTTTCCTCAACTTCCGCGGCGGTGTCGCCGTCGTTGTTGGATTCGACTTTGTACAGCCGGCCTTTCAAGTAAGGCGTCGTACCATTGTAATCGTAGGTGTATTTCTTGCGCCAAGTCGCGGGCGTGCTCGGCCAGGCGGGGTCGGTATCGGCGTAGTTTTGCAAAATCGTAGCGTTCCAATCCTGCACGAGGTAGCCGCATTCAATCGCACGGCCAAGCGCGTCGTATTTCCAGTATTGAATGTGATCGGGATTCTGCGCGCCGCCGTTGGCGTCCATCATGAAGCGCATCCGGCCGCCTTTGTCGTAAATGTAAAAGTACGTCGCCTGCGCATCCGGCGTGGTCTTCTGCTTGAGGCGACCGAAGAAGTCGTAACTCATCACGATTGGCCAATCGTTAGCCACGGAGCTGGCTGGCGGATTGTGATAATTGGGCGGATTGATCTGCACGACGTTACCGAAGTCATCATATTGATAACTGGTGGTGGGATTTATGCCGCTTTCATTGGGCCCGGTGCTGGTGACCATGACATTGCCGGCCTTGTCGGTCCAGGTGATGGTCCAAACGCCATCAGGGCTGATGTCGATGGTTTCGAAGTATTGGCCGAGGGGAAATGAGCCGGCCGGGAAGGCGCCATAGAAATTTTCATTATTGTTTTTGCTGTAAGACGCTAACGCTGTATGGCTTCGGCCAACAGCAAACGTCAAACCGGGCAATCCGGTTTCTTTCACGCGGCCGAGCGGCGAATTTTCATAAACCTGCCGGCTGTAGGGGAATCCTTCATCATCGGAATAACCATTGCCGGATGACGAATAGTAATTCGCAACGCCGCCGGTCATGTCACCGAGAACCCAATTCATGTTATCGACAAAATCCGGTCTAAAGCTGAGCGGCGAGTTGAAGAATTCTGCGGTTTTGGTTTGCACCGCCGGGCGGCCAATGGCGTCGTACACGGTTTCGGAAATCTGGCTCATCAGCCCATTGAACGTTCGGGATTGGCGGGCTTTGCCGGCGCCGTCGAGGAAATTTCTTGCAATCACGGGATCGCGGAGGACAAGAATGTCATCGAAGGTGACCTGCGTGCCGGCCGCGCCGGTGAAGAGCTTGAGCTGGCTGGAGACGGCAGCCGGCCGGATTTCTGTGAAAACAAGCTTGCCGCCGGCGAAGAAGAATACGGTTTTGTTGGAAGCAAGCAACAACCAGTTATCGGAGAGCGGGGTCGCGATGTCTTCGGCGAGAACCTCGGCGCCGTCTTTAATCTGCCATTTGTTGACCCAGCGCACCAGCACGTTGCCGATTTGCAGGCCGAAATCATTGCCGGAGATTTTTTCCACTTTGGCAGCCACGCCGAAATTGGAGGCGGAGAAATTTTGCAGCACGGCGTAATCGCTGCCGTCCACTCCGGTGTTTTTGAGCTTTTTGTCCGGGGTCACGGTCCAGTTGCCGTTTGAAACGTCCCAGCCGGTGTGATTGCCGTCATCAAACCCGTCGTAAATGCCGCCGTTGCGTGCCGAGAGGCTCAAGCTGCTGTTGGGGTCGCTGGCGTTGAAAGCATCATTATTGCCTTCACGCGAGTAATAGGGTAAAGTGAGGCTGGAAACATTTTCATTCGGGCCAACAGTGGCAAGCGGGCGCTGCCGGGAGTCATAAATCGTGCGCATGGTCTCGCCGTTTGTGCCCAAAGCGGCAATGGCGAAATCATATTGGGGGTCATACACCGTGGCGCTGAAAGGCGCGTCAACGGGCGAGAGGCGAAGGTCATCAACCAGCAAGAAATGCGTGTCATCGTAATTGACGGGAAAGCAGCGCAGGCGCAGCAGCACGGTGTATGGAATGGGATTGGGGCCGGCGTCATGCACTTGCTTGAGATCAAGCACCGCTTCGAGGTATTGCCACTGGCCCTGGGTGTCGCCAAAGCTGAGAGCGATGAGCGCGCCCGCGACATTGGGATAAACGGTGTTGTCGGAATCCGAATCCTGTTTGGAATGAATGATCAATTGGCCTTTGCCGGCGCCAAAGCCGGGTTGCGTGCGCACCCAGCAGGAGAGAATATATTTGCGCTGTTGGCCGTCGGAATCCGGCGGGCGAAAGTCGCGCGTGGGGCCATATACCGGCGCGGAGGAATTGTTATCGGCATCTAGCGAGCAACTGTAGCGGCCGGTGTGCGCATTGGTGGAGATGGAAATGGGATTCGGCGGAAACGACCAGTAATCATTTTCGACTGCGCTGCTCGTGGTATTGCCGGTTTCAAAGCCGAGAAAGCCGGCCTCGCTGCCGAGGGCGGTTTGCGAGATGCGCGCGTGGGTGAAACCGGCAATGGGCCGGAGTTTGGGATAGTCGTAAAGCGTGGATTGATGCACGCCGTCGAGGTTTTTGCTTTGCAGCACGGCGCCTTCGGCATTGACGGCGACGATTTCCGAGGTTTTGAGCCAGCCGGAGGAAGGCTCGCCGCTGCCGGACCAACTGCTGAAATCAAAATTACTGCCACCGCTGCCGCTCCACTGGTAGCTTTTGTGCGGCGCCCATTTGCCGGTGTACCATTCCTTCCACGCAGTAGCGGAAACGGAGGTGGTAGTGGCGTTGGTTTTAGTGGTGGTCTGAATCACCGGCGTAAAAAAGTTTTCGGACAAATCGGTGTCATACGCTTCATACCAATATTTGAAAGTTTGCGTGTGCGTGTCGGGGGCACCCTCCCAGTTGTGGTTGTAGGTTTTGGTTTCGGTGGCCAGACCCAGTGAGTTGTAAGTGTTCTCCACGATTTTTTCGACGCCGTCGAGGGTGGAGGTTTCTTTCATCAAACGGATATACACCCCTTCATCCGTGGCGCGGAGCTGCTCAGAAACGGCTTTCCAGTATTTCGTTGTCGAGGACACCAGCACGTCGCTGGAATTGTAGACTTGGGTTTTGTATTCCAGGCCCTTCACGAGAGAGAGGAAATCTTCGGCGTTGGTGAAGGCGTCGTTGGGCGGATAGTCCACCAGCAAGTCATCGGCGGACAGGCTGTTGAAAAAATAATGTTTGATGTAGCCATTGGCGCCGGTGCCGGCAGTGACTTTCACTTCGTTGTATTGCGCGACGGAGCCGGAGGGATCGTAAACCGCGCGGCTGGCGTCGTATGCAAAATTTGTGGTAATGACGTCATAGCCGTCGTTGATTGAGATGGAGGAGACGGCGAGGTCGGTGAGAGGGCCGGTGTGGCCGTCGTTGAGGACGCGGTAGAGGTTGATCTGAGAGGTGGCATCCCAGATAGCACCGTTGCGAGTGACGATGGTATTGGTAAAGTGGTGCGTATCGGTGCCGGGCAATTTGAAATCATCTAAATCATCCGGACTGGTATCCCAAACATTGTTTTTCCGTAAACCGACCTTGGTGCCAACTGGATTACCGCCATTCCAGTCCTCGTAGGTGTAGAAATCGTTTCCGATCCGCAGTCTGGCATCGTTGGAACCCCAGGAAGAAATCGCGGTGGCGTCACTCCATCCGTTCGAGTTGGTCGGAATGCGGCTATAAAGCTTGGCTTGTGGACTGGTACCGGAGTTGGTATACCATGAGTAGGACTCTCCCGTCACGTCCACTGGATAAGGCTGATTCAAGCCGGAAACGGCGTCTTGTTGCGCCCACGCGTTTGAGGCGGGGTCAAAGACGTATCTGGTGATGGTACCGGCGTTTTTGTCCCGTCTTATGATAAAATCATTGCCGGCGGCGCTGCTGGTGTAGGCATTGGAGGTGAAAATTTGCTCGATCCAATTTGCACCGTTCCAGCGCATGCCTTTAACAGTGCCGGTGCCGGATATTGAAACGGTGGATTCGAATATCCCAACTTTTGATCCATCGTTAACTCCGTTGAAAAAATTTTTGACGAATTGATTCTCGGAAAAGTACTCATCCCAGCGGTAAATATGTTGTTCATTATCGTTTAATGCAAAAGCGAATTGTGCTCCTGCATGCCAGAAATTGATATTCTCCGCAAAAAAATTTAATGGGAATCCTACAATCACATCTTGCCACTCTCCAAATTCATTCAGATAAAACCATCTTAATTCATCGGGATTGGAATTGACTAAGTATGATACGACGAAGTAATTATTGGCGCCGGCCATGGAGCCGTTATTGACTGCATAAATAGATGGATTCAAATCTTCCCATCCGATGACTTCCCATGTTGAGCTGTTTTGGTTCCAACGATATCTGTGTAGATGAACACTATTCTTGGAAAGTGTTGCTGCAAAATTTCGACCGATACTGACAGCCGCTTGTTGTGGTTCAGAACCCAAGTAATTCGAATGATTATGCCAGAACCATGCGCCAGGTTTATTTTGATTTTTGTGAAACAGATGAAAAACCTTTGTATCAGAATTGTCATAATATTTTTCCAGCAAAACGAAGAAATCCCGTTCCACAAAAAGTTCGAAATTTTGTTTGCTGTCTACAATATAGACCCCAGAAAAACTGCCAATTTCCCCGCTGGGAACCCACCGGCCATCCCATTGATAGGCATAAACCTTCACGATACCGGAATCATGAAACCAGGTGACCACAACATAATCTTCAGCAATCCAGACTCGGGGCTTGGCATAACCGGCCGGCGCGGAAATCGTCAAATTGCGGCTGGATTTGGCAATGGTTTGTGAAGCGTAGTCGTAGGTGGCAATTCCTCCTTCGGGGTAAGTGATGCTTTTGAGCGCGCCGTAGCGCGGATCGGAGGAGGTGAAATAATAATCGAACACCAACGCCGGCGCTGCTTTGTGGCCGGCAACGTATTGCGTGATGGATTTGAGATAGCGCTTCGCCAAGTCATAATTGCCGTTCAGATATTGCAAGGGATGATAGGCGAAGCGCGTGGTGGAAAGCGTGTCGGTTCCTCCAATGTCGAAAACGGCAATGTAATCGAGAAACCGGGTTTCGAATTTATCCTGGTAAACGCCGGTGTTGCCGTGCTCGTTGTGTGCGGCCTGGTATTCGCGCGGACCGGTGGGGCCGTAGGATTTGTCCTGATAGTAGAATTTGACGGTGCGGCCGAAGACGTCGGTGATGGTTTTGAGATAAGAGGCGGTGGTGTGTTTCTTGCCGGAGGTGGAGCCGACGTATTGCTCGGCAATATCGTAAGTGAAGGTGACGCTCTCGCCCCAGGTGTTTTGAATTTTGGAGAGATTCCACGCGACGGCGAATTGCGACTGGCCGGTGGTGACGTTGCTGCTGCCGATCCAGTTGCCCCACTTTACGCCCCATTGCACGGAATTGCCCTGGCTGGTGCGCTGGCCGTTGCCGTCGAAATCGATGCCGCCGCCGTAGACGTGTTTCATGCCGTTTTCGCGGGTGATTTCCCAGCGCTCGTCGCCGGTATAGCAGAGAATTTTCCAGCGCTGGTAGTTTTTGGTTTCGTACTCGTAAGCGCCGTCAGTTGCCGTGCCGGTTCGAATCATCAGGTTGCTCGAGCCGCCGGCGATCAAATAAAAATCGTCATCGAAACGCGAGCCGGTATTTTTGTGGTCGACGATGATTTTCTCAAAATCGAACGACCAGCCCACCCCCAAAACGCCGCTCGGGGCTTCAACATTCCACGTGTCGACCTGATTTTGAATGTTGCTGCTGTAGGAGATATTCACACCGACATCCAAACCGTTACGGCCCGGCAGCGTCACCAAATTCAGTGGCAAAGCCACGTCGCCGGTGAAGAGATTGACGCTGTTGCCGAGCGCACCGCGGGCATCGGGAGTCAGGCTAAACGTGTTGATCTTGGGCGCGGTGGTGGATTCGGATTCCTGGGCGAAAGCAGCCACAGAATAACAAACAATGAATAAAATGGCAGAAAAAGATGCTGGTTTTGACATTGGTCAAACCTTTGGGTTGGAGGTTCGTGGCGGCGAAAACATTTTTCACAGCAGGCTTCAGGGCTGGAACGTTGAACCTTTCCGAAACCTGAAAGCGCAACAATGAAACATCATTTTAATTTTTCGCCTTCTTTTGCTTCCAATTCGTCCAGCCGCTTTTGCAATGTCCGATTTTCCTTCTGCAATTCGATCATATGGAGCGTCAGCTCTTCGATTTTCTGCAAGAGTTTAGCCTGCATTTCGCCGAGGTTGACGCCTTGGCCGGCCACTTGCTGCTGTGAGGGAATGTCCGGCAAATGTTTGTGTTCTTTAATGAATCGTTCGACTTCAGCGAGGGATGACAGCCGGTAATCATCGGCAAAAACGAAATCCGGCCAATTGGTTTCGACAATAACTTCCTTTGCTCTGATTTTACCATTGACGGAAAGCTTGTAATTCGGATCCGGAGCCGTTGTGGCAATGCCGATCGTGCCATCATTCAAGATTCTCATTTTTTCGCTTGCGCCCGAAGCGTCCTGGGAAATGAAGCGAAAATTTCCCTGAAAATTATCGAACTGGAAATAGCGATTAGCGCCGGCGCCATCGAATTGAAGCTGTCCTCCCTCGTCGCCGGTGTTTTGTTCTCTAAGGACGATGCTGTTGCCGCCGGTGTCGGTATAAAATTCTCCACTCACATCCAACACCCCTGCCGGGGCCGTAGTCCCGATACCAACCTTGCCGGCCTTAAGATACAATAGGTGATCCCCGGCGTTCGGTTCAATGACGAACGGTGTGCGATCTGGACTGGCAGTAATATCTTCAATTGCGAAGAAGTTGTCACTTCTGATTTTTACATTAAAATGTTGAGCTGCACTTTTGAAGATGGCCGTTGCGGCATAGCCTGCTGTTGCTGCCGCGATTGTGAGATCCGCGTCAGCGTTTGTGGCATTGAGATGCAACAATGTCGAAGGGCTTGACAAACCTACCCCGACTTTGCCGCTTTTCAAAACCAAAAGGTTGCTGCCCGGGCTGGGACCGATGATGAAAGGCGCGTGATTGGTTGTGCCATCATAAGAATTGATGCGGAATTCGCTATCGGCCTTGAGCCGGAAGTCAACATAACTGGTGGTGCTTAAAGCCAGCCGGTGATGCACCTTCTCGTCCGCAAACCAGGTATGCAGCAACACATTGGAACTGGGCGAGCTTGTGCCAATGCCGACGGCGCCGCTTGTCGGCCATGGGTTTGAATTTTGGGCAAACGTTGTTGTGTTCGCCAAAATTAAAATGCCCCCAATAAATACACAAAAGCTGACGACTCTACTTGGCGAGGTCATAAGCTCCTCCACAGAAAAGTATTGAATGAGATAGGGGAGACGGTGAAAAGCGGGTGAGCAGTGCAGATGCCCCCGGGAGGGATGAAACTCGATTAACTAATCGGGTTTCTCATTTGGCGGCATATTCGTTGTAATGATTACGCAGGCTTTTAATAAAATCGCAGGATATTGTCAAGTCAATTCTTCTCCGCCGCCGGGCAAATATCATTGAGCTCACAAATCGGGCAGACGCCCGGGCCGGGCGTGACATGGAAATCGCGCTGGCGAATGCCCCGGGCCGCAGTTTTGCGTCTTCACGAATCTTGTGCAGATACTGTTCTTTGCGCGGGTTATTCAGCAGCGTCTTCGCCGGATTTTTTTACCTCGGAGCGCCGGATGATTCGCGTTACGTTTTTTTGCATCCGTGGAAGCTCCCCCTTCTGGCCGCGGATGAGCTGGACTTCTTTGATCATTTGCCAGGCGGCAGCGAAGCGGCCCACGTCTCCGATTTTTTGCCAGAATTCAATATCAAAGGAACGATCGCCGTGCTGCTCACGGCTGGCCACGCGCGACATGATCACACGGGACCTCGAATGATCGTTTTTACTTGAGGAGTCGCTCATGATATTCCTGCTTGAGAAAATTTGGAAAACGATATCCGGGTTGCACAAGTCGGCTACGGTCAAATCGCCCAGAGGTGCGCCGAAATTAACCAGCGCATTCCACACGTTGACAGCATTCTCCGGCGTGGGCTCAGTCCAAATATCCAGATCTTTCGTGTAACGCGGCTCGGTGTGATAAATAACCGCATACGCGCCCACGATCGAATACCGCGCGCCTGTTTCATTCAGGCATTGCAACAGATCCCTATAGTCGCGATTGCCGTTCATGCGATCCTCATCATTGAATAAAGATGGCAAAAAAATCAATTCGAACAAGCCCCATTTCATTCAACTCTGATTACTTTGAAGAAACCCGTCTATCATTTGCCTGGAACAGTTTTTTACTCACGATACTTCCGCGTGATTTTAACGATTATCAAACTTCGACGATATGGCAGTATCGTATCAATTTGTTTCCGCCGCCGGACAAATATCATTGAGCGCGCAAAACGGGCAGGCGCTGGGGCCGGGTGTGGGGCGAAAGTCGCGCTGGCGAATGCCTTGCGCGGCGGTTTGCACGTCTTCGCGGATTTTGCGCAGGTATAGTTCTTTGAGCGGAATTTCCGCAACCACGCCGGATTCGAGAAAGTGCATGCGCCAGCCGGCCACCGGTTGGCCAAAACGTTCTTGATAAGACCAGGCATACAGCCGCAATTGCCGGCTGCTCATCGCGCGTTTGCGCGCTTTCTCGGGATCATCGACCGCAGAGGATTTGAAATCAACGATCAGCACGCGGCCATCGGGCAGCTCGTCCACGCGATCCCAGCGGCCGGTGATGACATTGTTTTCGAATAAAAATTTGAATGGCTCCTCGACATACAGGGGCTTGAAATCTTCGCTTTCCTGCTGCTCGAAGAAGCGGCGCAATACCTCCTGCCCGGTGGCAAAACGCTGCTGTTCGTGCGCGCGATTCAAAAAGCCGCGACTACGCCAGTTGGTTTTGAACACGGTCAATAAATCATCCAGGGCAACCACTTCCTGCTTCCGCTTGCGTTTGTTGTATTCGCGCACGGCCTCATGCAGCGCAAAGCCGTATATGATGGCGTGATATTCGGCCAATGGCACGCGCAGAATGTGAACATATTTGTATTTCAGCGGGCAGGTCAAATAGTCGTCGATTTTCTTTTGATCAAGATGCAACAACTGGTCAGCGGGAATGGGGCTGGTTTCAGGCGCTTGTGACTCGCCGTGAGCGTGTCGAATCGGCTCGCCGGATCGATCAAAACGCGCCAGGGCCTCAAAAGGCGAGGCTTTGGCAAAGTCTTCATCCGCGTGCGCATCGTCCAGCGCTTCGCGCACGAACACGCTGACTTTGCGCGGGCGCGCGCCGCCGTAATCACGGCCGCTGGTGAGATAAAGCTCGCGCTCTGCGCGCGTCATGCCGACATAAAACAACCGGCGTTCTTCCTGCACATGAAAATCGCCCTCCGGCAAAATATCTTTGATCACGCCCTCCGGCAGTTCGATGGTTGAGGCGCGCGGCTTCGTGGGAAAGCGGCCTTCCACCAATCCCACCATGAAAACCACCGGAAATTCCAGCCCCTTGGCTTTGTGCAACGTCATCACCTGCACGGCCTCAACGTCGAGATCAGCCATGGCCGTGCCGGGATCGTCGCCGAACTCTTTCAACAGCTCGAGATGATTGATGAAAAAACTCAATTCGCCGGGCGTGGTGAAATGCGCATAACCCTGCACGGTGTTGAAGAATTTAGTAATGTTGCTGATTTTTTCATCCGAGGCAACCGACTCGCCTTCGGCCAGACGCTTGAGATAGCCCGACTCTTTTAGAAAATCATAGAGCAGGGAATAGACCGGCGTGGTGCGCGATTGCTCGAGATATTTTTCATTGTCGGCAATGATCTTTATGGCAGTGGCGCGGCCTTCGGCAGAAAGCGGCTCGGGCCATTCAAATTGCTCGGGATTTTTGAAGATATGAAACAGCGGGCGATGCGTATCATGCTGGATCAGCAGCGCGGCCTGCACATCGCGCATGGGCATGGCGTAGATCTCATTCTGCGCGAGGTGATAGAGATTTTGCGAGTCGTAAGGATTGGCAATGCTTTTGAGAAAGCAGAACAGCATGCGAATTTCCTCGCGCTGATAAAGGCCGTAGTTGCCGGAAAAGCGGTGGGGAATACCGGCTGCGGCGAGGCTGCGCAGAAACGGGTCGGCGGCGTTGTTGGAGCGCACCAA
>QEVD01000759.1 GCA_003576975.1 Candidatus Zhuqueibacterota bacterium
CGCGACTGCCGAACTTGAAAATATCGCGAAACAAAAAACGGCGGCGTGAATGCGAGCTCGTCCCATCTTCATCGATCCTCCAAAGTTGAAAGGGTTCGTCCTAATAAACAATCGCGCCTGCCGTTTTCATTCCCGCTTTTGACTCATTCCTGCGAATACACCAGCGGATTCAACTCGCTCGCTGCCAGCTCTCCCGGCTTTTGCCCGGGAAACCAGCTCTCGAGATCGGCTTGCTGATTTGGATTTTGCGGTGCAATGAGTTTCGCGCCGTCCGCGTAATAAATGATCGTCATCACTTCGCGCATGCGATTCGAGGTGTTGCCCGGCGCTTTGTGCAGCGTCCAGCCGTAATGAAATGTCGCGTCACCGGCCCTCAACTCGTTGATCACCAGCGTAAACTGGCGCTCGATAGCCACGCGCCGAAAATATTCTTCCGAGTCATCGGAAATCGCGAGCAATCCCAGCGGGCCGTTGCGCTGCGATTCATTGGCGAAAATGATGGGCCCCATTTCAGAGGGCGCATCGACGAGCGGCAGCCACATGGTGAGAGTTTTCTCCGTTTCCAGCGGCCAGTAGTATTGATCTTGATGCCAGGGCGTATGCCCGCCGCCCGGCTCTTTAAATAGCGCCTGGTCATGATAGATGCGGACGCCTTTCACGCCCAGCAAATCTGCCGCGATTTTTGCAAAGCGCCGCGCCATCACAAATTTCTTGACAGCCTCATCACGCCGCCACAAGTTTTCAATTTGCACGAAAGCTTTGTGATAGGTATCGCGTTTGTCCAAATCAACATTGAAAACGCCGCCCCAGTACTCCTTGCGCAGCGCTTCAACATTCGCGGCAATGGCAGGACGGAAATCCTCCAGCACAGCAGGCGAAGCCACGCCGCGCAGCAGAACATGCCCGTCGCGGCGAAACGCTGCAATCCGCGCCGGAGTGAGCGGATAGTCACTGTTCAGATCAGGAAGGCTTTTGAGGGAAGATGCCATGGTCAAATCTCCAGAGTTGCACGTGAATTGAAAAGCGAATATGGTTTTGCCGCCGGCAGGCAAGCATCTTGAAGCGAAAGAATATATCAAATCAAACAAAGTCTGCAAACGAACTTTCAATCTTGCATGACAGCGAGTTTCTTATTAGTTTGGCGTGCAAAATTTCAACCTCAGCCAGGTAAAATGACGCAAGCGGAGTGTCGCGTGACGCAAGCGGAGTGTCGCGTGACAAATTCAATAAAACGATCACTTGGGAAGAATTTCATTCTTGGCATCCTGTGCCTTTTGAGTTGGGTGGCATGCAATCAGCAACCCGCTGAAAAATCCACAACGCAGACGGGTACACAAATTCCGGAGGGCCGCCAACGCATTGTGATCGGTAAAAACAACTTGTTTGTCGAAGTCGTTCAAACCGATGAAGAGCGCATGAAGGGTTTGATGTTTCGCGAGGAGTTGCCGGAGGATCAAGGCATGTTGTTTGTTTTCGAATTTTCACGCTTTCAATCGTTTTGGATGCGCAACACCTTCATCCCCCTGGACATTGCGTTCATCGACGCCGAGGGCAAGATCGTCGACATTCAACACATGGAGCCGATTGACGAAAGCAAAAGTTATGTCTCGGCCGCGCCGGCGCTTTACGTTTTGGAAGTGAACGCCGGTTGGTTCGAGCGTCATGGCGTGAAGGTCGGAGATATGGTGAAATTTTGAGAGGCGGTCACCGGCTGCTTGCTCATTGCCGATTCACTGCAAAGAACGAGCGAGCAACCAGCCACCGGTATCCAGTATCCAGTTACAAGATCGATTGTCCCAGCAGCGAGGCCAGCAACGCGATGGCAATGCCTGAAGTATGATTGCGATGATCGAGAATGGGATTGACCTCGACAATATCGATCGAGCGCACCATTTTGGAATCGGCGAGCATCTCCATGATGAGATGGGCTTCGCGATAGGTGAGTCCGCCGGGCACGGGCGTGCCAACGCCGGGCGCATCCAGCGGATCGAGGCTGTCCATGTCCAGGCTGACGTGCAGGCGCGAGAGATGGCTCAGGCGGCGCAACGCTTCTTTCATCACTGTTGAAATGCCGCGTTCGTCAATCTCGCGCATGGTGTAAATCGTGATGCCGCTTTTTTTCAGGAGAGTTTTTTCCTGGGTATCAAGATCGCGCACGCCGATGAGCACGACGTCGGAGGACTTGAGCTTGGCGCCGGGCCGTCCAATGTTGACCAACGCCTGCGGCCCCAAACCCATGAGTGCGGCGAGCGGCATGCCGTGAATGTTGCCGCTCGGCGAACTCTCAGGTGTGTTGAAATCACCGTGCGCATCGATCCACAACACTCCCGCCGGTGAATCGTGCGTAACGCCGCCAATGGTGCCCACGGCAATCGAATGATCGCCTCCCAGAAACAATGGAATTTTGCCGGCGACAATCGCATCGTGCCCGAGTTGGTAAATCTTCTCGCAGGTTTTGATGACGGTGGGAAGATAGGTGATGCCGCCTTCCTTCGGCAAAATTGCACGATCGACGACTTGCACGTTGCCTTCGTCTTCGATCTCATGCCCGAGCCTGTGCAAATGATCATACAAACCCGCGTAGCGCAACGCGCTCGGCCCCATG
>QEVD01000150.1 GCA_003576975.1 Candidatus Zhuqueibacterota bacterium
GCTTCCAGCCGCGGGGCTTCTCACCGGCGAGCGCGCTTTGAATCATGACGAATTCGCCGATGTTGTCCATCGTCACCAGGCCGACCATTTTGCCCTGTTGCAGCACCGGCAGAGTGTGGCATTGACACGTTTGCAAACGGGCCATTGCGCCTTCGAGCATTTCGCTCGCTTCCACGGTTTCAAACTCGCGCTGCATCACGTCGCGTACGAAGGCATTCTTCCCGAATTTTCCGAGCGCCATCAGCAAATCGCCGCGCGTGAGCACGCCCACGACTTTCCCCTCGTCGACCACGGGAAAATCTTGTTGTGAACCTGCCAGAATCAACTCAATCGCGCGGTTGAGCGTGTCGTTGCTGGAGAGCGTTTGGAAGTTGGTGAGCATAGCCAGCTTCACCGGAATGCCGCCGACCGCGGTTTTCATCTGCACCATGCCGGCCTCCTGCGCAGCGCCGATCCACACAAAGAAGGCGATGAACAGCAGAAAGGGGTTGGTGAACAGTCCGATGAATCCGAACAGGAAGGCCATGCCCTGGCCGATGCCCGCGGCAATTTGTGTCGCGCGCGCATAGCCTTTGCGGGTGGCGAGCAGGGCACGCAAAACGCGGCCGCCGTCCATCGGGAAGGCCGGCAGCATGTTAAACAGGACGAGCCAGATATTCACGATCATCAGCCGCTCGAGGAACGAGCCGGTGGTGATCGTGAGACCGTCAAATGGCTCGAAGGTGTTGGTCACCACCAGCCAAACGAACAAGGCGAGGGCGATCACGACATTCACGGCCGGACCGGCGAGCGCGACCCACAATTCCTGGCGGGGATCATCCGGCATGCGCTCCAGCCGGGCGACGCCGCCGATGGGCAGCAGGGTGATGTCGCGCGTTTTAATGCCGTATTTTTTCGCGGTCAAGGCGTGGCCAAATTCATGCAAAAGCACGCAGCCAAAGAGCGCGAGGATGAATCCTACACCGGAGACCAGCATGCTCAGGCTGTAGCCTTGCAACCAGTGCATCACGGCAATAAAACCAATCAACAACAAGAAGGTAGCATGCAGATAAACGCCAATGCCGAAATACTCTCCAATTTTCCATGACCATTTCATAAGTATCTCTCCTTTCCATCAACTCAAAATAATTCATGCTTCATCTGCGGGGGTGGCGGGCTTGCCGCGCCGGCGTGTGCGCCAGGCATGTGCCGCCACGAGTATCAACGTCAAAGCGACTAAAGGGGTAATGTATTCGAACATGATCAAACTGAACTCATCGAGATGATCGTGGCCGGTGGCATCTAGAATCAGATAAAGCGTGTACGCAATGTAATAGGCAAAAAACAGCGCGCCTTCGCGGCGGCCAATGCGGAAGCCGGTGAAGAAAACCGGCAGGCAGGCGAGCGCAACGGCAATCATCACGGGAATATCGAAACGCAGAGCTGCGGGCGGTACTGCCACGCCGTTCGGCGCGAGCAGGCTGGCGAGTCCGAGCACCGCCAAAATGTTAAAGATGTTGCTGCCCACCACGTTGCCGACCGCAATGTCGCGCTCACCGCGCATGCTGGCAATGATCGACGTCGCGACTTCCGGTAAAGAGGTGCCGGCAGCGATGATGGTCAGGCCAATGATCAACTCGCTCAAGCCCAGCGCCTGCGCCACAGCGACAGCCCCTTCCACCAGCCAGTGTGAACCCAGCACCAGCATACCCAGGCCGGCAACAATCAACGCAAGATTCACCAGCCATTTGGAAGAACGGCCGGCGGCGCCATACTCTTTTTCATATTCATCTTTGACCTGTTGATTCTCCTTGCGGCTCTGCCGGATTGCCCAGACCACGTACGCGATATTGATCGAGAAGAACAGCAGGCCATCGAGGCGGCTAAGGTTGCCGTCCAGCGCCAGCAGCAGCAGCAAAAGCGACACTGCGATCATCAGCGGCACATCGAGGCGAACCAGTTGCTGCGAAACGACCAGCGGCGCAATCATGGCAGAAAGGCCGAGAATGAACAACACGTTGAATATGTTGCTACCGACAACGTTGCCCAAGGCGAGGTCAGCCTGGCCAGCTAAGCCGGATTGAATGCTGACCGCCAGTTCCGGCGAGCTGGTGCCGTAGGCCACCACCGTCAGTCCGATCACCAAGGGCGAAATGCCGAGCGCGGCTGCCAACCGTGAAGAGCCTTTCACCAGGGCCTCGGCGCCGACGATCAGCAAGACCAAACCCAAAACGAACAACACCAGCACCATCGTATCCATGACTGTGATCATCTCCAAAAGATCTGAGCAATCGAATCGCGGCAGTTATGCCATAAGGCGCTCAAAGTTAGAATGAAATTCTGAACGTTTGTGGCAGAACAATTTGTCGGCAGAACGATTCAAAATAATTCTGTCGATAAATCATCTTGCCAAAGTTTTTTCGGCGATGCTCGGCGACTTCGGCGCATTTCGCTGGAAAAACTTTATCGCCGATGGTCACCGAAGACACCGAGTTTCGCCGAACAGTTATTTGCTGCTGCGCAGAAGCTTTGATTTGCAGCTTGTCTGCAAATCGGGGTAGTCCATTAAGAGTGAATTCGGAGTTTTAGAACCTGAATTTTGCACGTTGTTTGCGCCCACCTCCGCCCGCGATTGAAATCGCAGGCTAAGAAGCGCAAGTCGTCTCAAGACGACTGAGACCCAATGGGTGGGAGTCGCATTCATGCGACTTTCACATCTTAGCCTGTGGATTCATCCACAGGCGAGCGTTAGCCAAAACACATTGCAACATTCAGGTAGAAACAAAGACTTTTCTGTAAGCGGATACCGCCCTTGCTTTATCCGCTTACCAAGAAATCCGCTTACACAAAGCATTTTAGTTCCGGCTTAGGGCGTTGCTGCCGGGCAAGCCGGGCGATCATACGTCACGCGCTGATTGCGCAGACGGCGTCATCTCTTGCTGCGCGCCTGGCTCCGCGCCGGCCAGTTCATGGTTCTCATGATCATAACGGCCTTGCAGCTCGTCGCGGCAGGTTCCCGGCCACAGGTCCGGCCCGGCGAGGTAGGCTGCGCGTGCGATTTTATGCGCGGCCACCGGCGCGGTCAAAATCAAAAAGACAATGATGGCGACAATGCGTGCGGTGATGGCAAAGTCATTGAAGTGCAATGCCGCGGCCAGCATCACGCAAATGACGCCAAGTGTTGCGGCCTTGGACGTCGCCGACATGCGCAGATAGAGGTCGGGCATGCGCACCACGCCGATCGCGGCGAGCAGCATGAAAACCGCGCCGATGATCATGAGAATCAAACTAATCAGATCTGCCATCTCCAGATTTTCTCCTTTCCACATATGCCGCGAACGCGATGGTGCCCACGAAGGAAATCAACGCCACGACAATTGCAACATCGAGAAACACCGGTTGCTCGGCGCCAATGCCGTAGGCGGCAATGATGCCGATGCCGATGGTGGTAATCAAATCGAGCGCTACCACACGGTCAGGCAGGCCCGGTCCGCGCAACAAACGAATAAAGGCGAACACAATGGCGAGGCTGAGCAACGGCACGACGATCAACAACGTGAATGTCTGCAGATTCATTCGAACACCTCCCGAATGCGGCGTTCAAAACCCTGTTTGGTGTCCCGCCGGAATTGTTCGGGATCTTCCAGGTGCATGGCGTGTACGTAAAGCACGCGCCGATCGGCGGAAATATCCAGGCTCATGGTGCCCGGTGTAAGGGTGATCAGATTGGCCAGCAGCGTGATCTCGGCATCGGTTTTCACGTCCAGCGGAATGGCCACGATCCCGGGACGCAAGCGCTTGAGCGGAGACAGCACGCTGATCGCGACCCGAATGTTTGCCACGATCACTTCCCAGGTAAAAAACGCCAGCAGCCCGAGTACCCGCGGCACTTTTACAAAATATTGTTCCGTGCCCACATGGCTGCGCAACAGCCAAAGCATAAGATAACCCAGGCCAAAGCCGAAGAAGAAATTGACCGGGTTCAATTCGCCGGTGAGGGCGACCCAGGCGAGCGCCAAAAAGACATTGAGCAGCAACATAATTTCAATCGGCTCCCAAAACCGTTTCAATGTATTCCGCGGGATTGAGCAATTGCGCGGCTGCGCGTTCGGCCAGCGCAAACACCGGCTCTGCCAGCAATCCGATGGCCACCGTCAACACCGCGAGTGCGGTAATCGGCGCCAACAGCCCGCGATAGCTGCGTTGCGGCGTCTGGCCGGCGGCCTGCGCCGTCTCCTCGTGTTTCCAAAAGGCTGCAGCCCAAATCTTCATCATCGAGAACACCGTCAACAAGCTCACGGCCAACGCGGTGATGACGATGAGGTATTCTTCCGTTTGCAAGCCTGCTTTCACCAGCACGAATTTCGCCCAGAAGCCGGAAAGCGGCGGCACACCGGCGAGTGACAGCGCGGGAATCAAAAATAGAATCGCCAGGCCGGGCGCAGCGCGATAAAGGCCGCCGAGTTTGTCAAGCTCGTAGCTGCCGCGCAGATGATGCACCGCGCCGCCCACCAGAAACAAGTTGGTCTTGACGATGATGTGATGCACCAAATAGAAAACCGTTCCGGCCAGCGCCAGCGGCGTGAACAACGCCAGTCCCATGATCATGTAACCGATCTGGCTGACGATGTGAAAGGAGAGAATGCGGCGGATTTCCTGTTGCGCGGCTGCGCCCAACACGCCGGTGATCATGGTCAAGCCGGCAATCAACAAAATGAGTTGGTGCGTAAAACCGGTATCTTGTACAAACAGCAGCGTGAACACCCGAATCAACGCGTACACGCCGACTTTGGTGAGCAAGCCGGCGAAGATCGCCGACACCGCGATGGGTGGCGTGTGATAGGAAGCCGGCAGCCAGAAGAAGAGCGGAAACACCGCAGCTTTGATGCCGAATGCCACCAGAAACAACATGGCCAACGCCATCACCAGGCCCGGCCGATCGAGCATGCTCAACTGGCGCGCGAGATCGGCCATGTTCAACGTGCCGGCCACGCCGTAGAGCATGCCGACGGCCGCGAGAAACAAGGCGGAGGATACCAAATTGAGTGTGACGTATTTGATCGCGCCCTCGAGTTGCGGCCGCTCGCCGCCCAATGCCACCAGCACGAACGAGGCAATCAGCAATACTTCGAACCAAACATAGAGATTGAAAATATCGCCGGTGAGAAATGCGCCGCACACGCCCATCAGCAAAACTTGCAACAGAGGATAATAACCGAACGATTCCCGGCGCGCGTCGATGCTGAACAGCGAATAGACCGCCACGGCAAATCCCATCAAGCCGGCGAGCACAACCATGATAGCGCTGAGCAAATCGGCAACCAACGTGATGCCGAAGGGCGCGGGCCAGTTGCCGATCTGCGTGGCTTGAATGCCGGCACGCGAAACGGACACGAGCAGCCACGCGGCAACTGCCAACAGCGCCGCCGCGCCGGCAAGGTTCAAGCCGCGCTGCACACGACGGTAATTCCAAAACAGCAGCGCGAGAATCGCGGTGGCCAGCGGAATCAGGATGGGCAAAACCAGCAGGGCATTCATGAGCAGAGGTGATATTCTTTCATTAGTATTTTCAAAATCAAATCGCCGCCAAAAAAGCAAAGAGTTGTTCGATGCGTGCCGTTTCGACCTGTATTTATGCGGATCTCATGACAATTCTGGAAATCCTCAACTTCTCAATATTGGGTAAAAGAATTCACGCAGAGACGCAAAACCGCAGAGTTTCGCAAAGATTTTCTAATACTACAACGTTGAGTCGAATTCTATGGCACAGACAAATAGTCCCAAAGGGGCGAAATGTAGAAGCGAAGGGCAACGCCCTGGAAAATCGGTAATCATGAGTTATCACCAAGCCCCAGCGGGGCGCCATAGAACTACGTCAGGAATGCCGCCCCTTCAGGGCTATGTGCGATAGATTTTATCGGTTCCCAGGGCGCTGCCCGTGGGCTATCACATGCGACCCCGTTGGGGTCAAGCTGGCCTTTTGGAGAAAACATTGTGTACTTAACGTTGTAGTACGAATCATTTGTCGTTTTCATCCCTAAAAGACTGAAATCAATTTTTTGCGCATCGTTACATCTCTGCCACAATGTGTTCAGTCTCAAGTATCGGTCGACTTCATTTCATCCAAATCATCCGTGCCCACGGTTTGATAGGCGCGCTTGAGCAGCACCAACGCGAAGGCCTGCACGCCAAAGCCAATGACGATGGCGGTCAAGATCAAGGCTTGCGGCAGCGGATCGGCAAAAGGCTCGACCGGCGCCGTTGCGCCGGGCAGCACGATGGGCGGCTGGCTGGGCGTGAGGCGCCCCACCGTGAACACCAGCAGATTCGCGGCGTGGCCCAGGATGGCGAGGCCGAGAATCAACTTGACGATGCTGCGGCGCAACATCAAATACAAGCCGGCGGCATACAGCCCGCCAATCACCACAGCCAGCACGGTTTCCATTCACTCCTCCGCCAGCGTGAGGATGATGGTCAGAATTATGCCGACCACCACCAGATAAACGCCGGCATCGAACAACACCGGCGTGCCGAGTTTGCCCAGAACCGGTACGGCTTGTTTGTACCAAAGTCCGGTCATGAACGGCTTCCCCTGCAGCAGGGAAAGCAAACCGCTGCTCAACGCGACGAACAAGCCCGCACCGATCAACACGCGCGGATCAACGCGCAGGGTTTGGCGCACTTTTTCCACGCCTTCGGCAATGGCATAAAGTGCAAACGCGGCGGCGGCCACCAGGCCACCTACAAAACCGCCGCCCGGCTCGTTGTGCCCGCGCACCAACAAAAAAAAGGAGAACAACAGCAGCAGCGGCAGCAGAGAGCGCGCAGCAACGGAAAGAATCAGTGATTGCATGATCAATTCTCCTTCTTCCCCGCCAGGCGCAACTTCAGCAGGGCATAAACGCCGATCGCCGCCACTGCCAGCACGGTGATTTCGCCCAGCGTGTCCATGCCGCGAAAATCCACGAGAATCACATTGACGATGTTGCGGCCGTTAGCGGCAGTCAGGCTGTTTTCGGCAAAGAAGCTGGTCAAACGTGAACGCAGCGGGGCCGCGGTAACGGCCAGCACGAGCAGCGTCATCAATCCGCCGGCAGCCAGCGCGATCAGGGCATCGCGCAGGCGCGCGCTGGGCCGCGAAAAGGTTGCAAAGCGCGGCAGTTTGTAGAGCACGAGCACGAAGATGATCACCGAAAGGGTTTCGATGGCGAATTGCGTCATCGCCAAATCCGGCGCGCCGTAGAGCACAAAAAGCAAGGCGATGCTGAAGCCGATCACGCCGAGCGCAGCCACGGCCGCGAGCCGCGAGCTGGAGCGCACAACGGCAACCGCGGATGCCAGCATAATCGCCGCGATGATCCATTCATAAGATTGCGCCACGGGCAATGAGGGCAGAAGCGGCAATGCGGCGCGGCTGACCAGGGCATAGCCGGTAAGCCCGATCGTGGTGAGGATGATCATCAGCAAGTACGAACGCAAATAACCGCTCTGCAGCAAGCGCGTTTGCCACTGTGCCACGCCGTTGAGTCCCCGCAAAAACCACTCGTACCATTGCTGCGGACCAACCCTGGCCAGCAAGAAGAGGGGGTGCACCGCTCGCTGAACGAAACGCCGAAAAACATAAGCCAGAATGCCGCACGCGACGGTGAACACGCTCAACGCCAGCACCGGATTGAGGCCATGCCACAGCGCGAGCTTGACCTCGGTCGCCTCAGCGCGCACCGCGCTGACCGCCGTTGCAATGAAATACTGTGCGGTGGTGTCCGGCGCCAGGCCGATGACCAGACCCAAGATGGCGAGCGTCACCGGGCCGAGCCACAAAGTCACGGGCGCTTCATGCGGCGTCTGCGGCATTGCGGTTTTACGGCCAAAGAAAGGCCGCAGTAGCACCAATGCGGCAATCGCGACCATCAAGGCATTGGCCAGCACGCCCGCGCTGGTAATCCAGAGCGCGGCACGCGGGGCCTCGAGTTTGGCTTCGTAAAGCAACTCTTTGCCGATAAAGCCGAGCATGGGCGGCAGTCCTGCCATCGACAGCGCGGCAAGTGTGGCCGCCAGAGTGGTGAGCGGCATGAAGCGCCGTAAGCCGCTCAATTCGCGCAGGTCGCGCGTGCCGGTTTCGTGATCGACCGCGCCGGCAATCATGAACAATGCGCCTTTATAGAGGGAATGCACAATCAGAAAAACCATGGCGGCTTTGGCGGCTAGCGTGGTGTTGATGCCGAGCAGCAGGGTGAGCGCGCCCAGCGTGCTTACGGTGGTGTATGCCAGGATTTTTTTTAAATCTGTTTGCGGAAAGGCGAGCAGGGCTCCGCCCAGCATCGTCGCAGCGCCGGCGAGCGTGACGAGATAATGCCAGGCCTCGGTGCCGCCGAGAACCGGACTCAGGCGCGCGAGCAGGTAGATGCCCGCTTTCACCATCGTGGCGGAATGCAAGTACGCGCTCACCGGTGCCGGCGCTTCCATGGCATTGGGCAGCCAGAAATGAAACGGCACTTGCGCAGATTTGGTGAATGCGCCCGCCAGAACCAACAACAGCAAAGGCAGGTAGAGCGCATGGCCGCGCACGAGATCGCCGCGCTGCAGCAATTCGGAAAGCTCGAAGCTGCCGCCGATGTTGCCCAGCAACAGCAGGCCGGCGAGCAGCGCCAAGCCGCCGCCCCCCGTCACCAGCAGCGCCTGCAAAGCCGCCTTGCGCGCCTCTTCCCGCTGATGATCGAACCCGATGAGCAGATAGGAACTCAGGCTGGTCAACTCCCAAAACACAAATAGGGTGATGAGATTGTCTGCCAGAACCACGCCCAACATGGCGGCCATGAACAGCAAGAGGTAGAAGTAAAAACGTCCCAGCAGCGCATGCCCAGCGAGATAGCCGCTCGCATAAATCAAGATCAACGCGCCAATGCCCGTGATAAGCAACGCAAATAGCAGCGAAAGACCATCAACCAGAAAAGAAAAATTGACGGCCAAGCTGGGCACCCAGTTTAATGAGAGTATCACGCTTTCGCCGGCGGCCACCCGTCCGGTGAGGCCAAGCAAGTATATCATCACACTTGCCGGCAGAATCGCCAGGACCCAGCCGGCAGCCGGATGATGCCAGATCGAGCCTTGCCCGGCATGCGATTCCGCAGAAGGCGAATGATTGATTTGTCGCGGCATGGTCATCATCCGGTCGAATCAATGGTTTCAGGTTTCGGTTGCGGCACTTCGGGCGGAAGCGTGACCGGCGCCTGCGGCCGCGGCCAGAGCAATGAGGCCACGACGGATATCAATAAAATGGCAGCCACAACTCCCAGAGAAATACCTATTGGAATTTTATAAAAATCCACCAGCATCATTTTGGCGCCCACGAAAGCCAGAATGGCAGCGAGACCGTAGTTGAGATAGTGGAACAACGGCATGATGCCGGCCAGGGCAAAGTACAGCGAGCGCAGCCCCAGAATCGCAAAGACGTTGGAAGTATAAACGATGAAGGGATCCAGCGTAATCGCGAGAATTGCGGGAATAGAATCGACCGCAAAGATCAGATCCGTGGTTTCCACCAGCAGGAGTACGACGAACAGCGGCGTGGCAAAATAGCGCCCGGCTTGTTTCACGAAGAAATCGCCGCCGTGATAACGATCCGTGACGGGCATGAGCCTGCGGAACAGGCGCAACAACGGATTTTTCTCCGGATGAATTTCCTTGTCTTTTTGCCACGCCATTTTCACGCCGGTCAAAATGAGAAAAGCGCCGAAGACATAGATGATCCAGTGAAAGCGCTCGATCAGCGCCACGCCGGAGGCAATGAAAATCGCGCGCATCACCAGCGCGCCGAGAATTCCCCAAAACAGCACTTTGTGTTGATAAAGAGCCGGCACGCCGAAATAGGCAAAAATCATAATGAAGACGAAGATGTTGTCAACGCTCAACGATTTCTCGATGAGATAGCCGGTGAGAAATTCGAGCGCGACCTTCTGGCCCTGCCAGAAGTAGATGCCGAGGTTGAACAGCAGCGCCAACGCAATCCACACCGCGCTCCACAGCAGCGCCTCTTTCGTCTTCACGACATGCGCTTTGCGGTGAAACACGCCCAAATCCAGGGCGAGCATCAACAACACGAACACATTGAAACCAACCCACAACAAAATCTGATCCGACATACCGGCTCCTTCTTAAAAACAAATATCGCAGAACAGGCGCGCGTTTGCAAGCAAAAACTCGCGCGTTGCCATTTGACGTCTTCTCCTCAACTGAACGGCTGGGATCAGAAGTCGAAAATATCATCGAGAAACGATTTGCGTTTGCGTTTGTAATGGCCTGATTGATTATCCTCACGATCATGGTAACGGCGGCGATCATCATCGTCGTCGTCATCGTAACGATCCCGGCCCGGCATCGCGGTTGCCGAACGTTCGATAATTTTGTCAAGCTCGCCGCGATCGAGCCACACCCCGCGGCATTGCGGGCAGTAATCAATCTCCACGCCTTGCCGGTCAGCCATTTTCAATTCGATACTACATACCGGACATTTCATTGGTCACCTCGCATTCATGTGCAGGAAGGATACAACAAAATGTTGCCCCGCACGGGGGCCGTGCCGGGGCAACGTGTTGTTACTTTCAACAAGATTTATTTCAGTACAGGCGCAAGCTCTCCAATCGCGCAATGCGTTTCTCCATTGGCGGGTGAGTGCTGAACAAACTGAGCAACGCGCCGCCGCCGCTGAAGGGGCTTACGATAAACATATGCGCTGTGGCCGGCGTTGCCGTCAGCGGAATCTGCTGCGAGGCCATGTGCAGCTTGCGCAACGCATTGGAAAGATAGCGCGGATTGCCCGCAATGCGCGCGCCTTCTTCATCGGCCATATATTCCCGGCTGCGGCTGATCGCCATTTGAATCAACATCGCGGCAATCGGCGCAACAATGATGGAAACCAGCAT
>QEVD01000151.1 GCA_003576975.1 Candidatus Zhuqueibacterota bacterium
AAGCTTTCCACCAACAGCAAATGCGCCGCCAGGCGATAACTGCTCTGCGCATGCTTGTCCATCATCTCGTAAAGGTTCTTGCGCGCCTGTTCGATCTCCCCGGCTTGCAATAATAACTCGCACGCTTTGTAAGCCGCCATCGGCGCTTGCGCGCTGCCCGGATGAAAATAAGCCAGCCGTTGATACGTGAGTGCGGCCTCGCTCAACTTGCCTTGCGCTTGCTGGCTTTCCGCGAGCAAAAGCTGTGATTCTGCAAGCGCAGGATGCTGCGGATATCGCATTTCGAACATGCGCAGCGCCTTTTCCGCAGCGGCATAGCGTTGCACCGCAAAGTTTGCCTGTCCCAGCAAGCGCCAGCTTTCCACCACCTCCGGCGCATCGGGATAACGCTGCATCAAAGCCTCAAGCTGCGACACGCACAGCTCGTGATAACCTTCCTGAAAAAGTTTTTGTGCGTAGAGAAAGTCCTCGGCGGCGGCGGGATTGGGCGGAGCCGTTTGGGCGTGAGATAGCGCGGCGCAAAAAACGGCGCCGAGCAAAAAACGAATGACAGAGTTGCCGTTCAATTCCTCTCTCCTAAAAATTAGAATGCCGGATCTCGCAAAGCTCAAATGAGCCTGAGATTGCCATACTTCACCAAAATTTTCTTTTGGCCGGCGTCTTCAAAATGTACCGTTACTTTCATGCTGTCGCCGCTGCCATCGACCGAGACAATGCGGCCGCGGCCAAACGAGGTGTGCATGACCCAGCGTCCGGGGCGCACCACGCCGGCCTCCTGGGATTCATCTTCATAAACCGGCATGCTGGTATCCGGCTCCGGTTCGTCTTCATAATCATAAAAACGCTGCCGGCGTACAACCGCTTGCTTGAGCAGACGTTCATCCAACTCGGCAAGAAAACGCGAGGGGTAACAATGATGCGTACCGTTGCCATAGCGCGAGCGTGCCTGGCTGTAGGAGAGGTACAACTTTTCTTGTGCGCGCGTAACCCCGACGTAAAACAGGCGCCGTTCTTCCTCGAGATCGGATTCCTGCGCGTTTTCCTCGCCGCGCAGCAAGGGAAACAAGCCTTCCTCCAAACCGGCAATAAAGACAATGGGAAACTCCAGGCCTTTCGCGCTGTGCAGCGTCATGAGTGTCACCGCGTTGCCTTTGGTATCCCAATTGTCGATATCCGTAATCAACGCCACGCGCTCGAGGAAACTGTCGATGGTTGCGCCGGGATTTTGCGCGGCAAACTCGCTGATGGCCAGCATCAATTCGCGAATGTTTTCAATGCGTTCCTGCTCATCTTCCTGCTTGAGTTGTTGAATGAGGTTGAGATCGTCCACCAGCGCATTGCACCACTCCGGCAGCGACAACGTGTTTTTGAGTTGAATGTATTTGTTGAGAAAACGATGAAATTCAAGAATCTTGTTGCGCAACCCGGCGGAGATACTGGCGATTTCCGCCGCCCGTTCGACCGCCTGAAACGTGGTGATTTGCTGGCTTTGCGCAAACTGTTCCAGCTTATTGATCGTCGCGTCGCCGATGCCACGCAACGGAAAATTAATCACACGGCGCAAGCTCACCCCGTCCGCCGGATTCGCGATGACGCGCAGGTATGCGAGAATGTCTTTGACTTCTTTGCGCTCATAAAAACGCAGGCCGCCGATAATAATGTAGGGAATGCCGTTGCGGCGCAACACATCTTCAATCAAACGTGATTGCGCATTCGTGCGATAGAGAATGGCAAAATCGCGAA
The DNA here is from genome assembly GCA_003576975.1 of Candidatus Zhuqueibacterota bacterium. Classification (GTDB taxonomy): domain Bacteria; phylum Zhuqueibacterota; class Zhuqueibacteria; order Zhuqueibacterales; family Zhuqueibacteraceae; genus Coneutiohabitans. The sequence continues at coordinate 1,744 of QEVD01000151.1, forward strand.
AGCTGCGGCCATAGTTCCGGCCTTCAGCGCTTTGCCGGCCAAATTCCTCCCGAATTTTGTCGTGCATCGTTTCAGCTTCATGATATTCATTCGCGGCCGCCAGCACGATCACGCGTTCGCCCTCTTCGCGCCGCGTCCAGAGCTGTTTGGACATGCGATTCTTGTTATTGACGATTACGGAATGGGCGGCGGCTAAAATATTGGCGGTGGAACGGTAGTTTTGTTCGAGGCGAAAAATCTTGCACTCGGGAAAGTCGTTTTCGAAATCGAGGATATTTCGCACCTCGGCCCCGCGCCAGCGATAAATCGATTGATCATCGTCGCCGACGACGAAGAGATGGCGCGTAGCGCCGGCCAGCGCTTTCAACCAAATATACTGGGCGCGATTCGTGTCCTGAAATTCATCAACGAGTATGTAGCGAAAGCGGCGCTGATAGTTCTGCAAAATCTCGGGATATTGTTGAAACAGGAGCAGCGGTTTGAGCAGCAAATCATCGAAGTCCATCGCATTGTTTTCGCGCAAGCGCTGTTGATAGACTTCATACACACGCGCAATCACGTCCTCCTGCTGCGAGGGCCTGTAAAAATCAAAATAGTTTTCCGGATGAATGAAACCATTTTTTGCTTTAGAAATGCGGTGCCGCGCCTGGTTGGCGGACAAGTGTTCGTGCGGCACGAACATCTCTTCGAGAATGCGGCGTAGCAACGCGATTTGATCTTCCGTGTCGTAAATGCTGAATTGCCGCGAAAAGCCCAAACGATCCGCATCCAACCGCAACATGCGCGCACAAATCGAATGAAACGTGCCCAGCCACAACTTGGAGGTGCTGGTGTGCTGGCCCGGAATGTTGGCGAGCGAGCGTTGCACACGTTCACGCATTTCCTGCGCGGCTTTGTTGGTAAACGTGACCGCCAGAATATTTTCCGCGGGCACCAAATTCTGCTGGATTAAGTAAGCGATGCGATGGGTCAGCACACGCGTTTTGCCGCTGCCGGCCCCCGCCAGCACCAGCACCGGACCCAGCTCCGTTTGCACGGCGTTGCGCTGTTCCTCGTTAAGAGGCTTGAGCAGCGGCGCTAGTTTGGAATCTTTCAGGGGTCTTCCCTCCTCTCCGGCCCCGGCTGGGTTTTGATTTTTTCCCGGCGCACCCGCGCGCGCACGCGATCAAAATCAGCTTTGGCATTAAGATGTTGCTGCAAGGTATAGCTGAAAACGTGTGAGCCGTCGCCGCGTGCCACGAAATACAAATAGTTTTCGCGCGCCGGCTGCACCGCCGCACGAATGGATTTGATGCCGGGATTGTTCACCGGCCCCGGCGGCAGCCCGGGATACAGATAGGTGTTATACGGCGAGTCGATTTCCAAATCGCGAAACAACAGCCGTCGCGGCGGCCCCGGCACCACGAATTGAATCGTGGGATCGGCTTGCAAGAGAATGCCGGCGCGCAAGCGATTGTGATAAACCGCGGAAATCACCGTGCGCTCACTGTCAATCACCGCCTCGCCCTCGATAATCGAAGCGAGTGTCACGATTTCATGCAGGGTCATGCCGCTGGCGGCAATGCGCGCGCGCAACGAATCGTCAAGCTGGCGTTGAAATTCGCGCACGAGCATGATGGCGATCTCGCGCGGCGTTGCGCCCCAATAAACGTTGTAGGTGTTCGGATAAAGATAGCCTTCCAGCCGCGGCGCGGCAATGCCAAGCTCGCGCGCGAAGGAAGAATCCGAGACTAATTGCAAGAACTCGTTTGCATCCAGCCCCAGCTCACGTTGCAGAATCGCGGCATAATCTTCGGAAGTTTTGCCTTCGGGCAGCGTCACCCGCTCTTCCATGCTCTTGCCCGAGCGCAACAGGCTGAGCAGATCTTTCAACGAAAGCCCCGGCGCGAGGGCGTACTTCCCGGCTTTTAGCGGCCGGTTGCGCTCGACCAGCTTTGCCGCCAGCAAGAATTTGTTGCGGTCCGGAATGATACCGGCTTGCTGCAAGCTGTCCGCAATCTGATGCAAACGCATGCCGCGAGACACGATGAAATAGGGCCGCGGCGCCGGCTGCGGCACAACCGGCTGCCACAATAGCGCATACACATAAAACGCGGAAGCAGCGGCGGCGACAACAGTCAATATCAATACGACAAGCAAAAATTTTTTCATCTATATGCAATCGCTGAATTCAAATGGTCCGGCTGGAGCGGCGTCCTGCAACCCTAGCTCACATTCGTGCGCAAAATCCAAAAAAGATCATAAAATGCATGTGTGAAAGCGACAATGCCGATGCCGCGAAAGCTAAAAATCATGCCGAGCAAAATGCCGGCGTAAAATCGCTGCGCAAACGCTACCGCGGAAAAAGCCTCACGCCCTAAAAAATGAAACGCGGAAAAAAGCGCAGCCGAAAAAATCAAAGCGAGTGCCTGCTGCATGAAGGGCTTGGCCGCGAGCACGCGTTGGAGAAACCAGAGCGTCAGCGTGAACACGCCGAGCCGGAACAGCAATTCTTCGTAGATTCCCGCGCCCAGCGCCAAGGCCATGCGTGCCGGCAAGGCAACGCTTTTATCGCCGAGATTCAGCCAAAGGAATTTGATGGTGAAGGTTTTGTTGGCGACAAGATTCATCAACCCGCTGAACAAGACGCCGTAAGCCAAACTTTCCAAAATCGCATAGGGAAAATACGGCGGTTTGATCTGCAACAGATTGTGCTTTTGCGCATACCAATAAGCCCAGAACAGCAAAAGCGCAAAAACGATCCACGGCATCCAAAATTCGCGCAACCCGGCAAACCAAAGCGCGCGCTTGATCATGGCCTCGGCGCGGTTTTGAACGATGAGGGACTGGCCTTGATAAATCACGGCGTTGCTCGATTCATAAATCACGAGCAGCACCAACACCATGATCAACCCGAAGAAGTGAGCGCGGCTGACCTTATGATAATCCCGCAATCCCTGCGGCAATTTTTCCGTCCAGGCGGCTGGCATGCTTTATTGCGCTCCACAACGGACGGAGGGAACAAAAAAAATGCTGGTCACAAAATGCGCCAGCGTCGGTGCCACCGAATTTACGATGTTCTTCATGATCCATCCTCCTCCGTGATCGCGCGCTTGACCCAGCAGCGGCGGGATATTTTTTTTGAAACCGACAAAGATAGATAACCCCCCTAGTAATGTCAACTAAATTTTCGACTGAAAAAATTCGTGATTCACATTACAACTTCACAACCGCAGCACATTCAGCGCATATCTCAGGATACTTTCAATTTATTGGAATCAAGCGCGGGCAATTCGAACGTCGAGGAGGTTTCATGGTTTTCTAAAATACGCAATCCTTTCGACGCCACAATTTTTCGCCATTTGGCATCCAACTCGGGCGGCACTTTTAAGCGAAACCGGCGCCAGCGATTCTTGGTGACGATCAGGTAAGCATTTTTGCCCGGGGCGCGTCGAATCTCAACGACATTCACCCATTGCGTCAACAGCGCATTCATCATGATGCCACGCTCACTGATTTTGAGCAGCGGCATGGCGCAAAAAATGTAGACCCCAACGAGCAGCAACAACAGGTACTCCGGATTGTGTTTTAAAAGAAACAACGCCGACATCGTTAAAAAAATGAGCAAGGCAAGGCCATAATGCATACCCGCATCCGCTCTTTTCCAAACAATATGTCGGTCATTACGCTGATACAGCCAATACAAACGCAGGATAACAAAGTAGGCATAGCACATGATGAGTATCCAGCCGAGATACTCGAAAAGGATCATCGCGCGTCTCCTTTTGACTCACAGCATTTTGTTTGTGGCGCCGTTTTCTCCGGCTTCCCCAACGCCGAAGCGGCCCTTCAACCATTTTTTATGACCGTGCGAAAACTTTCGAGAAACTGATCCGCTTGGGTTTTGGCCAACGTCAATGGCGGCAACAGCCGTATCGTGTTGGGATCGTGCGCCGCGCCTGTGAAAATTTTGTGTTCGACTAACAACTTTTTCCGGGTTTCCGCGCAGGCTGATTCCAATTCAATCCCGATCATCAATCCCCGGCCGCGCACCTCACGAATGCCATTGGAAAGCGAGTGCAATTGACGCAACAAATAATCGCCGAGCGCGCGGCTGTTTTCAATGAGATTTTCTTGAGCAAGAACATCGAGAACGGCGACGACGGCGGCGCACGCCAGATGATTGCCGCCAAACGTCGTTCCGAGCAGGCCGTGTGAAGCCTTGAATTTTGGGTGAATCAACACGCCGGCAACGGGAAAACCGTTGCCCATGCCTTTCGCAATCGTAATCAAATCCGGACGAATGCCGGAAAACTGATGCGCAAAAAAATTTCCGGAACGGCCGTAGCCGGATTGAATCTCATCGAGAATCAGGGCGGCGCCGGACTGCTGGCACCCGGCTTGTATTTTTTGCAGGAACTCCGCCGTGGGAACATGAATCCCGCCGATGCCTTGAATGCCTTCGACAATCACCGCGCAAAGATCATCGCGGTCAAAAACGCTTTGCAAAGCTTTCTCATCATTCAAAGGAAGGAAAATGACGTGATGATCCTGATTCAACGGCGCGCGAATCTTGGCATTGTCTGTCGCCGCCACGGCGGCGGAGGTGCGGCCGTGAAACGAATGCGTAAAAGCCACAATCGTGCGGTGGCCGTTGTGAAAAGATGCGAGTTTCAAGGCATTTTCATTGGCCTCGGCGCCGGAGTTGCACAAGAATAACTGATAATCCTCGTAGCCCGACAGCTTCCCCAGTTTTTGCGCCAATTCAAGCTGCAAGGGTATTTGCACGGAATTGGAATAGAAACCGATACGATTGAGTTGTTCGGTGAGTTTTTGAACATAATGAGGATGGCTGTGCCCGATGGAAATCACCGCATGCCCGCCGTAAAAATCGAGATAGCGCACGCCGTTCCTGTCCCACAGATAAACGTCGCGCGCCTTTACAGGCTCGATTTCATAAAGCGGATAAACATCAAAAAGCTGCATGAATTAACCCTTGAGGTTTAGCGGCCAGGGATTCTGGCATTCCGCCTTTGTATGTCTGGCTGGTGTTCATTTTGGGGAAACATACTGAATAGATTTCCAATTTCCAACGGCACGCATTTCAATAACCAATCGCCTTCAATCTCAATCCTGAAGTCTCATCCAGCCCGAACATCAAATTCATGTTTTGCACGGCCTGGCCCGAGGCGCCCTTCACGAGATTATCAATAACACTAATGATGAGAAGTTTATTGGCGTGTTTTTCGAGATACAAAACACAGTTGTTGGTGTTCACGACTTGCTTGACGTCGGGATTTTTCCGGCTGAGATGCACAAAAGGATGTGGCCGGTAATAATTTGAATAGATTTCATAAGCTTCTGCCAACGGCAACGCCGAATCCAAATAGAGCGCGCTGAGAATGCCGCGTGAGAAATTGCCGCGCATGGGAATGAAATTGAGGTGAATCTCTTTCTTCGGCTGCAACTGTTTCAAGCTTTGATAAATTTCGCCGAGATGTTGATGCTCGAAGGCTTTATAAACTTGCACGTTATTATTGCGCCAACTGAAATGGCTGGTTTCGGCAAGTCCCTGCCCCGCGCCGGTGGAACCGGTGAGGGCGCTGACATGCACGTCGCTGCGCAACTGGCCGGCATGCGCCAGCGGCAAAAGCGCGAGTTGAATGCCGGTGGCAAAACACCCCGGATTGGCCACACGCGAGGCGCGCGCAATTGCTGTTTTATTCAGCTCGGGCAAGCCATAAACAAAACCATGATCCGGCTCACGCGCCAGGCGATGATCCTGGCTGAAATCAATAATTTTAACCCGCGCTGGCGGGCGGTTATTGCTTAAATATTTTTCCGCTTCACCGTGCCCCAGGCACAGAAACAGAACGTCGATGTCATCAGCGATTTCTCCGGCGAATTTGAGTTCACTCTCGCCGAGCAGATCGCTATGAATTTCCGCAAGGGGTTTGCCGGCATGATTGCGACTGTGCGCCGCGCGAATGTCGGCCTGCGGGTGATGCATGAGAATGCGAAGCAACTCGCCGCCGGTGTAGCCGCTGGCGCCGGCAATACTGATTTTAACTCTGTTCATAGCCGCGATTGACTTTGTAATAAATCATGTGAGGATTGGCCAGCATCTTGGCAAAGCCGCGCGCATCCTCGCCGGTCCAGGAATGATAAGCATCGTTGTACACGGAAAATTCCGGAGACAAGAGATCATGCGGCGAGGTGATCCCGAGAATTTGAAAGCGATAGGGCGCCAAATGCACGGAGACGGCGCCTGAGACGTTTTTTTGCGAATCGAACAAAAAGCTTTCGATGTTGCGCATGACGGGATCGAGAAACTGGCCTTCATGCAGCATGTTGCCATACCATTCCGCCAATTGATCTTTCCAATAAAGCTGCCATTTGGTTAAGACATGTTTTTCGAGCGCATGATGCGCTTTGATGATAACCAACGGCGCCGCCGCTTCGAAGCCGATGCGATCCTTGATGCCAATAGTCGTGTCATCGACATGAAGATCGCGGCCGATGGCGTAAGGCCCGGCAATTTTTTCGAGGTGTTGAATGGCCTGCACGGGATTCGCAAAAGCAAGCTCGTTGATCCCGATCAATTCGCCGCGCGTGAAATGCAACTCCACGGTTTGCGGCGCCGGATTGCTAAAGCGCGTCGGGTAGGCCTCTTCCGGCAGCCACTCCGAAGAGGTGAATGTTTCCCGGCCGCCGATCGTCGTTCCCCACAATCCCTTGTTTACCGAATATTGGGCTTTGGCCCAATCGAACTCGATATTGTGTTTTTTGAGATACTCGATTTCAGCGTTGCGTGAAACGTGCTGGTCGCGAATCGGCGCTAAGATCGTCGCTTCCGGCAGCAAAATGCTGAAGGCGATATCAAAACGGACTTGATCGTTGTCCAATCCCGTGCTGCCGTGCGCAATGCTGCCGGCTTTTATTGTTCGCGCATATTGCGCCAATGCCGTCGCTTGAAACACGCGCTCTGCGCTGGCCGACAGCGGATAGGTATTGTTCTTGAGTACATTGCCGAAGATAAGGTATTTGATGCATTTTTGGTAGTAATTATCCGTCTCATCCAATACCACGTGTTTCTTCACGCCCAGGCGATAGGCCATTTTTTCGATCTCGGCAAGCTCTGTTGCGGTGAAGCTGCCGGTATTGACCACAACTGAATGCACTTCCAAATCCAGCTCGCGCGACAAATATTTCGCGCAATAAGAAGTATCCAATCCGCCGCTGAATGCCAACACAACGAGGCGATTTTCCCGTTTTCGAATGGAAGCGGCGCGCGCATCGTGCGGATCGAAAAGCAGGCCGGTGCAAAGGCAGTGTTTGCGATTGTTGCGCGAGAGAATATCGTAATTGCGGCAGGTTTGGCAGCCGTCCCAAAATTCAGCATCCGTTGTCAATTCGGAAAACGGCACCGGTTTGAACCCCAGCTCGGCGTTCATCTTCATCACGGCGTGGCTGGTGGTGATGGAAAAGATTCTGGCATTGGGATATTTTTTGCGCGAAAGCTCGAAGATCGCATGTTTGATGCGCTTACCCAAACCAGAGTTGCGGTACTCGGGATCGACGATCAAACCCGAGTTGGCAACATATTTTCCATGCGTCCAGGTTTCAATATAGCTAAACCCGATCAGCTTGCCGCTGGTGTGAAAGGCAATGACGGCCTTGCCCTCCCGCATTTTTTGGGCAAGATATTCCGGCGGCCGTTTGGCAATGCCGATGCCGCGCGCTTTGGCGCTTTCCTCCAGCATGTGGCTGATTTGCTCGGCATATTGGAGATGGACTTCGGATGCGACTTCGAGAACAAACGGTTCGTGGCTATCTTGCAGTTCATTACTCATAGGGCGTTGCAGTCCTTAACAAGTCGATTGTGAGTTGAGGCAAACAAAATTGTCGTAATATAGAACCCCTGGCATGATAGTCAAGGAAAGTTCGTACACAGATAGCATCCGGAGATTCCGCAGGCCAAAAGGTTTGCCCGTAATTGAAACGGTTGAAAGGAATGACAAGGAATGAAAGGAATTTTTCATGATGAAGGACTCTCTCCGGCGCAGGATGTGTCTCAACGTTGCGCTTTTGCTTGGCGTGTGGGGTATTGTCCTCAATTGTACTCTTCCAACCACAAATGATCCTTCGCCTGCCGTTATCAAAGGCAGGATCCTGGTGCAAGGCAGTACGACTCCGGTGGAGGGCGCGCGCGTCGAAATCAGCGAGTTGGACCAAAGCGCCGTAACCGACGTCAACGGCGTCTTCTCGTTCACATTCGAATTGCCGGACTCGAGCACGTATGTGGTGACCTTGATCATCTCCAAGACCGGCTTTCAAACAACTTCCATTCCTTCTGTTGTCATTCAGAATGACAAGGAAATATCTCTTGCCGATCATCATCTCGCGCAAGAGACGACGACCAGTTCTGGCCCGGCCTCGAATGTCATACTCGTTGCCGTTGAAACGAGCAATATCTTTGTCAAAGGCACAGGCGGCAATGAAAACTCTGATTTGACTTTTGAAATAAGAGACGCTGCCGGAACGCCCATTGATCTCAAAAACAAAGTTACGGTAACCTTTACAATCAAAGGCGGCCCGGGCGGCAGTGAATTTTTGTCGCCGACTTCAGCCGAGAGCGACAGCCTCGGCCAGGTTTCCACAACGATTAACAGCGGCACCATTGCCGGCGCCTTGCAAGTGATCGCAAGCATTACCGGCTTGTCAATTGCGTCTGCGCCGGTTCCCATCGCAATTCACGGCGGCTTGCCGGATTTGGGCCATTTTGCTGCCGTGCCAAACAAACTGAATTTTGCCGGTTATAATATTTTTGGATTAGAAAATACCATAACGGCGTTTGTCGGAGATCGGTATTCCAACCCGGTTCCGCCGGGAACTGCGGTGCAATTTCAAAGTACCGGCGGCATCATCGGCGGCTCAGCCGTCACCGATCAACTTGGCCGTGCTTCTGTCACGTTGCTCTCTGCTAATCCCCGACCGCAAGGCATTGTCGGCGCGCCCTTTCCATTCAACCAAGCGGAAAAAATCACAACCTCGACCGTGGTATTGTTTTCAGGCGTGACACAAGTCGAAATTTCGCCGACCACCTTCAGCCTTCCGCCGCTACGTTCGCAGATTTTTCAATATAAAGTAAGCGATCAAAATAACAATCCCCTGGTGGCCGGAACAAACATCCAGGTGGCAACCGACGATGGAAAAGTAGGCGGCGTAACCAACTTCACGCTGGAAGATACGCAATCGCGCGCCTTCACCATCTTTTCGTTTGCGCTGACGAACTCCGAGCCGGACAGTTTTCTCGTTAAAGATGCCACGGTCACCATCGAAGTCACGAGTCAAAACGGCAACGTCAAGCTCTCGACTTCCGGACAAATGTTGCCGATTGTATCAGGCGGTTTGCGGGCGGAAGGTGTGCGTCGCAAGGCGGGGAAATAATTTCGTGTAATCGCCGGTGGCGCTCACCGGCGATTAATTGTTACCGCGTATATCATCTGAGGCAAGAATCGCAATCATTCTGCGCAGGTGTGTTGTAATCAAATCATCGCCGGGCGCTCGGCGCAAGCGGCGTGAATAGGCCGAGGCGTCGAGAAAGGTGAGCATATCGCGCCTCGTGACCGCCGGTTTGTAAAGATATTCACGGTTTTTGGCATTCTTGCGGCTCATTTCAAATGTCACCACCCCGAACGCAGTAAATTCGTTTTGCGGCGAAATCAATTCGCGTTCGAGCCAGCCGCGCGCCGCCATATTTTCCAGCATGAGATCGAGATCCTTCGCTGTCAAGCCCAAACTGTCGACGTGCGCGTAAATTGCCGCAGCCGTCGCCTGCCCTGCCTTCCATAAAACTTTCATCACATTCACTTCCATTGCCGAAGGCACCGTGGCCCACGGATTCGGCGCATTACCAGCCACCCCGAGTTTGCCGGCCAAATACTTCAAGCCTTTGCCCAGCGCTTCACCAAGATTGAACAACGGCGGAACGCCAAGCTGGTCGCGGCGCAGAGCATCATCAATTGCATCGCGGCGGGGCTGCTCCTGCGTCAACTCTTCCGGCCTTAAACCGACGAATGGCGTCGCTTTTGAAAAGCGGAAAACCAGCATCGAATCGGAAATCCCGTGTTCGGCATTGAAAAGCGCCTGTTCCACGAGCGCCTGCCGGCGCAACCACAATTGCCTGGCCTCCTCCGTTTCCCCCCGCAATTCTAGCACGGCAGAGGGAATGGAATCCACTAACGCCGCTGAATCTGCTGTAATTTGAGATGAAATGGTGCGCGCATTTTGGGGAGGAAAAGGGGTAACCGAATTTTGTGCATGAGCTGAAAAGGGCCGGGTGATCATGACGGCCCAGATCAACACAAGAATTTTATCGAGTCGCATAGTGCCGGAGGCTCAATTCAAAACAAAACGCAGCGGAGGGACTTCCCGAAGCGTTAATATGGTTCAAACTCAAAGACGCAGACTGTGCGCGGAAAGTTGTACGCCTTAAACCTTGCGAAACATGCGCATGTTCCAAGTAAAGAATCTCTTGCCTTTCATGCAAGCAAACTTTACTTTTCGGCGGTAAACTTACGAGAGATAAAATCCATGATAAATGCGCACGAATCCGATCAGCACCATCCCGATGAAAAAGCCTTGCGCGACGAGCATCTCAAAGTGCAAAAGCTCGGCCGTGTAGCCGACCTCATCTCATTTTTATTAGCCAGCCCCTCCGTTTCAATTGTACAGGCGTGCCAGTTGATTCGCCTGACGAAGCGTTTTGCGCTCTCCCTCTTTCCCGAAAAAGAAAGCACATTCGAGTTGCTTTATCGCCGCCGTTTCAACCGTATTCTTCGCGAACGCCTTTCCCGCTCACCCGAATTCCTGAATTGAGCCGCCATGCCCGAAGCGCTTGCCGGTGGTTTTCTAGGCCTGGCGATTATGCTGCTCGGCGAAGGTTTTATGCTCGCCAAAATCAATCCGGTTTATGAGTGGTTCACACCGGTGCAATGGACGGGCTATCTTCTGCTGCTCGATGCCTTACTGATCAAGTGGCGCGGCGAATCGTTCATCTTTGCGCACACGCGTGAGTTCTGCGCCCTGGCGTTCTTTTCCGTTGTTTATTGGTTCATGTTCGAAGGCTACAATCTTCATCTGCGCAACTGGGCTTATGTAAATCTTCCGCAAAACTTTGCGCTGCGCATGATTGGTTTCGTTTGGGCCTTTGCTACCGTTTATCCCGGCATTTTGATGACCAATGAGGTGTTGCAGGCGCTGGGACTGTTTAAGAATGTGTCGTTTAAAGCACGCTTGAAAAAGCCTCTTGCATTTCCGCCCTGGCTGTTGAACACATTTGTTGCTTTTGGTTTTTTAATATCTGCTTTCATTAGACCATTTATGACCATCAGTGATTTCACAGTATAAGTTGGCTGAGCACCGTTATCTAGCCAGTATTGATATCTTTCTTGATCAATTTGGAATTTATCTTTTTTTGCAAAAGGATTATAAGAACCTAAATATTCTAATGCTAATGTGTTTCTTTTTGTTCTGGCATTAGTAACAACAACTCTGTATGTAGGTTGTTTTTTCTTACCAAATCTTGCTAATCGAATTTTTACCATTGTTTTATATTTAATTTAAAAGGAAATGAATTGTAGCAGATTATTGTTCCGCTCTCAAGTTTGAGAGACCAATTCCTGCCAATGTTCCAAAGCATATTGAGCTGCATTTTGTTCAGCTTCCTGTTTACTTTTACCGTTACCCTCCCCAAATACCTTATTTTGGATTTTGACTAACATTTTGAACTCTTTATCATGGTCGGGTCCATTCGAAGACTTTAGTTCATATACAGGGGTGAAATTAAGTACTTCTTGTGATAACTCTTGTAATTTAGATTTCGAATCAATATCTAGTCTATTAGCAATAATTTCGTCAAGTTTAGGTAGTAATTTTTCAATAACGAACTTTTTAGCTTTATCATAGCCTTGATCAAGATAGACAGCTCCAAGGATTGACTCAAATGTATTGGCGAGAATATAGGGACGTTCTCTTCCCCCAGTCACTTCTTCTCCTTTGCTCATAAAAATATATTGACCAATGGTTAATTCTAGTGCTGTCTCTCCGAGGCTGGTAGTTTTAACTAAAGCAGAGCGAAAACTTGTAAGTTCACCTTCTGGGCGGCTTGGGTGAGTCAGGTAAAGATATTCGGTTGTTATAAGTTCCAATACTGCGTCTCCCAAAAACTCAAGCCTTTCGTTATTCTCAATCTCATCTGAATGATTTTCATTTAGATAAGATCGATGAGTTAATGCAGTTGTGAGTAGTTTTTTATTTTCAAATGTCACTCCAAGTTTATTTTCCAGCTCGGACAAATCTTTATTGTTATTCATTTTATGTACTTTGACTTATTTTCAATTAAATTCCCTAAAACTCCGCTTATGAATTTCCTACTTTGATCATTGCTGAACTCTTTTGTAAGTTCAATAGCTTCGTCAATGGCAACCTTCTCAGGTGTGATATTTAGGATGAAGCCTTCTAATATTGCGATCCTTAATATTTGTAAGTCCATTAATGCAATTTTTTCTATTGGCCAATCTGGTGCAAGTATTTCAATTATTTCGTCGATTTGAATCTCATTTATGGGCATAGCCTCAACTATCTGTCTAAATAGCGATTTATCGTAGTCCTTGAGTTCGTCTGCTTCAAGGATTTTATTTATAGAGAAAAGTTGAGAATTTTCATCCATTTCTCCGAGGTTCTGCTTATGGAAGTTCACCTCAAATAGCTGTTGAAGAGCTAGAATTCTAGCGTTATGACGGGAATCTTGCACAGATTATTTAATTAACTAACTTTTAATACTTTTACGCCTTTAAATGTTCCGCATTTTGGGCAGACATTGTGTGTTAGGCGTTTTGAACCACATTCTTTACAGACTGTAAGGGTAGGTTCAGTAAGAGCGTGATGTGCTCTCCTTTGGTTTTTTCTTTGTTTCGAAATTTTTCTTTTAGGTAATGCTCCCATTTATCT
>QEVD01000152.1 GCA_003576975.1 Candidatus Zhuqueibacterota bacterium
ACGGTCTGCAGCGCGGTGACAGTTTTGCCTTTGTCATCATTCAATTTCTGAATGTCTGGAGAAATGGATTCGGGATAGACGGCAGTGCCTCCCGCTGCCGCTGGCGAACTTGGCCGCTCGGCTTCAGCTTGCTTGAGCGCAATCTCGGGACGGACAAGCACTCCGGGGTCGCCTTCCGTGATCGAAATGTGCTGGCCATAGCGCAAACCGCGATAGCGTTGCGCCGCCTCGTCGTAACTGTCGGCGTAGGCAAACGACTCCTGCTCCCACGTAAGTAGCGCCAAGCCGTTGCGGATAGCCTCGATCAAAACCCCGGTCTCGCTCAGCCTCGGCAAGTAAAGATAGCGCGCGAAGTCATCGATCAACTGTTTGATGGCAACGTGATCCCCGCGCCACAAAGGCACGCGGTCCAGCTCCATGCGCAATCTCGTGCCGGCAAGAGAGGTCACCAGCAGCTCTTCATTGCGAAGCTTCTTGCTCGCGCGCACGGCGAGGGCGTCTGATCCCGACAGCCGAATCGCCTGCCACTCGATGTTGGCTTGCGGAGAATTTTGCGTGGGCACGAGCAGCCATTGATACGCTTCCGGCAGTCGCGCTGTCACGGCGCTGTCGGCGGAGGCTTTCTGCGTTTCGGCTTGCTTGACCTGATGCGGTGAAAGATTAAGCTGCTCCTTTTCATCCAGAATCGATTGCCAAGCCAGAAAGCGACGCCCTGCTTCATCCAAATCTTGCAGCCGGGTTTGATCCACCGCCAAGAACACTAACGTGTTGCGGAAAAGCCGCGGGGTGTTGCCGCGCGACTCGAAGATCGCCTTGGCCGCTCGCTCAGCCGCGTTGCCAGGCTCTTTGCTGTAAGGATGATCGATGCCAAGCACCACCAGCCGCGCGTCGATATCATCAGGCACGTCCTGGCTGGACTGCGGCACCGGATGCACACGTTTGAACTCGCCGGTTTTGCGCAGATCGGCGCGCAAACGTTTTTCAATTTCCTGCACCACCTTGTCGGTGTCGCGCTTGAGTTGTTCGGCGCGATCTTCGGCGAGCTTGGTCACCCATCGGGATAAAGAAAAGTCGCGGCTGTGCTCAACCTTCGCAGGGCATCCCCGAAAATAGCAGGCGACTCGCCCGGCATCACACAGCCGAGCTTGATGCGCCGGTCTTCGAGGCCGCGATTTGCGGCGGTCGGCATTGGCGCCGAGCCCAGATAAATCGTTCGCGCCACGCGACGGCACGCCGCGTATTTGCCGAGATTGGGAACCTCGCGGTCGAGACGCAACGGCAGCGCGTTAGGACCGTCCACATCGCTCTCGATCACCGGCACCCAGTTGTCGGAAAGGTAGCGCGTCAGCTCGAATTGCACGCGTGGGTCGTCGATGGCAATGTTCGCCGGCAGGATGAGCGGGTTGCGATCTTGCTTATCCCACAGCGAATGAATCACCGCCGCCATCAGCCGCAGCACACCACGCGTGCGCTGAAACTTCACCAGCGTTGACCAGTCGCTATAGAGGCGGTCGAAAATCTCCGGGTGAATTGGGTAGGCGGCTTTGAGTCGTTTCTCGTAATCCGCCTCACGGCATTCGGGTGGGAATTCCTGGCTCTGCGTACGATAGAGATCATAGAAAGCGCGAGCAGTGGTATCGCGCGCGATGAACTGGGCCTGCTCGACCAGCGGCTCGAAAAGACGGCGGCGCACAATCTCGAAACCTTCTTCGGCGCTGGCCGGCCGCCAGGAGGCCTCGACGCGGCCGATGACGTTGCGCAGACGCGTGAGCGCCAGCCGACCGCGCTCGCCGCCGACTTCCGCATCATCCGCCACGGCATGCGGTGATCCGGTGCTGTCAGAAGCCGGCAAGCTGATGACCAACAGGCACTGCTTGGCGAGCTTCGCCGATTCCGTGAGCGCCTGCGCAAAGGTGAAATGCGTTTCGAAGCTTCCACCCGGCAGGGCGGCATCATCGTGAAGCTGCCGGGCATAGGCAACCCACTCGTCAATCAGGATCAAACACGGGCCGTATTCATTCATCAACTCGCGCAACACGTCGCCCGGACTGGTGGCCTTTTCATCGTCGGCGTGAATGCGTGCGAATGCCTTTTTTCCGCCAAGCTGCCACGCCAGCTCGCCCCAAAGCGTTCGCACCACGGTGCCATCAGGTTTGGTCACGGGATTGCCCGGCGAGATTTTGTTGCCGACCAGAACCACGCGTTTCACCGGAGGCAATTTTGAAACGCCCGCGTCGTTCATGATGGCATCAATGCCGGCCAATTCGCCGGTGGAGGCACCGGAGAAAAGATGATAAAGCGCCAGCATGGAGTGAGTCTTGCCGCCGCCGAAGTTGGTTTGGAGCTGCACCACCGGATCGCCGCCATTTGATGCCAGCCGCTGCACCGCGCCGATGAGCAGATGTTTCAAGCTGTCGGTGATGAAAGTGCGGCGGAAAAACTCAGCGGGATCGCGATATTCATCGGTGCCTTCGCCGAGGTGCACTTGCCAGAGGTCCGCGGCAAACTCTGCCTGTTGATACCTGCCGCTCGCCACGTCTTTGTGGGGATTCACGACTTCCCGCCAGGGCTTGAGATTCCCAACGGCGGCGCTCTCGATGGCGGTGCCGGCGCTTTTGCGTTTCTCGCTGCGCACCTGCTCATCGAAGCGCACGCGCAGCAGCTCCATTTTCATTTTTTCGATTTCTTCGGCTTGCGGCGCGGAGATGGCGGTGAGCAAACGGGCCGTCGAATCCAGCATGCGATACGCGTCGTCGCTGGAAAAGGCTTTCTGATGCGCCCAATTGTTGCGGTGCTCACGCAGCTCGCTGACGATGCTGCGCTCGGCATGGCCCAGGGTGTTGCGGAAAACGATATTCCAGCCGTCCCACATCAGCTTGAGCAGCGCTGCCGCGTCCCATTGCGCTATCGGCTTGTTCATCTGCAGCAACCGATCATCCGCCGCGAGCCGGGTGACCAAGCCGCGCGCTTCCTCATCGGAGAGCGTTTTCATTTCGCGCTCGATAAACGGGCCAAGCCCCTGGCGCAGCGCTTCCAGCGCTTTGCCGACGCGTTCGTTGTTGGTGATGGCCATTGATCATCTCCTATTGGTATGCGCAGAATCAAGTTATAGCCCTGACGAGGGGCGGCTTACAAAAGCTTGGGGCAACGCCCCAAGGTAAGCGGACAATGGATTCGTCCCATAGGGACGGCGTGAAAATAGCCCAGAAATTTCATTTCTGGGAACCATGAGATACCCCTGAATCCAAAGTCCCGTAGGGACGGTTGAAAAGAACGGTTGAAAATTGCAAATATCCCGTTTTCATTCGTCCCTTTCGGGACTTGAAGGGCTGTTTACATTTCATCCCCACCAATAAATTGGTGGGCAATTTTCGCAAGTCCCTTCGGGACTATTTGAACTTCGCTCAACTTAATGACATGAACTGAACATTGTTAAGCTAATTGCTGCCAAAAATGGTCGCTTGTTCGGCCTGCGGTCTGCCGCTTTCTCTTGCAAGCCGCATGATCTCCGGCCAGCTCTGCACCAGTGCGTTGTACGACAAGGCCTCGGCTGCACGCTTCTTGCGCTCGCAAACGGTATAGAGGCGGTAGGCGAACTCGCGCGCGACCTCGGCCTTGCTGCCCAGTTTTGCTGCCAACACCGCAGCAGCGCCTTCGCCTCCGGCTTCAAGTGAGCGAATGAGTTGATGCACCATTTCCCACGCCGTGAGACGCGCGTCGTTTGCCGGATCCCAGTCTGCCGGCAGCTCGTTCGGTTTGAGCAGCCGCACCTTGCCACGGCTCGATTTGAGAATTCCCGCTTCGCTCATACCGGCAACGCTGGTGTTCTTCGCGCGCGCTAGCACGTCGGCCATGCCGAATTCGCCTTCGTCGAAGCCCGATTGCTCGAACCATGCCAGGGCAAAGCGGCTGTCCGCATCGAAATCGCCTTCTTGCTCAGCCAGGGCATCATCAAGAGTCTGGTTGATGAGTGCCAACGCCTCACGCACCGAGAGCGGCTTGCCTTCGGCGTCGAGCACTTTGGCGTAGCGAGTGTAAACTGCCATGCCCGGCCCGATGGCCGCTTGCGCCAAATCCACCGGTGCAATGTTGCTCGATTGCAGATGAGCAAGTGCATCGGGCAATTCGGCCTTGAGCGCGGTGAGAAACTCGCGTCGAGTGGCAGTGGGTGCGTTCGCCGGGCGTGGGCGACAGACGAGAACGATGCTGGAGGCCAGCGCGTTGGAATTCATTCCGCGCATTCGTGTCTTGCCCTCAGTTCGCGCTGGCCACGTTCCACTTATGCCGAAGCCAGCTCGAACGACAGCAGCGAGAAAGGTTTCCCAACCAGTGCTCGTGGTGCTGGCGTCCTCCCCACTCTCGGACTGTTTGAAAGCGTAGTAGATGCTGACTGGAAAAGCAAAATGCGCTTGCTCAGCGAGTCGGTGCATCGCCTCCGCCATGCCTTCCAAAAAGAATGTCTCGGCATTCTCTTTCCCGCCGTGGCGATATGACGTCGCCACTAATTCTTGCGCCTTGGGAACTTCCATTGTGGCGAAGAGTTCTGGAAGTACAGCACGCTGCGAGTGACGCAACCACACATAGAAATAGTCCGACAGGTCAGCATACGGTACATTATCGTAGTAAGGCGGATCCGTCGATATGACGCGACGCAGTTCCTGCAACGCAATTTCGCAGGCATTCCGTTGAATGGCTGCACCATGAGGCATGGCGGGCAATGACTGAAGAACTGCAGCAGTTCCCTCAGCAAGGCCGGCAAAATCTCCGCCAGTCCCAGAGAAAGGATTCGTTTCCGCAAAATCCCACGTCATCGGCAAATCATTCCTCGTGAAGGCCCTGCTCAATTTGGTCTCGTCGGTGCGCCATGTCGCGAGAGTTGTCGTAAATCGGGCCGCCTTGCTTGACGTTAGACCGAGATAGACAGCAACAGCTTCGGCGTAGGCTGTCGCACTGGTGTCTCTATCTCGCGGCAGTATCGGGTCGTCGAGCAGCCCGGCGGCGAGGGCATCGCGGCGAATGCGCTCCATTGCTTCGCTCACGAGGTCAGAAAAACTGGTCATCGCTACCATTTGCCGGTCCGTGAACAGCTGATGCCACTCTTTCAGTCCGTAGAGAAACGGTGTGAACGCCCTCGCGTCCTCAACGAACGAACCCTCCGGTCTCCACTGCGGCATCGCCTCGCGCGCCGCCCTCTCCTGCTCCGTGATTGGCGCAAGATACACTCGATTGCGCTCACCCTCGGCCACGATGGCCATCAACCGCACGCCCATGCGCCCGGCAGTGCCCTCGGCCTTGATGTAGTCTCCCGCAATCGGAGTGCCCGACATCAAACACTTGAAGTTTGCTCCGCGTGAAAGTTTGGTGCCGTTCTTCGCTGCATCAACATCTTTTGGTTTGCGCAACTTCACTGTAAAACGGTAGCCGTCGCCTTCAATGACTGGCTCGATGTAGGCTTCTTTACCTGCCTTGGTAGAAAGCATAAAAGTAGAAGCGAGTGGCACGTCCACGTGCGCGAAGGCCGGGTTGGGGCTTTTCACCGTGCGCGCCCAGAGCCAGGCGATTACGGTTAGTTTCTTGCCCACTAGCGGCTTCAAATCTTGCCGCTCCTTCGCCATCTCAACAGTGATTTCGATCTTGGGGTAGAGATGGCCGATGCGCTTCTCGGCCTCGTCGCGCATCCATTGGCCGTAGTAGCGCACATCTTCGGCCAAGCCTTGCGCCCCGCGCCATTCGCGGGCGAACATGTTTCGGTCCGCGCGCGATTCGGGGTTGACGGGCGGCCGGCCCGCAAACTTGGGCGGAATCTCGATCATGGCTTTGTTGATCAGCACCGCAACCGGATTCAAATCTGAGGCATACGCCTCCAATCCCAAACGCTGCGCTTCCAATGGCAACGAACCGCCGCCGGCAAAAGGATCGTGAAACGCCGGCAGTTTTTCCGGATTGAACAACTCTGCCGCGCGGGGATGGTTTTTGTTCTCTTCGCAGGTCAGCCGCCAACTCTTCCAAATTTCTTCGCGCGCTTGCGCCAGCACGGCTTCGTTGGTGGTGTTCTCCCACAGCACCAGTTGCTCAATGAGACGAAACAACCGCTGCCGCTCTTTTTCCTGTGCTTCTTCAGTCGGGAACTTTTCCGGATGACTCGACGGATCATCCACCATCTGGCTAAAGATCACCGCCCGCGCCGCTGCCAACGGCCGCCGCGCCCACCATAAATGCAGCGTGCTTGGATGCCCGTGGCGGATAGATTTCTCCCGCGCCGAGGCTTTGTTGATCGCTTCGAGCGGCAGGGCGACTTCGATGAGTTTTTTGCGGTAGGTCAATTTGTGCTCCGTTTATCCGCGAAGAACAACTTCATGTGCGTTCAAGTGTCCCTTGTGGAGTGATAAAATTTGCTCATTCAAAGCGCAAGGATCTCATTACCCTCTTTTTTACCTCTTCTTTGGGACAATACCTCTTCTTTCGACTAGGAGGGATCGGTAGCTCTTGCCAGCAGTTCTGCAAAATCATAATTCACACTCGTCACCCCAAAATCCGGCTCGCGTTGGAACGGTTGCCGCACGTAATGGACGCGATGTGTGCCATCCGCATGAAACTCGACGATGGCCAGAATGAAATCCTCCGGCTTGTTGAGCGAGTAGAGAATTTCATTCTTCGTCACCGTGATCGTCGCGCTGCCAGCCGCGCGGCCTTTAACCTCGATAAAGCGCAGCTTGCCCGTGCCCGGCACGCGACTCTCGAGGTCGTAACCGAGCTTCTCATGCTCGCGGTCGACCGGCTCAAAACCAAGACGGCGCTCGATCTCCATCACAATCGCCCGCGCTTGCGCTGCAGCAGCCTGCGTGTCCACAGACGCAGATTCCTTTGGACGCGGCTGTCCCGTCATCGTGGACAAAAGGCCGATTGGCAAAACGAGCAGGCCACCGAGCACGACCGGCGGCAGCGGCGAAATCTGTGACTCCAGCTTCAATTCCTCCATCCGCTTTTCAAGGCGTGCCTGCAGCGCGTCGGCACGCTTGCGAGCCTCGCCGGAGTTCAACCGCGCGTTGATCCTGCCGGCTTGCTCCTGCAGCTTGAGATCTTCGGCGCGGTGATCCCAATAGCTGATCTCTTTTGTGAGCCGATCTTTCACTGCCGCTTCGGTTTTTGCGATCAACTCTAATTTGCGCGAGCGAACCTCCGCCAGATGCTCGGGCACAACGTGGGTGACCGCGTGGCTCTGCGCTTTCTGTTCCAATTCGCGGCTGATCCACGCGCATTCCGGACGCGCCATGATTGCGTCAATGTCAGGCTCACCGGCGCCAAGCGGGCGATAATCGAGATAGGGCGCGTAATGCAAGTGACGGGTATTGCCGGCTGCATCCAGCTCCACATAGAGCATTTGCTTGGACACGACGCGACGCTCGCCGCGGCGGGTGAGACTCGCGTCTTGGATGGCGTGCTCCAGATAAAACAGTACGCGCGGCTCCATGCCGAAGTCGCGTTCATCCACCAACACTGCGCCCCGGCGCAGGAGATCACGGTGGCGTTCTATTGTGAGGTCGATAGTCGCATCCAAGAGCGGATGGCCCGGACAAACGAAGGCGGCCAGCGGCTGGCCCTGCGGTGCACTGAGCGACTTCTCGAATGCAATGCGCTCGTAGCGCGGCAACAGCGGCTCACCGATGCCAATGAGGCGATCGCGGTTGCGCACCGGAGCCGGAACGTGGGTGATCTCGTACCGGCGCGGCTCGCGCTGTTTGGCGGTGCCGCCGAGGCGTTGGAATGCCTCCAAAAAGAAAGACTCGATGTAATGCGGCTGCAGACGCCGCGCCTCGGCGCGTTCCATTTCTTCACGAATGCGGTGCACGCGGCTCGCATCCATGGCATCATGAGCGAGGGCGCGTTCTTCCAGCAAATCCTGAAGCTGGCTGCGGTCGAAAGCATTGGCCACCATGCGCGTGAGCCGCTCGCGCACTTCAGGCTTTTCGCCGTAACGAATGGCTTCGATCAGCAGATCGCGCAGCGGTTTGCCGTCGAATCGCAGCTTGCCAAGAACGTCGAACACCTGACCGCCTAGCGCATTGCGGGCTTCAGCAAGCTTCTCGAGCAGGGTGCGGTACACATCGCCTTCGCGCGTTTTATCGGCGACCAGATTCCACAAATGGCAAACTTCGGTTTGGCCTATGCGGTGAATGCGGCCGAAGCGCTGCTCGAGACGGTTGGGATTCCAGGGCAGGTCGTAGTTCACCATCAGATGCGCGCGCTGCAGATTGATGCCTTCGCCGGCAGCATCGGTGGCGAGCAACACTTGCACCTCGGGATCATGCCGGAAAGATTCTTGCGCCTTGGTGCGCTCCTCGCGGCCCATGCCGCCGTGAATGATGACAACCGCCTCGCGACGACCGAGCAGCGTGGTGATGCGGTTCTGCAAATAATTCAGTGTATCGCGGTGCTCGGTGAAGATCACCAGCTTTTGATGCGGTGACCGCACCGGCTTTGAGGTGGCGTCCGCACCGTGAAAGGGAGAATTGCAGTCGCTTTCGTGGCCGGCCGCTGTCATTGGCATGAAGATTTCGTTCAGCAGACTCGCCAGCTCGCGCCATTTCTTGTCTTCGCCGCTTCGTCCAACAGCAAGCGCCAACGCCTCCAAGCGCTTGAGTATTTCGATTTCTGCTTTCAATTCAGTGATCGAGCGCGCCGCCGTGGCTTGGTCCAGCACTTCTTCTTCAGCGGCTTCGACCTCGTGGTCGGGTGCGTCTTCAAGATCTTCGATATCCTCGGCATCAAGCAGGCTTTCGGGAATGGCCAGGATGGGCGTGACTTCGGCGCCGCGCTGGAGCAACTCCTGCTCACGCAGCCGGCTCTCGAGTCGCTCCCGGCGCCGGCGCAGCGATTGATAGATCGCCTCGGGCGAGGAGGCCAAACGGCGCTGCAGGATGGTGAGCGCAAATCCGACGGTGCCGGCACGCTTATCGTTTTGCAGGGCCTCAGCGCGATTGAATTCATCTCGCACGTAGTCGGTGACTTCCTTGTAGAGCTGCGCTTCGGCATCGGAGAGCTTGTAGGCAACGGTGTAGGCAATGCGTTCGGGAAAGAGCGGCGTGGCATCGAACTTGAGCAGGCTTTCTTTGACCATGCGCCGCATGAGATCGGTGACGTCCACGGCATGCACGCCATCGCGGAAACGGCCCTCGAAACGGTCGCCATCGAGCAGCGCCATGAAAAGCTGGAAATCTTCTTCCTTGCCGTTGTGCGGGGTCGCGGTCATGAGCAGGAAATGCCGGGTGAGCGTGGAAAGAAGTTGTCCCAGCTTGTAGCGCTTGGTGTACTTGATCTCGCCGCCAAAGAAGGTGGCTGACATCTTGTGCGCTTCGTCGCAAACGATGAGGTCCCAACGGCAATCCGGCGCCATGAGTTTTTCCTGCACGTCTTCGTTGCGGGAAAGCTTGTCGAGCCGCCCGATGGCGAGATTCGTTTCCAGAAACCAGTTGCCGGTGCGCGCGGCTTCCAGCTTGTCGTTGGTGAGGATTTCGAATGGCAAATGAAAACGCCGGTACAGTTCGTCCTGCCATTGTTCAGCGAGACTGCCCGGACACACAACGAGGCAGCGCTGCAAGTCGCCGCGGGCGATCAACTCTTTCATCAACAACCCGGCCATGATGGTTTTGCCGGCGCCGGGGTCATCGGCGAGCAAGAAGCGCAGCGGCTGGCGCGGCAGCATGACTTCATAAACCGCAGTGATCTGGTGGGGCAACGGCTCAACGATGGAAGTATGCACCGCCAAGACGGGATCGAATAGGTGAGCGAGACGAATGCGATGCGCTTCCGAGACGAGCCGGAAGAGACTGCCGTCGCCATCGAAGCTCCATGGCCTTCCCTGCTCTACGACTTCAAGGCGAGGCTCGTCGTGGCGATAGAGCAGAACATTGGCCACGCGGCCGGACGGGTCTTTGTAGGTTAGCTCCAGCGCTTCGGAGCCGAACCACTGGGTATTGACGACGCTGACCAAGGCGTCGGGAAGGATGCCGCGCACCGCGGCGTGGGGAAGTAAGTCTTCGAGTTTGTTCATTCGGTTGCCCACCATTTCTTTTGCAATTCACTCGTTTGCAGCGGCTCGTCTACAAATATGAGTACTTAAGCCAGTATACCGGCATTGAATACGAACTGCGACTTTGAAGGGTTAACTATGCCTGATAATTCGATGGTAAGCAAAGCTCCACGCTTGAATCACCTGTCAAAGCTTGCGGAAGTCAATTGTGAAAAATGTCGTTTTTGCGTGAATATCCATTCCGCGCATCACTTCCCAAATGCGGCTTTAAGCCAACGTAATTCTAGTTCGTCGGAAAAATTCGCCTACCCCAACAGCAGAAGGCTGGAAACTTAGTCGCAATCTAGCAAATTTTTTATCTGAGAAACAAGCGCGAATTATTGGAACAGTAACAAGCGAGCTGCTGCGTTTCCTAGTGTTCATACTTGGGATCGATAACGAGAGCTTAAGTCAAAGACTCTCATTGCAAACATACGCAAGGGAGAGGTTCGCAACGCATGACATGAACAACCGGTTGGCCTTCGCTGGCTTGACGCGACCGCCGCGATTATTGTGGTTAAAAGCAATGAACGTAACATTATCAATCCAATAATCCCCAGTTATCAATGTGATAACCCTTGCCAACAGGTTGCGCGAATTTTAGGCCTTATTTCAATAAAAATGTAATCGGTGGCACTGGCATCGTTATTGTCATGCCCTCCAGAAAATTGGCAGCGCAATTCCCCCCGTGTCTCACATAAAGCAACAAACAGACTTACCTAACTCAGGAGCGGCTTATGACCGGCTCTCTTTCGACGCTCGATTTTGTCATTGTGGCGGTTTACTTCCTGCTCGTGCTGGCAATCGGTTTCTCCTTTCGCAAACGCGGCACGAATCGCACGGACTATTTTCTCGCGGGACGTCACGTCGGTTGGATCGCCATCGGCGCCTCGTTGTTCGCCACCAATATTTCCAGCGAACATTTTCTGGGACTCGCCGGAACCGGCTCGAAATCCGGTTTGGCAGTCGGGCAATTTGAATGGCTGGCGGTTTTGATTCTGCTGTTGCTCGGCTGGGTATTCACCCCGTTTTATTTGAAATCCGGCGTCTTCACCATGCCGGAATTTTTGGAGCGGCGCTATAATCCGGCCGCGCGCTATTATCTCAGCATTGTTTCGATCATCGCCTATGTGTTGACCAAAATCTCGATCGCGCTTTATGCCGGCGGCATTCTCTTAAATGCGGTGGTCGGTTGGGACATGTACACTTCGGCCATCGTGATCGTGATCGCCACCGGCCTTTACACCATTTTGGGCGGACTGGCAGCGGTGATCTACACGGATTTGGTACAGATGTTCATCTTGATCATCGGCTCTGTCGCGCTAACCTTCATCGGGCTGAATCGCGTCGGCGGTTGGGAGGCGCTGGTGGCAGCCACGCCGGTGGATTTCTGGAGCATGTTCAAACCCATGAGTGACCCGGATTTTCCCTGGACCGGCATTGTGTTCGGCGCGCCGATTCTCGGCATTTGGTATTGGTGCACGGATCAATATATTGTGCAACGCGTGTTGAGCGCGAAGAATCTCGATCATGCGCGCGGCGGAACGATCTTCGCCGGCTTTCTCAAAATCCTTCCGGTGTTCAT
>QEVD01000153.1 GCA_003576975.1 Candidatus Zhuqueibacterota bacterium
AAAAACGCCGGTTTTTCCAGGGAATTTGACGAGCCGTTGATGAAGATTTTAACGACAAAGCTTGTCATCTCCATCAAGAACGCCCGATTGCTTAAAAAATTGCGAGACTATGAACTGATCGTCGAGAGTACGCCCGACCCGGTGGTGATGAATTCGAAAACAGGTTACATCACCTACATGAACGCCGGGGCAAAAAATCTATTCGGCGATTTGGTGGGGTGCCATGTCTCAGAACGATACCCCACAGATGAACAGAGCACCGGACTGGAAAAGGCCCAGGAAATTCGCTGGCAATTGCTGAAGTCCAAAGACAAGCGCATCAAAAATTACGAAACCGTGTTTTTGGGAAAAGACAATGAACCCATTCCGCTGAGCGTGTCGGTTAGCATCCTGCACGATGAGAACGGCAGAGATGCCGGCACCATCGGTATTGCCAAAGACTTGCGCGAAATTAAGGCTCTGGTTGCTGCCGGACAATCCTTGATTCAGACGCACGATATTGAAAGCATTTTGAAGCAAATCACCCAGGTTTGTTTGCGTCTGCCCAACAGCACACGGGCTTATATCAAGCAGTACGACGAGCAAACCGAGGAATTGGTGTTTCGTGCTTTGAGCGCGCGAGAAGCCGGCGCTTTTTTTCCGGTTAGAGCCACGTCCAAGGATAGCGGCATGACAGGCTGTGTTTTCCAAACACAACAGCCCATGCTTACCAACAACGTCGATCTATTGCCCATCAATCGCTATAATGCAATTTTCAAAGGCGTCAAATCCAAAATCGTTGTGCCCATCACGTATATCGACAAGGAAACCGGGGCCTCACGTAAACTCGGCGTGCTCAGTGTTGACAGCAATGAATTGGATGCCTTCTCGCCGAGTGACGTTTATTTCCTCTCAACACTCGCCAATCAAGCGGCCGTGGCGCTGGAAAACGCCAATCTCATCGCCTCCAAAAATCGCATGATCACCAAGCTACGCGCTTTTGACAAGGTGCAACTGGCTGCCACCGGCAAGGATTTAAATGAAGATCGCATTTTCGACAGCGTGCTCGATGCGGTGGTGGACATTTTGGGATTCGATCACGCCACTATTTCCAAAGTCGATAAGACGATCGACATGATCGGCACCGTCAAAGGGCGCAATGTTCCGGCGGAATTCCTGCAATTGGCCTGGCATGCCTTGGACAGCAAAGACATTCAAGCTTGGGTGGTGCGCCACAAAATGCCGGAATATCTCGACGGCTGGGACGAGCGGCTCGATCGTGAAATCTATGCACGCTTTCATCATGAGCAGTTGGTCCGCACGATCATCCCCATTTTCGCGCGCGGCGAGGTGCTGGGTACTTTGGAAGCGGGTTATGATCGTTCCAAAAAAGCGATCATCGAATCCGACGAAATCGAAGCCTTGCAACGCATCGCCAATCTTGCCGGCCTGGGCCTCGAGCAGGCCAATCTCGTCAAGTTGATGAAAGAGGAGCTGGATTTGCGCACCATGCTGGAAATGCAGCTTGATGCGCTCAATCATGCCAGTCTCGAAATTTTCAATTTCGCCACTGAAAAAGAAGTGATCGAGCACATTTTTATCAGCTTGCAGAACATCGGTTACGCCAAGGGCATGCTCTCGCTGGTGAATGATGTCACCGGCATGATCGAAGGCAAATATGCCGCCGGCGACAATTGGAAGGCCATCGTGCTCGAGACCAAGCGAAATTTGAAGGGCACGGACATACTCGCGCAAGTCTTGCGCGCGAAAGTGCCGATTCTGAGCGCGAATTGCATCAAAGATCCGATATGCAATTTTGACAGCATCAAAAAAGCCGGCATCAAATCGCAATACGTTATCCCGCTGATTGTCAACGACAAAGCGGTGGGCACGCTGCAAATTGATCTTACTGATCACCAGGATTTGGTGAATGGTGATGAGCGCGTGTTGCGGCGGCGCATGAAAGTGGTGGAAACCTTCGCGCGCCAAGTGGCGGTGGCAATTCGCAATATTCGCGCGCTCGTGACCATCGATCGTCTCGAAACCAATATTGCGGAAACCGCGCACGAGTTTCGCAGCCCGTTGCACAACATCATGACGCAAGTCGGCGGTTTGAAGGATTTTCTCGAACAGAGCCGGGTGGACAAAGACATCGACCAATTCGTTGCGGCGATTGAGGAGGAAATTCATCGCGCCAAACGCCAGGTTGACAACACGCTGTTGCTGCGCGAGCGCTCACGCGAACAAGTCGAATATGAATTCAAGCCCGGGTTCATTCGTGAAGTGATTGAAAGTTGCGCCAACGCCTACCGCTTGCGCGCCCTGGAGCGCGGGCTGCGCATCAGCATTCGTGACAGCGTCAAACGGCTGCCGCGCCTGCCCTTCGATCGCGGTAAGATGGAACAGGCTTTCACAAATCTGATCGATAATGCCGTAAAGTACTCTTATGCCAATCGTTACATTGACATTCAAGGCGCGGAAGACGACGACAAGATTTATGTTGAAATCACCGACCGCGGACTTGGCATTCCGGAAAGCGAGTATGAGACGATTTTCCTGGGCTTTGCGCGCGGCGATGTGAAAGACAAGATGCGCTTCATTCCCGGCACCGGTCTGGGCTTGAAGATTTGCCGCGAAATCATGGAAAAGCACGGCGGTAATATTTTCGTCAGCAGCGAGCCGCTCAGCCGCAATCCGGAAAAAATCAAAACGTTTCAAGATTATCTCACGACGTTCACGATTATGCTTCCCAAAATCCATCGGGAGAGATGAGTCATGAGCAACATCCTTTTTGTGGAAGACGAACAGCATAGCGTCAACCGTTATGTAAGTCCCTTGGAGCGCCGGGGGTTTTCCTGCGCCATTGCGAAGAACGGCGACGAAGCCTTCGCCTGGCTGCAATCCGGTACCATCGAAGTGTTGTCGCTCGATATTATGTTCGATCCCGGCCGTGCTTTTGAAGTGTCGAGCGATACATTGTGGGCCGGCGTGCGCCTGCTGGAGTTGATCCGGCAAGCACAAATCCCGAAATGCGACCCGGATCTCAAAGTGGTGGTGTTGACTGCCGTGGAAAATCCGGTGGTGGAGGATAAAATCAAAAAACTCGGCGTGATCGAATATCTGAAGAAGCCGGTTGCGTTTGAAAAAGTGATTGCAACGTTTATGAACATGAAAAGATAATTCATTCGTGCCACAAAAATAGAACGGTAAAATATATGTATCCGAATCCTTTTATTTATAAAAAACCGCTGGATCCGGGCCGGGATGATTTGGTTATGATCGGGCGGACGGCATTGCTGGAAAAAACAATGTCGGGGTTGGCGTTCGGGCATTGGTTTGTGATTTCCGGCGGGAAAAAAATCGGCAAGACGACGTTTCTCGCCATGCTGATGGAGGAATGCCGCATAAAAGGCTTGCCGTATCATTTCATTTCGATCAAGCTGGAAGAGTTGCCCAGCTTCAATCTCGCCGGCCTGTATCAGGTTTTGTGTGAAGGCTTGCGCGAATTGCTGGCGAGCGACGCAGCGGAGGGATTTTCCTCCCCTCCAGATTTGGAGGAGGTGAAGCATATGTTGATCACCGCCGCGCAACAGAAGGGCGCCGCCGAAAAGATCGTCATCATCCTGGAAACCTTTGAGAGTTTTCCGCGGGCGTTTGCCCAGGAAGCATTGCGCGGATTGATTAGCTTGCAGCAGGCGCAGGCCATGCGAAAGCTGCCGCCGAATTTTCAGTTCATCGTGAGCGGCGTATTGAACACTATCGATTTGCAGGTCGAACAGGGGCATTCATTTTCCGAGTATTCGATGCGTGTTTTATTGGAAGATTTTAGATATGAAGACATCGAAGTGATGCTCACGCGCGTGAGCCGCGAGTTGGGGCTTGCCTGCGAGCCGGGTTTCGGAAGATTGCTCTATGATCATACTTCCGGCGTGGGTTATCTGGTGCAAAAGATTTGCTATCGTACGCTGGAAAGCGCATTTGTCCGCAAAGAGCCGATGGCATTAACACTGAAGCGCGCCGAGGCTGCCATTGCCAGCATAATCAAAGAAGGTGAAACCAACATTGAGATGGTGATCACGCAGATCGAAAAGGATCCCCAACTCATCGAAAGCCTGATGCGGGTTTTACGCGCCGGCTCGGTCAGCGCCAAAAAGTTCGATCCGCAATTAAAGACGCTGCTGGCGCTGGGCGCGTTGTCGGTGCAAAACGGGTTTTTTCGCCCGCGCAATCGCATCTACGAAGCGATTTTTCAGGATTATTTTACAACCGAGCGGCTCGCCGATCTTTATTTCTCGCAGCAAAAATACCAGCGCGCGCGCGAATTGTTTACCGTGGCGATGCACCAGCAATCCGTCGCTCAAAATGCCATGAGCACCGTGCTGGGCAATATAAGCATGATCGACACCAAAATCGGCCAGGAAAGCATTGTGAGCGCGGTTCTGGAAGCGTTCATGAACGCGGTTGACCACACCAAAAACTGTTCATTGATCATGCGTGATCCCGTGAACGGCGCATTGCGCATTGTGGAAGCCATTGGATTGAGCGCGGAAGACATCAAATCGTTTGAGCTAAAATTGGGGCAGGGTGTGGCAGGGTGGGTGGCGCAGGTGGGCCGTCCGCGTTTTATTCGCGACATTACTGATGAAATCGAGTGTCCGGATTTTGCCTATCGCGAGATGGCGACTAAATACAAAGTCGGCGCCATGGCTTCCCTGCCGTTGAAAGTGTCCGGAAATGTTTTGGGGGTTATCAGCTTGTGTTTGGGTAAGCCGCGCGAATTCGGTGAAAGCGAAACCCGCATGCTGGATATCATGTCCGCCTATGCTTCGCTGGCATTGCAGCAGGTTTATCAGAAACTCGATTTTGAGCGACATGCCAAACAGGTTGAGCAGGTGTGCGGCCTCATGCGCGAGGCCGGCCAGCATGCGGATTTGCCGGCGGTATTCAAAAAGATTCTCGCGACGGCCGCGAAATTATGCGACACCGATAACGTTTATATCGTTCATCGTGATCAAACTTCGAGCCAATGGCATTTTCAGTTTTTGCATGAGGCCGCGGGCGCACGCGCGGAGATCGCGCGCGGCGAAGGCATTGCCGCCGTGGTCTTGCGTACCGGCGAAACGCATCTCATCGAAAATACTAGTACCGACGACCATGATTTTGAAATCTGGCCGGGTATGCGCTGGGAGTTGGCGGTTCCTTGTCTGAATGAAGGAGAACCTCTGGGTTGT
Organism: Candidatus Zhuqueibacterota bacterium; assembly: GCA_003576975.1. GTDB lineage: Bacteria > Zhuqueibacterota > Zhuqueibacteria > Zhuqueibacterales > Zhuqueibacteraceae > Coneutiohabitans. The sequence goes on from QEVD01000153.1 coordinate 5,211, forward strand.
TTGGTGATTGCCAGCGATGCCGCGCCGTTGCCTTCTCCGGCGCTGCGGCAGCTTTTGGATATGCTGGCAGACGCCGTGGCCATGGCGTTGCGCAATAAGCGGCTTTATCATATCGCAGAAAAGAAAACCCAGCAAGTGATTGCAGCGCACGGCATCAGCGAGGCCTTGAGCCATGAAAACAGTCTGCAAGAAATTCTCAATTTTATCGCGCGCGAATGCCTCAATTTGATGGGGCGGGATAACAAAAGTGCGTTTGTTTGGATAAAAGAAAACGAGCGCCGCAAGCTGATTTTGCAAGCAGCGGACGGCAATGTGGATAGCCGCGAACATCTCGGCAGAATTTTGAATATGTCCGATACCAGCCTGGTTTTGTGGGTCTACAAAAATGGCCAGCCGCGGCTGGCGCGCGACGTTTCGCAAGACGATTATTACCGCCCCACCCATGCCGGCATCAAATCGGAGATTGCCGTGCCGCTCATCTTTCGCGATGAAACGATCGGCGTGCTCGATTTGCAGAGCACAGAGCTTAACGATTTTGACGAGCAGGATCAGGAAGCGTTGATCGCCATCGCGCAAAACGCCGCGGTCGCTATGAAAATCGGCGAATGGCATGATTTGCGCATCAAAGAACAAATTGGCCTCGCCAAAGTTTTGGAGGCGACCGCGATTGAAGAAACGATTGCCGGCCTCACGCATGATATCAAAAACATTTCCGCATTGATTGCCAGCGAAACGCAATGGCTTGAAAAGCGTGAACGCGAGGATCAACTCGACTTGTTTGAGGTCAAGAAAGCCATTCGCAACATCAATAAGCATATGATTCGCATTGAGGAATATGCTAATCACCTGAAGGGCCGCGCTTACAAGGCGCCGCCCGAGCCGCAATGGTGCAACTTGCGCAATGTTGTCGGCGAGGCCGTGCAAGTCGTCATGCCCAAAGCCTCGCGCCAAGGCGTTGAAATCAAGCGTGATGAAATTGCGCTCGATTTGCGCATGTATGTCGATCCCGGACGGCTGGTGCGCGCGTTTATCAATATCATCACCAACGCTCTCGACGCCATGCCCAACGGCGGCTTGCTCAAAATAAATGCCGTGCGCAGCGCGAAGGAGGTGCAAATCAATTTTACCGATAATGGCAGCGGCATTCCGGATGACATGGTTTTCAAAGTACAGAGCGCTTTCGTCAGCACCAAGGCGAAGGGGTACGGCCTGGGCCTGACCGTGACCAAGCGAATCGTTGAAGCCGATCACGGCGGCAAACTGCGTTTGCGCAGCAAGGAGAATCTCGGCACGACGGTGGAAGTGGTGCTTCCGATTCATCTGGGCGCGCCTCCTCGCAGCGACGAAATGCCGCACCAACAATTCATCAGCAAATGGGCAAGCACGGCTGCGCAACCGGAAACCGAGGCGGCCGCCCGCCCCGGCAATATTTTGGTGGTGAACGATGACACGTATATGCTCGAAAAGATCGTGCATCTGCTCTCCAGCCTCGGTTACCGTGTGACGAGCACGGAACTGGGCGGGTGCGCCGTCGAGTTGACGCAGCAACGCCGCTTCGACGCGATTCTACTCGATTATCATCTGCGCAAGGATCGCAGCCCGACGCAAACGGCGCAGGATTTCATTCCCATGCTCAAGCAGAATGCGCCGGCAGCGAAAATCATCATTACCTCCGCGTCGTTGGATCAAAACGGCCTTCCCGAGGTTAACTGCGAAATTTTTTTGGAAATCAATCACGCCTTCTGGAAGCGCGTGCCGGATGTGATTCAACGATGTTTGGTGGCAAATTATAATTCAATCAAACACTGATGAGGTTGATTCAAAGGGAAGGGGTAATGTATCATGACGCCTGCCAAGATTTTGATCGTGGACGATGAAGAAGATATTCGCAAAGAATTGTCGAAATGGTTAAACGATGTTGGCTACAAAACCTCGGAGGCCGCCTCCGGCAATGCGGCGCTTGCCTTGGCGCGCCGCATGAACTTTGACGCCGTTCTGCTGGATCTGCGTCTGCCGGATTTGGATGGTTTCGAAGTGCTGCAAAAGCTTCACGAAGACTATCCGGATATTTGCATCATCGTTTTGACCGGCTACGGCACGGAAGACTCGCCCGCGCGGGCGCGGCAGTTCGGCGCCTTCGATTTTTTTGAAAAACAGCCGCTGAAGTTCGAGCGCTTGATCACGCGCATCGATGCTTCGATTCAGCAATTCCGGCTGCAACGCGAAAGTTTTTATCAGCAGGAAGAAGTCCGGCGGCAGTACAGCTTTGAGAATATCATCGGTGAAAGCGACGCAATGCGTCGCATGTTTGATTTGATCCGGAAGGTGTCGGAAACGGAAGAGACGATTCTCATTCAAGGCGAAAGCGGCACCGGCAAGGAATTGGTGGCGCGCGCGATTCACTTCAACAGTCCGCGCAAGCAAAAAGCATTTATTATTGTCGATTGTTCGGCGTTGCAGGAAAATTTGGCGGAAAGCGAATTATTCGGCCATGAAAAGGGCGCGTTTACCAGCGCGTTTTCGCGGCGTGCCGGCAAGTTCGAGCGCGCGCATTTAAACACCCTGTTCCTGGACGAAATCGGCGAGTTGCCGCTGCCTCTGCAGATTAAATTTTTTCGTTTTTTGCAGGAACGCACGTTCGAACGTCTCGGCGGCGTCGAGCAACTCGAGGTGGATGTGCGTATCATCGCGGCGACCAACTTGAAGTTGGCGGAGGCGGTGACGCAAGGCAAATTCCGCGAGGAATTGTATCATCGCTTGAACCGGTTTCCCATTGAAGTGCCGCCGTTGCGCGAACGCCATGGCGATATTCCCTTGCTGGTCAGGCATTTCCTTAAAACCTGCGGCCGCAGCCGCACGAAAGCCGCCAAAGATATTTCTCCGGCTGCGCTCAAGCTGTTGGAGAATTATCATTTCCCCGGCAATGTGCGTGAGCTGGAAAACATCGTTGCCAGCGCAATCTTGTTGGAAGAGAGTGAAGTCATACAACCCGAAGTCATTCGTTTGCGCCTGGCGCAGCCCATTCCTGAAATGCAAACAGAGTATGCGGATCTGCCCTATAAAGACGCAAAAGAGCAGTTCGACAAAGCATACTTCCTGCAAGTGCTCAAACGGTTTAATCACAATGTGAGCAAAACCGCGGAGTTTGCGCAAATGGATCGCAGTCACGTCTTCACCAAACTAAAAAATCTCGGCTTGCGGAATAACGGCGAGTCATGAGGTGAGTCGTCTTGGGGAGAATAAAAAATTCCCGCAGGAGAAATCTTCTTGAGAATTCCGCCTGCGGGATTTTTTTATGAAGGGCCAAACGTCAATTACGCTCGCGCGTCTTCTTGGGCGATTGTTTTTCAGATGATGGTTTTTTACGAGGCGTGAATTTCGGGTTTTCCGGTGCATGCGCGGGCGGCTTGCGCAACCCCTTGAACGGGGTGGTGAGAGAGTCTCGATCCTTATCGCGCCCGCGGCTTTCGGGTTTGCCCTGTTTGCTAAATGCGTTGGCCGCGGCAGAAGGATTCCGTTGCAAGCTCAGCGTTGATGGCGCAGAGGAGGACGGGATCAGGCTATCCTTCGGAGATTCCGGCGCAAGGCCGGGAGAATCCCTGCGTTGTTCGCGCGCCAGCGCTTGCTGCGATTGAATGTGAAGCGGTGCAACAGCGAATGCGGGTCTGGCATTTGCGCCGAGACGAAACTGAATATCTTTTTCGACCTCCGTAATGATTCCGGGGATATCAAGCGCATCTGATCCGGAGACATTGCGGCCAGAAGGCAAACCGTGCGCGGCAAACGATTGCTGCAGCCAGGGCGCAATATGCATCGCGTGCTCGGTGAGCACTCCGCCAACATAAGCTGAGCCTTCGGCGCCTCGATAATCCAAACGAATATCCTCCGCCAATTCCGTGAGACGATACGCGCGATTGGGCTCCAGCACACGCCAACAATGATGCGATTTCGGATAGAGAATTTCCATCCCGCCCCAGGGATTGATTTGATACAATGTGACGTAGCCGCGGCTGCTGACCCGCACAGACATGTCAATCGCTGCATCGTCCGCGAAAGGTTGTTCGAGCTTTTGCGTTGGCCAGATTTCGACGCGCACGGCATTGGACGGCTGCGCGCGCACCGGCTGCCAACAGGCGGCGGCAACAAACGCGACAGCAGTTATGATATTACGCATCTCTTTTTCTTCTCCGGTTTCATCGACATGACATAAGCGGAAGACAGCCTCTATGGACTGAAGTTGATTTGTTCATAGATGCCGGCCTGCTGTGCTGCCTTCCGCTACACTCAACAGCTTAACTTAAACACTTTTCATTCCCCATGAATCCGGCAATGGTTATGCCATGCCTTCAGGAAATGAATCAGTAAGTGCAGGGAAGGTTTCTGTGTCTTCGTCAATCGAAGTGGGAATATTCTGTCCATTATTTCGAATTGATTTGACTAAAGATAGGCAGCAAGAACCGGCACGAAAGATCAGCAGGGAGATCAAACGTTTCCCTGATTTTGACTCTCAAAAATTGTTCATCATTTTTTGATATTCAAAATCTGTGGCGATTTCACGCATAAATGACAAGCTGCTTTTCAACCTCACAAATCGATTTATTGGCCGTGTATGCGCAATCATCTAAGCCCGATCGACTTTCTTGTTCAAAAAATTCCGCACCAAATTTTCCATAACAGCATAGGGCGAGAGGGTCTTCGCATGCGAGCTATTCAAGTGCTCATGCAGCAAGCGCACGGTTCTGTCATCCCAGAATTCATGCTTCAGCCTTCTGTTGACCAGCTCGCGGATCATGGTTTCGAGGCGATGGCGGCGCTTGGTTTTGAGATGGCCGTGCTGCTCAATAAAAGCCCGATGCCTTGAGATGGTTCGCCAAATTTCGTCGATGCCCTTGGCTTGAGAGGCGGCGGCGGCAATCACCGGCGGGTTCCATTCCGCTGCCGGGCGCAAATGCAAGATGGCTTCCAACTCGCGCAAAGCGCGGCCGGCGCCTTCACGATCGGATTTGTTCATGACGAAAATATCCGCAATCTCCATCAATCCCGCTTTCATGGCCTGCACCGCGTCGCCGCTTTCCGGTACGAGAATCACGATCACCGTATCCGCGGTTTCAACAATGTCTAGCTCAGATTGGCCGACGCCAACGGTTTCATAAATGATGAAATCCTTGCCGAACGCATCGAGCACATCTCCTGCTTCCTGCGCTTTTTGCGACAGGCCGCCGAGCGAGCCGCGCGTCGCCATGCTGCGAATGAACACGCCGACATCGGTGGCAAGATCGTTCATGCGCACGCGATCGCCCAACAATGCGCCGCCGGTGAACGGGCTGGAAGGATCGACCGCCACAATGCCAACGGTATAGTTCTGCTGGCGCAAAAGTTTGGTCAACTCGTCCACCGTGGTGGATTTGCCCGCGCCCGGCGGGCCGGTGATGCCGAGACGATAGGCTCTGCCGACTTTGGCATAAATCGCGTCGAGCAACGCCGGCGCCTCCGGGCTTTCATTTTCAACGGCTGTGATGAT
>QEVD01000154.1 GCA_003576975.1 Candidatus Zhuqueibacterota bacterium
GTCGCCCTACGGGCTCCTTCCGTTACCCCCGCTGGGGGAGAGTGTCCACGATGTCCTGGCACTAAAACTTGTCAACGATGTCTTGGCACTTGAGAATTAAGCTCTTGAAAATAAGCTTGCTTATATTCCGGACCACTCCAATAACCGCGTTCTTGACCCGAGCGCTCAATCATGTCAATTTTGCTGTGCAGACGATAATCTAAGAACTTCGTACAGAGTTTCTTGACAAACTCCTTTTTGGACAGTAGGTCAAAACGGATTTTGCCATCACCATGGTTTTGACTATCCATAATCGTGATATAGATCTGCAGAAAAGTCTTGGTCAGGACACCAGCCAAATCCCGATCATCTGTAGCGCGTTCAAAACTTTTTGCTTTATCAAATACCTTGAGGGCGTCCTCCTCGTTGCCTTTACCGGAAACTGCTAAAATATCGTATAGCTCTTCCCAGCCTGGGAAACCGCAGGATGCTCGTAAATCTCTTCGAAGCGCCACCGCAGCTCTGTGTGCAACATCCTTGGGATCAAATCCACAATGAGCGCTACGCGCTACATTTCGCCATCCTTTTGCGAGATTGCGATCGAAAATATCCTTATCAGGCATTCTACACCTCTTGCTTCAGTTTGACTTAACACTTTCGTGTAGCTAATCTTGCATCTGGGTCTGGAACCTACTCAGAAAAGGGATAGGTCATGGAGAGATGGATCATATCAGCCAGCCTAAATCTAATATAAAATCTGACAATGTCAATAATTTATTTATTATAATGTCAGATATATGACAAAAAGCATCATCATGGCATGTGCCGCTATTCGTTGAGAGCAAGTGCAGAAATTCGAACGTCATGCTGAGATCTCAGCACAAATAACCAAAAAAGAGCGCTATTCATTGAAAACATCTTAACGAAGTAAATCTTGAATAAAAAGCCACTTGGCGTCTCACGCTTGGTGGCTTTTTTATTTTGGTACATGTTTGGTAATAGGCTGGTCTGAACTTAATCACGGATACCAGATGTTTCGCATCGAAAAAATATTCGAGAATCACCAGACCGAGCTGATCAAAGTGGAAGGCGAGGTGAACGACTCTGAGGTGATCGATTGGGCAGATTCACTGCAAGCCATGCTTGATGATTCACTCAAACACGTCATTCTCAACTTCAGCGAGCTGACGTTCCTCTGCCCCAAGGCGGTTGAGGCGCTCATTCACTGCATGACGCCCAACTTGCTTTTGCTGAATTGTCCGACAGCGCTGAGAAATCGCATTCGTGCCGCGGGCTGGCCGGAAAATATCCTGGACTAGAACAAGTCGTTCTAATGCAAATCAACAAGGTGGATTCATGAATTTTCAAAAAGGTTTTTTGGCTGCGGTTTATGTCTTAATGCTGGCATTGGGAATCTCTGCCGCCGCTCAAATTCAAAACAGTGACTCGGCCTTCAGCCCGGAACCGAAAGAGAAACCCGGTGAATTGTCAAGCAGCAAGCTGTTGCCGCTGTTGCCATTTGATCATACCAGCCCGATCTCTGGCTCTACAGTAGAATTCAAATGGACCAGGCTCGACGCCGCGGCACAATATCGACTGGAAATCGAAGAGGTTTACAGCACGGTGGTTTTAACGGTGGTAATTCCCCCGAGCCGTGAAACGCATGTCTTGCCGTCATCGCGACTAAACCGCAGCAACGATTTACGCTGGCGTATTGTGGCCCTGGATTACAAAGGAAATGCGATCATGCACACAGCATGGCGCGTTTTGCTGGCGCCCTCATCCGAATGTGAAATTTGAAAGCAACGCCAAACTGCCGGCATCTGCCGGTTCATTTGAGGTGAAACGGAAGAAGTCTTTTCATATAGATCGTGAAGCCGGGCGTGCCACGACGCGGTTGTGATGATCATTGATAAGGCAGATCCGGCTTCACGCGTATAAGGATTCAGGATGACGCTTTTGATGAGTCCGGCCGTGTGACGACGGAAATGGATTTTTTGTATCACGCGGCCATTTTTTAAAACCATCGCAAGCGATAGTACAAAAAGCTTACTTGTCCGCGTAAATTAGCATACCGTGAGTTTCTAATGAAGCAAACCGGCATACACTGCCGGCCTGTATTTGGAAACACGTGTGCGGCATCTGAAATCGTCGCATCGGTGAGAAAGGAGGAATTATGATGACAGGAACTTCCAAACGAGTTGCAGCAATTTTGATTCTTGGACTCACCGCGTTAGCTGCAATGGCGTACGATAATCTTGCGAGCAGCAGGAGGACAAGCGATGAAAAAATGATTCGGAACATAATTGAGGTTCAATATCCCGGTTTTGTCCGATCAGGCGATGCCCAAGGATACGCCAGCCAATTCACGCAGGACGCTCTTTGGATGCCGCCTGGCGAGAAAAATCAGATTGGCCCTCAGGCCATTGCCGAAAGCCTGCATCGCGAGTTCAACTCCGTGCAACTGCGTCCTACAATAACAATACAGGAACTGTCGATTCTTGGAGATCACGCCTACGCAATAGGAAAAGATGAGTTGGCGATTATTCCCAAAGACGGAAGCGCCGCGTCGCATGTTGTTTATACCGTCTTTTGGTTCCTCCGAAAGGCGGATAATCAATGGAAGATTACCCGCCAAATCTGGAATGAAAAGCCAACGGAAGATTAGGCGAGTGAACCCAACAACTCTGATCAATCCACCAAAGTTTATCCAAGCAGGAGGCCAGAATGCTAACCGTTAATCTCAATAAATTGGAGCTGACCGAATTCACTGGAAAAACCAATTCCAGACAACATTGCCGCGCCAGCTTTCCGTTGCTTGCTGTGATGGGGTCAAAAAAATCTGCCGCCGTTTATTTTGAGCTGCAGCCGGGCGACCATCTGGGTCGCCACACCGACAGCGCCGAAGAATCCTTGCTGATTCTCGCAGGTGAAGTGGAAGTCAGCGTCGGTGAGGAAAAAGGCAAGCTCGCCAAAGGTGAAATCGCCGTTGTGCCCGTGATGGTGCCGCACGATCTGCGCAACATCGGCAAGGAAACGGCAAAGGTGCTCGGCTTTTTTGGCGGCGCGAATAACATCGTCGCGACCTTTGATGAGGTATGGTTGCCGACCAATTCAAATGTTGTCGATACCGCACGGATGGCCGGTTAAAGGATAGCACATCTTTTCAGGTCACTGTCCGGACGTTCAGGTTCTGGAGAGTCTCCATGTTTGCATACATTTGGGAATTTTTTGTCGATGAAAACAATCGGGAAAAGTTTCTGCGCTATTACAGCCCGAACGGTGATTGGGTAACGCTTTTCAGGAATGGACAAGGATATATTGAATCCGAGCTACTGGAGGATCAGGAGAATCCACAACGCTTTCTTACAATCGATTATTGGGAATCGAAAGCGGATCGAGATGCGTTTCGCCGCAGATACGCTCGAGAATTTGAGATGCTTGACCAGGCGTGTGAAGCGTTCACGCGCGCGGAAAAGTTGATAGGCGAGTTCAGCTTTCATAAATAAGAGGAGGCTCAAATGATTGCCATAGAAATTCAAGCCGTGAGGGCGGCAATGAAAAAGAAAGGCGGAGCCTTCAAACCATGTTTGGCACGTTGGAGCCTGATACTTGTAACCGGCGTGAGCTGTTGGTTTCGTTCGGTTCATGCTGCGCCGCGGCAGAATCACCCGGTCCCCTCTGCTATACAAAACGCTAACATTCAGGTCGGTGGGTTGGAGCGCACATATCTTTATTATGTGCCTCGCTCTTTGAGCGTGAATCCTGCACTGGTTTTCGTGTTTCATGCCGGCAATATTGATGCAGAACAAATGCGCGCGATTACCGCTTACGAATTCGAACGGCTAGCGGATGTGAACGGGTTTATCGTGGCTTATCCCAACGGTTTTGAAAAAAGTTGGAATGACTGCCGGGGCCGTGCGCCCTATCCGGCTAATTTGAGCAATATCGACGACCCGGCTTTCGTGCGCGCGTTGATTCGCCGCTTTCACGCCGAACACGGAGTGAATTCCTCACGTGTCTTCGCGATGGGCTTTTCCAACGGAGGCCATTTGGTTTATCGGCTGGCGCTGGAAATGCCAAACGAAATTGCAGCGATTGCCGCGGTAGGCGCAAATCTGCCAACCTCAGATGAGTGTGATTGCTTCTATTCGGAACAGCCAATTGCGGCGATGATCATAAACGGAGATCAGGATCGCATCAATCCCTACAAAGGCGGCAGAGTGACTCTGCCCGCCGGCGATGCCCTCGGCGCAGTGCTTTCCGCAAAGGCAACAGCCGAATATTTTCGCGCGCGGGCGGGGCATCAGGATGAGCCAGTTGTTTATCGTTATCCTGATCGCGATGGCAATGCAGAAACCTGGGTGGAACGTCTCACTTGGGATAGCGTTGCATTGCCGGAAATCAGTTTGCTCACGGTTCACGGCGGCGGCCATACGATTCCGCAAGCGAAGTTTCGATTCCCTGAAATTTATGGCGCCACCAATGCAGACATCAATAGTCTGGAAGAGATTTGGAAGTTTTTCGCGCGGCAGCGGATTCCGCAACTCTATAAAGCAACGGCCACGGTCGGCGGATACAAACTGCACTATCGCCGCGGCGGCAGCGGGCCGCATCTGCTCATGCTGCACGGCTTCACCCTCACCGGCGAGCAGTGGGCGCCACAGGCAAAGGAACTCATGGCGAATCATACTGTGATCGCAGCCGACTTGCCGGGGCACGGCGGCTCTTCGCCTTTGCCGGGGGTATTCAGCTTTGAGAAAGCCGCGCAACTCATGTACGAACTGCTTGATGAATTGAATGTGCAAAAAGTGAGCGGCATTGGCCACAGTGCCGGCGCGATGACTCTGCTGCACATGGCCGCGCAACAACCGCATCGCTTCGAAGCCATGGTGTTGGTGGATGGATCGCATTACTTAGGCCCGGAGGCCAAAAAGATCGCGGGTGAGGATAAGTTTGCTTTGTTGAAGCCGGAGGTGCAGGAGTTTTATCGCACGCTGCATCCCGGCGGTGAGCAGCAGGTTGAACGCATTTTCCAACAGTACAATGGCTTGGCTGACAATGATGAACGCATGGCGCCGGAAGCGTTGGCTAAATTGCCTGTGCGCACGCTGTTGGTCTGGGGTGATCGTGATCCGGCATTTCCTTTGGACATACCACTGGAAATGTATCGTTCTCTGCCTTATGCCGCGTTGTGGGTGATTCCCTGGCAAGGGCATACTTCATTGTGGCCGGACTTGGGCGGCGACGCCAAAGTTGCGGCGCGTTTCGTGGAGGTTGTTCGTGATTTTCTGGCCGGGAATATCGTAGAACCAACTTGGTTTTAAAACGACACACTTGGTACGCCGCCGATTAATTTTCGGAGATCTGTTATGAGCTTTCGTACACACAAAAACACACTCCGCTGGATCAAAACAACGTTTTCGCTGATTTTGGTTATTCTTGCAATTGGCGCAAAGCACCTGCCGGCTCAAAATGAATCAGGCGAATGGCGCTTTCTGGGCTTGCAAGGAAAGACAGTTCAGACATTGCGGTTGTACGATCAACACCTCTATGCGGCGACTATTGACGGCCTATATCGCAAAGATCTTCGCGCGGCCGATACCTCGTGGACGCCAATTGGGCTGCAAGGCAAGCGGGCCAGAGCACTGCTCATTTTTGATGCGGATACCATGCTCGCTTCGACGCAATTCGATACGGTTTCTCTTTATCGCACCACGGATGCAGGAGTGACCTGGTCATCCTACCAAAATGGTTTTGGTGGGCAATTTTCGGAAAACGTCTTGGCAATCGAACGCCATCCGCATCAGCCAAATGTTCTTTTTGCCACCGGCCCTACCGTTGTGGCGAAATCGCTGGATCGCGGTGAGAGCTGGCAGATCAGCCATGGCAATTGGGGCGGGCTGGCCACCGGTGTGAATTTTGTCAAGATTGATACCAACGACTCCCAAATAATCTGGGCGGGCGGACAGAATGCGATCGAGCGCGCCTTCCTTTTGAAGTCCGAAGACACCGGTGCAAGCTGGCGCGAATGGCCGGAAATTGTCAAAGAGGTGAGCACGGGAAAAACCGTTGCCATTCATCCGCACGATTCGAAGATTGTCTATGCCGGTTTGGAAAGTTTTATTCTGAAAACGACGGATGGCGGAGAGACGTGGGATGAAATTTTTGTAGAAGACGGCCGCTTCTTCTTTGGCATCGCGATCAATCCGGTGCGGCCCGGGCGCATTTATACCGCGTCGTGGTTCAAAACCTCCGATCCGCAGCCGCTTATTGTTTACATTAGCGACGATGCCGGAGAAAACTGGCGGGAAGTTCACGAAAAGACTGCACAATTTGGCGGCGTTTGGGATTTGCTGCATGTCAATGAAGGCATGCGTGACAAGCTTTATTTGGGATTGGATAAGGGCGGCGTATATGAATTTGTCATGGATGTGACGACTGAGGTTGACGACGATCCCATCATCATATCGACCTTCAAGCTGGAGCAGAATTATCCCAATCCCTTTAATCCGGAGACCGTCATCTCGTTTTCACTGCCCAAGGCCGGCCTGGCGACATTGAAAATTTACGACGCATTGGGGCGTGAAGTCGCCACCCTGACGAATCATGTGATGGCTGCGGGCGAGTATCAAATCCGCTGGCACAGCAACGGCCTGGCTTCCGGGGTTTATTTCTACCGCCTGCATGCCGGGGAATTTGCAGCGACAAGAAAATTGCTCATTTTACAGTAATATCAAAACGAAGCAGGCATTCACTGCTGCATTTCATGTTTTCAAATTTCCTGCTAGGAGTAAGGAGCAAGTTCATGACAACAAAAATGATTCAAATAACTGTCTTTGCGTTGCTGCTCGTCGTTAGCGGTGCGGCTTCGGCTGATGAAGGTCCGCGCCAGAATAGCGTTGTGACGGAGGGGGCAGACGCGAAAGATAAAACAGCGAACATGGCACTTGTGAGCAAGACGGTCACGCTTGCCAACGAAGTTGATCTCCAGTATGTCGAACACGGCGATTCCACCGGTGTGCCCGTGATACTTTTGCACGGTGTCACGGATTCGTGGCATTCCTACGAGTTGGTACTGCCGCATCTGCCCAAGTCCATTCGCGCCTTTGCGCTTTCACAAAGAGGGCACGGCGACTCGGAACGTCCTTTGACCGGTTATCACCCTCATGATTTCGCCGCGGATGTCGCTGCGTTCATGGAGGCTCTCAATATCGAGCGTGCAGTGATTGTTGGCCATTCCATGGGCAGCTATGTCGCCCAGTGTTTTGCGATGAACTATCCGGAGCGCGCCTCCGGGCTGGTGCTAGTGGGATCATTCAAAACTCTGAAGGGCGACCAAGGCATTCAGGAGTTTTGGGAAACTGGCATAGCGCCATTGCAAGATCCAATCGCCCCGGAATTCGCACGCGAATTTCAAAAGAGCACACTGGCCCTGCCCGTGCCGCCAGAGTTTCTCGATACCGTTGTGCAGGAAAGCCTGAAGGTGCCGGCGCGTGTGTGGCAAGCGGCGTTCAAGGGTCTGATGGAATCCGATCTTTCCGGCGACCTTGACAAAATCAAAGCGCCCACGCTCATTGTCTGGGGCGATAAAGACGCGTACTTTCTCCGTGACCAGCAGGACGCTCTCGCGGCCGGCATCAGTGGTTCAAAGCTGGTGATCTACTCCGGCGTCGGGCACGGCGTGCATTGGGAAGCGCCAAAGCGATTTGCAGATGATCTGCTTTTCTTTATAGAAAGTCTTGCCAAGCCAGAGTATGGCGCTTTGCGATGAGCGTTGCAAAACCGGGCTTATGCGCCAAGAGGGTTTGAGATTTTAAAACGGCACTTGTACACGTCCGCTTTATGTGCAAAAGAAAACTATTTAAACCAAAGATATTAAATTATGGATTTGTTTTTGGAAGCTCCGCCGCGGGAACGGCCAGCAATTTCTTCGCCGCGGCCGGGGCTTAAGTTGCTCAAGCTCGCGCGGCCACGTCTGGATGCAATTGATTGGCTGCGCGGGCTGGTGATGGTGATCATGGTGCTTGATCACACCCGTGATTACCTGGGCGCCAGCAGCGTGAATCCGCGCGAGGTGAGCGATGCGGCGCTGTTTCTCACGCGCTGGATTACCCACTTCTGTGCGCCGGTTTTCGTTTTTCTCGCAGGTGTGTCCGCATTTCTCTATGCCAGCCGCGGCCGCAGCAAAAGTGAAATCAGCCGCTTCCTGCTCACGCGCGGGCTTTGGCTCGTCTTCGTCGAGCTGGTCGTTATGCGATTCGCCTGGACGTTTAGCGTGCAAGTTGATTTCATTTTTCTGCAAGTCATCTGGGCCATCGGTGTCTCCATGATTACACTTGCCGGTCTGGTTTATTTGCCGAGAAAGGCTATCGCCGTCTTCGCGCTCGTCATGATCGCCGGGCACAACTTGCTCGACGGCATTCGCGCCGAGAGTTTTGGCGCGGCAAGTTGGTTGTGGATGATGTTGCACGAACCCGGGTTCGTGCATCCCTCCGAAGGTAAAACACTTTTTATGCTCTACCCGCTGATCCCGTGGATCGGCGTTATGGCCGCGGGTTATGTCTTCGGCCCCATCATGCTGATGGAAGCGCGTCAACGGCGCAAGTGGACTTTCAGCCTCGGCCTGGGCGCGACATTGTTGTTCGTTGGGTTGCGCGCTGCCAACGTTTATGGCGACCCGGAAGCCTGGACGCCGCAGGACAACTGGTTGGCCACTTTGCTCGCTTTTGTCAATTGCGAAAAATATCCGCCTTCACTCTTGTTTTTGACCATGACGCTCGGCCCGGCTTTGATGGCACTGGCTGGCGTCCACGAACTCAAGGGTAAGCTCGCCAGAATGGTTGTGACAATCGGGCGCACGCCGTTCCTGTTTTATGTGGTGCATGCCTTCCTCATTCATGCGGTGGCCGTGATTGTAGCACACGCCCTCTATGGCGACACGGCCTGGCTGTTTCGCGGCATGCCCCCGATGGCCAAACCGGAGAATTATGGCCTGGGTCTGCCGGTGATTTATGCGGCATGGCTGGCAATCCTGGTGATGCTCTATCCGTTGTGTCATTGGTTTGCCGAAGTCAAGCAGCGCCGCAAAGACTGGTGGCTGAGTTATCTATAAAAAAATGCGATCAAGTAATTTTTCCCAGAACGTGACACCGATATTCATTTCAGTATCAGGAGCAGGTTTATGAAAAAGCAAATTTACATGGCGAGCCGTTTCATCCACGCTCTTCTTCTGGCGGCGGCGTTCGCTGCAACCGCTGTTGCACAAACCGATTTTTGGGAACCGGTCAAGGGATCTCTATCCGGCCCGGTCCTCGCGATTGCCATGGGCAAGAACGACGTGGTTTTTGCCGGAACCGCTGTTGGCATTGGACGTTCCACCGATCATGGCGATTCATGGAATGTCGATTTATCCGGGATCCCAGTTAATGCACTGGCCGTCAACGATGCCGGACATATTTTTGCAGGCACATTTGGACAGGGCGTGTTTCGCTCTATCGATCATGGCGACACATTGATCGCGATCAACAATGGGCTGACCAACAAGTTCATTTTTGCGTTGGCGATCAACAGCGCGCAGCACATCTTTGCCGGGACTTTCGACGGTGGCGTATTTCGTTCCGTCGACAATGGCAATACTTGGGAAGCAGTCAATGACGGTTTGACCGAAACCTTTGTCGCTGCACTTGCAACCAATAGCGACGATCATCTCTTTGCCGCAACTGCCAACGGCATTTTTCGCTCCACCGACAATGGCGATTCTTGGGAGTTCAGCAATGCCGGTTTGCCCGAGGCCCTCGTTTATGCGCTGGCCGTCAACGCCGCTGATCATCTCTTTGCCGGCACCGGCGACCACGGCGTGTTTCGATCTACCAATAATGGCGATTCGTGGGATGATCTCAACATCGGGGTTGACGTGAGGACGGTCCGGGCCTTGGCGATCAACGCCGCGGGCCATATCTTTGCCGGAGAGGCCGGAGTTGTTGGCGGCACGTTCCGTTCCCTGAGTAACGGCGACACTTGGGAGCCGGTTAAGGCCGGCATGCCCCCGACTCCTGTGCTGGCGCTGCGCTTTGACAGTCAAAATCGCATTTGGGCGGGAACAGACGCCGGTGTCTTTCGCAGCATTGGCAACACAACTGCTGTGGATGAGGATCGAGGCATCATGCCGCCGTCATTTGCGCTCGCGCAAAATTTTCCGAATCCTTTTAATCCCTCGACGACCATCGCGTTTGACCTTGCCCAGCGCACGCCCGTCAAACTTCGTGTTTTCGACGTGACTGGACAAGAAGTCGCCGTGCTGGCGGATCAAGTTTTTCAAGCCGGTACACACAAGATCGTTTTTGCGCCCAAGGGTTTGGCAAACGGCGTGTATTTCTATCGGATCGATGCCGGCGGATTTGTCCAGACAAAGAAATTGACAGTGCTCAAGTAGCATTAAATTAAGAAAGCCTTGCATCTGTGTGAGTTTTTGTTCTGTGTGCAAATTTCTAGAATTTTATTCTGTGTTTGATCCGTAACTTTCATGACAGCCATGCAGCACATTGACTACAACAGCATAGCGGAAATTTACGATGTCTACGTCACCGCGAATTATGACATTCCGTTTTTCCTGTCGGAAATCAAGCCGGTGCAAGGCCCGATTCTCGAACTGATGGCTGGAACCGGCCGGTTATCGCTGCCCCTGATTGAATCTGGCGCGAAGTTAACGTGCGTGGACAGTTCGCATGCTCGACGTCCTGTCGCGAAAGTTGCAACAACGCGGATTGCATGCAGAGGTTGTTTGTGCTGACGTGTGTCAATTAAGCTTATCGACGCAATTCGAGCTGACCATTCTGCCTTTCCAGGCGTTCATGGAAATTATTGGCGAAGAGAATCAACGCGCGGCGCTGGCGGCGGTGTTCGAGTGTCTCGTTCCCGGCGGGCGATTCATTTGCACGCTGCACAATCC
>QEVD01000155.1 GCA_003576975.1 Candidatus Zhuqueibacterota bacterium
CGGATTGCGAAACATCCGTGGTCGTGCCCGGCAGCCAGAAGTTCAAACGGTCGCCGTTGATGATGAAATTCGAAACCGCGTAGGAATTGCTCAAATCCAAATTCTCGATGGCGCGCATGTCGTTGTAAAGGCTCTGCGTGAACTCGATGTCATTGCGCAGCAGGGTGTAGGTGTCATAGAATTGCTTGAGTTGTTGCACCATCTGCGCGGTTTGCCGGCGCTGCTCCTGCAAGCCGAGATTGTGTTTCACCGAAATCTCGCGCAGGGTGCTGAGAATCAAGCTGGTGTTGGGATCCCAAAACTGGGCATGTGCCAAGCTTGGAATCAAAGGCAAAAGAATGATCACGCAAAGCCGCAAAGGCGCAAAGTTTCCGCGAAGAAAACCTTTGCGTGTTCTCTGCGTCTCCGCGTCTCTGCGTGAGCGCTGTTCTGTCATTGATGATGTGATCATGTTGTTTGGCATAAGCAATCACAATAAATATGGTGACAACTCCTGATCCTTCTCGTACGCAATTTCCTTGATCGCCTTGATCAAGTTGCCCTGATGCTTCTTCAACTTGCCTTCCAACAAATTATTCTCTTGCCGGTCGGTGGTGAAGAGATAATGATCGTATGTACTCATGTCCGCGCGCAACACCGTGATGCGGCCGTCGCGATCCAGCAGAAACTCGCCGCGCTGCAGGCTGGAGATCAACGCCAGCTCGCGCTCGCCGTAGCCGAATGCGCGCGACAGCGTTTCCAATTGTTTTGGTTTGTGCGCCAGGATAAAGTGATTCAGCGCATTGTCCTTGATCGGCGCGGAAAAACTCACGGAATCGATATCCTCGATCGACTGCGAAATCGCGAAAATGCCTGCGCCCATTTTGCGCGCGGTGCGGAACAATTCAACGACGAGATGCCCGATGGTCGAATTGTCGTCCAAAACTTTCCACAACTCGTCCGCGAAAATGACTTTATTGTGGCTGAGATTGCGCTCCATCAAATCCCACAGCAAACCGGTGATGATGATCGCGATGATGCCCTGCAAATCCGGATGGGTTTCGAGTCCCTTCAAATCGAAGCAGACTAAATCCTCGCGAATGTCGATCATATCATCGGCGCACAAAAAGCGGCTGTACTCGCCGTGGGTATAGATGTACATCTTGCGGCTGAGCAGCTTGACATCGACGTAACCGTCGGGATCGACTTGCTGGCTGAAGAAATCGACAAAGGTTTTGAGATTGCGATTGCCGTGGAACTCCGTCAGATACTTTTCAATCGCCTTGCTGATGAAGGCCTGCTCGACTTTCGAGATCGAAGTTTGCTCGCGTTCCAAAATCAATTTCTCGATGAAGGCGCGCAGGAACAATTGCTTTTTGGTATCGACCACGCCCTCGGACTTCACCAGCGCAAACGGATTCAGCGGAATGGGATGATCGACGTTCAGCTCGACGTAGCGGCCGTTGAGCAGCTTGATCATTTTTTTGTAACTGCCGCCCATGTCGCCCACGCCGCCGACATCCAACCCGAAAACTTTCACGCCCTGTTCGAGCAATTGCAGCAGCATGGCCTGCATCAAATAACTTTTGCCGGTTCCCGTCGGGCCCACGATGATGCTGTTCCACGAATTCAAATTTTGATCGAAATAATCGAACAGCAGCGGCTCGTTGTTGCGGTTTTTCATCAACACGCCGCGATGATAGCCGCGATTGAAATTCGTCAGGTTGATGAACTGCGCCGCGTTCGAGGTTTTCACCACCAGGCGATGATAATTTTCCGCGCTGTTGCCCGGCAGGCTGCTGATGAAAATCGGCAAAATGTCCAGCGTTTCAAGCACGGATTGCGCCTTGTCCACTGCGGCAAACGCAAGCTGGGTTTGATTGATCTTTTGATTCAGGCGTTCGAGATCATCATCATAAACCAAAACATTGAGGCTGATGCTGGCCAGGCGCTTGTGTTGCGTGTAAATCTCGTCCATCAACTCGTTCAGCTCGCGAAACTTGACTTCACTCTTGCGGCCTTCACGCTGGCGCGAGAAGTTCATGATGAAGCGCGAAAAATTAAGCTGCCGGCTCAAGCGCGCCGTCTCTTTTTCCATGTCGAGATTCTGCGTCGAAAACACCACGCGATGCGGAAACGCAAGATTGTGCAGCAGCGGAAACAAATAAGGCAGCGGAATGCCGTTGAAGGTGATATGATCGCGCGTAACTTCCGGCAGCAAGCTCAGCGAGAGACACGCGACGTATTGATTGCCGATGCGGAGATAGCCTTTGTCAACCTGGCAATCATTCGCAATCAATTCGTTGTTGGTGGCTTTGCCGCGCAGGCTGCCGGTGAATTCATTGGCGGAAATGTTGATGGCGCGATACAGCACCGTGGCCAGATCGTTGTTGCGCAAGCGCCGCAGCTTGATGCCCGTGCCTTCCAGCGCGGCCTGAATGGTTTTTAGCGCGTTGGTCTTTTCCAGCACCAGGCGCTCGTGTTCCGCGCGCAGCCGGGTTTTGATGCTCGCGCTCGAGGCAAAAATGTTGTAGGGTGTGCGCAGGTTTTTGCCCGCCTCGAAATCGACGAACACATACATCTTGCACATCAAGTATTTGAAATAGCCGTAATACTTGTGGCGCTGCTGCTTGAAGAAATCGAGCGTGGGGTCTTCGGTGTAAACGAAATCCGCTTGATAGGGAAAATAGTCAAAGAACGAGGAGAATTGCAGATTGACTTCTTCGTCGATCGCATTCAACACGTTTTCAAGATTGGCGCAAAGCCTGGCGTAGGCATCGGCGGACAGGCTCATGTTGTCCAGCGCCTGCAATTCGAAGCCCGCCACGAGGTTGCCGTTTTTCTTGACGATGAAATCGTCGAGCACCTCGAGGTAGGGCAGGTATTGCGCCAGCGCCGGCCGGTTTTGATAAGCCTGCCGCTCTGTGAGTTTGGTTGCTGCCATTCAGTTTAGTTCATGATTCTTAGATGACGCCTCCTCAGTGTGTCATTCCGCAGGAATTATTGATGAGCAGATTTGTAGTCCTCGCCCCTTGTGGGCGATTGTCTAAACCGGAAACTTTGCGGTTGTAACAGTGCCCCACAAGGGGGCAGGACTACGTTCCTGAAGATTCTTTCAGAATGACAATTAAACGAGAGGCTGTGAAGTCAAGTCTGTCGAGCCTTGCCGGCGGCTGAGTTTGGCCGTTGGCTGAGCCTGTCGAAGCCATCGGGGCTGCCTTCGACGGCTCGACTGAGCTCGCCGAAGTCAAGCTCAGGCAGCGTTTACTCGCTTTTCCTGCTCGGCCTTCTTCCGCAGATAATCATGCTCCTCCAGCTTGAAGCCGGAAAGCTGCTTGGGCCAGATGAAATGAAAGCTAATGAACGACACCAGCCCGTGATCGAATCCCGACAGCCGGTTGCTGAAACGCAGCAAGGCGTAGACGAAAATGTCGATCACAAAGGCAAACAGCAGGTTGATGTCCATCAGCGTGAAAAACGGCGCGAGGACGATGGGCACGGCCAGCAGGATGATGGCCTCGATCGGGCTGACGCCGGCAAGCTGGCTGTGCGCCTGGATTTCACGATAGCATTTTTCGGTCATGGCGAAGTCTGTTTTACCACTTTCACGCACAAACGTAGCCCCCGCCCCTTGTGGGCGGCTGGTGGAACAATGAAATTTCGTGTTGCATCAATGCCCCACAAGGGGGCAGGACTACGACGAACTCGCGAAGTAATTTCTAGACGATCACTTAGTGCCTTCGTGGTTGGGCTTTTATTCTCGTCGAATTAAAACGACACATTCGCGCCGGGCACGAACGACACCAGCGCGGAGACGATGGCTTTGGAGCCAAACACCACGATGGCCGCCAGGGCCACGCCGATGAGCTGTTTCTTGGCTTTCTCATGCCGGCCGCCGTCCGCGCTGGCCATGTTGAGGCCGGCGATGATCAACGCGATGACCATAACCGGCGAGGCCAGGATCAACAGCGCATTGGTCAGTTGATTGAGGGCTTGAATGATGGTTTGCATGGTTTCCTCCTTGAATTTTGCCGAAGTGGTTTTGAAGAGTTGATACTATCTGAACACCAATATTTTCCGTTGTTGCATCAATCGTTGGCTCGAGCCAGCCGGCGTAATCTCCATCCGGCAGAAATAAATGCCAGCGGTGACCGGCTGTTGATTGTGATCCCGGCCGTTCCAGCTTGCTTCAAAAGCGCCTGCCGGTTTTGTTTCTGCAACGAGCACGGCTACCGCGCGGCCCAACACGTCATAAACCGCGATGCTCACGTGAGCGGGACGCGACAATGTGTAGGTTAATGTCGTTGCTTGGCCGCTGGCTCCTTCTACGCGAAAGGGATTGGGATAATTTTGCCGCAAGTTGAATTCCAATGGCAAACTCTCTTGCTGTTCTTCGACACCCACCAGTTGTCCGGTGACCTGCTGCCAGGTTTGGCCGCCGTCGGCGGTTTTTAAGATTACTCCATGCTCACCGACTGCCCACCCATTGTGAGTGTCAATGAAATCAATACTCCACAAAACACTATTTGAAATGCTGATTTGACGATTCCACGTAACACCGCCATCAGTAGTCGCTATAATCCCGCCACTCCCGCTACACCAGCCCTGTTGTTCACTTGAAAAGAAAACCGCCAGTGTGATTATTTGATCAGGTGTTGTAGCTCGACCAATCCAATTCTCGCCACCATCATTTGTATAGGATAGGCTGGTTGAAGTGTGTGACGCCCATCCAGTAATTGCATTGATAAAAAAAACCGAAAATAAGTTGCTATTCCCCGTAAACTTTGTTTCCCATACATTCCCTCCGTTTATGGTTTTTAAAATTGTGGATGACCGGCCAACCGCCCAGCCGGTGTCAGCATCGAAAAAGCAAATATCTAAAAGTCCATTAGCCGTCCCGGAATTTTGAATCTGCCATGACTCCCCGCCACTTATTGTTTTCGCAATAAAACCATTTGCGCCGGCAGCCCAGCCAATTTGTAAATCAACAAAATATACCGCATGTAGCTCAGGTGCATTGAGCGTTTGTCTGAGCCACTTCTTACCGCCGTTGGTGGTTTTGAATACGACTCCGTCTTCTCCCACAAGCCATCCGTTGTTTTCATCAACAAAATGAACGCTCAGAAAAGCCTTTGCCGAATTTATTTGTTGTGCCCAGTTGTTTCCACCATCTGTCGTGCGCAACAACGTTCCGTTACCGCCAACAACGATGACTGTGGAAGTATCTAGTACAGCAACATCGTACAGACCACTATTTGTCGGTTGTGCTACGATTACATGCACTAGAACTGTCGGCAAGAGGCAGAATGTTACCTTAAAAGTTAGTGCCTTCATAATTGAACCTCCTGTGTGAAAAATCTCCTGAATAAGCTACTGTTGCGGCAAATTACGGGTACCGATCCAGATCCCGTTGCCCATTGTCATCAAAAGAAGTTTGTTGTGTGTCGCTGCTCCGGCCGGCACAAATGCCATGGAAATGCCGTTGGCAAATTTGAGTTGGTTGGCCTCTATTAGCGATTGGGTTTGTTTTGCCCACGTCGCGCCGCCATCCATGCTTTTGTACAATCCCATCAGCTTGTAATTGTCAACACCCTTGAGGCCGTGCCGATAAGTAACCGCCCAAAAGTCATTGCCCGGATCTTCCGGGTCTTCGACGATGCCGCCAATGCTGATTAGTGAATCAGCCTGGCCGGTTGGCCCGCCAATCACCCAGTCCCATTCGCCCGGTGGATCACTCTTGCGCCAGCGTATCAAACCGCCGTAATAACCCAAAGAAAAATCGGATCCCATACTGACGCCGGCAAAGACATAATCTTCTGTGACGAGCAGAGAATGAACCTCGGCAGTCACATTCTCATAATCCGTGCTGATTTGAGCGGTTTTATTGAAGCGAGAATCGATCGCTTCAATTACGGTATCCACCGCAACGGTGTCGGCAGAGACACGGTCGAGGATGATTTTGAACACCCCGCCTGCGGGCCAATTACGGGCGGCATAAAGCGTATCATTGCCGCCGGGGTCGAACATCAGGCGCGAAAAATTGTACACGCTGATTTTGCGGTCGGCGTTGGTGATGTTTTCTTCATCTATGACATCACTCAAGTCCAATTCTACAAAACTTTCGCTGGAATCCCCTGTGACTGTTCCCCAGAAGATGCCTTCACCCCGGACCGCACAATAAACCCGCTCGGAATCTGAATTTGCGCCAACTTTGTCGAATACAAAAGCGGGGATTGCACCACTGGGCAGATCACGATAATTTGTGCCTATTGCAATATTTCTGCCTCCACCGATTATCTCCCAATCATTTTCGTCGCCCTTGCCGCCATCCCATTTTGCCTTCAATAATTCACCAAAGCGTTCATTTACATTCGGGTTTCTCTTCACTGCTGCCGAGGCGATAACCATTAACGTATCAGCAAACTTGCGCACAGCGACGTGGTGAACTGTTTGGGTACTGTTGCCTGCGCCATAATCGGCCGTCCATAAAGAATCATCTCGTAATCTTCGTTGCGACCAGGTTTGGCCGCCGTTCATGCTGCGCAACAAGCCGTTATCCGTTGTGCCTACAAAAACGATATTGGAATTGTCCGGGTCAAAAGCGAACAAGCCAATACTGAATACTTCATCCATTCCAATGGTTTGGTAAGTGCTGTCGCCGTCGGCGTCCAGACCCTTGCTCTTGGTGAAAATCTGTGCATACTCGCGGGTATCATCCGGCTCGCTCTCCGCCGGCGCTTTGATCGGGCCATAGCCCCATGCGCCGTAAACGTCGCCGTTATCAGCCACGGTGAAACTGCCGAAACGCAGGTCAACGTCACTCTCCCGATAGCCGTTGTGCACGTTGGAGTTTTTGTCGGCAATTTGAACCACCGAGCCATCGACGCTTACTCCCAGCCACGACATGTTTTTGCGCGAGACAAAGATTTCGTAATCGTCCATGGTGCTGCCGGGTTTTGCGCTGATATTCTCCAACCGGTTCAAATCCGAAGAAGTTTTCGTCCACGTTGTGCTGCGCAAAACATCGATGTTGCGATACAGACCGCCAGGATGAGAACCGCTGCCAGCCGGGTCATAGCGCGTCACGAAAGCGACAACGGAATCACTGGCAGTAGTCTCAGGCAGCAGAACCAGGCTGCGTAAACTATCCAAGCTTGCGCTGACCTTCGTGAACGTTACGCCCTCAGGAGTTGCCGCCTCGAACATATTCTTGCTGAGATAAATGCCGCGATTCGTGGTGACAAAGGTATACGTCGTGTCATTGTATTCGTAGAAATCGAGATCATAAACAATCTCTTTGCTCGAAGTTGCATTGTCTATCGGCACCAGCTCGAAGCTGTCCGGCTCAACAGAAGTGTTGGTGGAGCGCAGCACCGCACTCATGCCGAAACGCCGATCACGCACGTCACCGATGCCTGCAAGAATCTCCAAGCCCGTCACATCATAGGGGTTTTCACGAATCACGCCAATCCACGGATAAATGCCATCTTCGTCAGCAATGCTATCCGGCGATGCCGGCATGACGGCGCCTTTCCATGTGTTGTTGCTGTTTCTCCACAAATAGATGCCTTCAACCGTTCCTGCGATGATTCGGCGCGTGCCGGTTGGGCGAAAAGCCAGGCTTGTGGCGTATCGCGCCAACGTGTTCTTTTCCAACGAGGCTTCGTAAAACAACATTTCCCAGCTTACGCCCTTGTCAAACGAACGATAAACGCCGGATACGTCGGTGGCAAGATAGAGCACGGGATTGCCACCTTGAGCGTAATTGTCGAACGGATCAATCCGAATCTCCATGCAAAAACCGCCGCCGCCAATGGAGGAATTCTGCCATTGAAATTGGTCGGGAGCCGGGACGTGTTGCTGCGCGAAACCCATGGCGACAAGGAAAAGGTTTGACCAACCGAGCGACTGTTTGCTTAGGAGTCTTTTCATAATCCCTCCAGAGTTACCATCAAATACTCAACCGATTAAATCGTTTGTTACGCAAAAGCTGTGATAACAAACCACATTTGAGTTGAGATTTTAAAGACATTAAACGGTTTTCAAATGATATCACTTTAACAATTTTTTTATACTTCTGAGCTAACGACCTGCTTCTCACTCTTCCTCCCCTCAAAACTCAGCGGTTTTTCAAATTTGAAATAGCCCGTCTTCAAAATTGCAAGAACGCGCGGCTGGCGGATGAAGGCCAGGCAGCGCCCAACTTCGAGATGTTTGAGCAAATCTTCGGTAATGGCAATGTTACTTCGGGTTGCTGCGGGTGATTCGGTGCTGGGGCCGGGCCTGGGTTTTCCCTTTGCGGCGGGCGCAGGCGCGGGTTCTGCCTCAGCTTTGCTGCTGCTTTGTCCGATGCGCTGCATAATGGTGCGAATGCTCTCCACGCTGCCGAGATGAAAGCAAAACGTCGCGTTGGTGTGATCTGCCAATTCTTCCACAAAAGACGTATGCAAATGCAATGCTGGATTGGTTAGCTCGGCAAACGATTGGTTGGTGTAACACACGCTCACCTGGGCATTGCGGCACACCCGCAGCAGCTCGATAAAACCGGGATTGACGAAATGCGCCAACTCGTCGATGATCAGCAAGCCCTCATTGCCTTCACCTGCCTCAGACATGGGATTGAGCGTGACGCGTGCGAAACTGGTAGCCATATCTTGCAAAATCAGTTGGCCGATAAAGTGCATGGCCGGTGAACCGCTGTGCATTGGCAGGGTGAAATAACAATCCTTGCGGCGCAGATAGATGTCGGCAATATCAATCTCCGGCTCGTCGGTATCCAGCAGCCAGGCATAATCCGACTGGCAAACCTCACGCAGTGCGGTGGCGAGAAACTCGGTTTCGGTTTGAAAGCGCGCGTAATTTTCCATCACCTCGAACAGGCCTTCATAAGCCGCGCGATTGCGCAGTTTGCGCAGCTCGTTGTGCAAATGCGTCTTCGAGGTGAAGTATTTATTAATCTCGTCGAGACTGATAAAACGCCCGGTTTCTTTGATGGCGCGAATGATCAAATCAAGATAATTCGCGGTGTGTTCTTTTGCGCCGGAGGCGGCCTCAGCCCAGTTCAAACTCGCGATGATCTTCTGCCGAATCTCGCCGGGATTGCCGCGCAGCACGGGGTTGTAGGTCGCGGAACGATCAGGGTCGCCGGGATTGAAATAAAACACCTCGTGTCCCTGGGCCAGCGAGGTGGCAATGGTATAAAACCGGTCGAGATTGCGGCGTGAGCCTTTGCCGTCGATCACAAACG
This sequence comes from Candidatus Zhuqueibacterota bacterium, assembly GCA_003576975.1. GTDB lineage: Bacteria > Zhuqueibacterota > Zhuqueibacteria > Zhuqueibacterales > Zhuqueibacteraceae > Coneutiohabitans. The sequence continues at coordinate 9,227 of QEVD01000155.1, forward strand.
TGGCCACATTGCGCCGCACTTCCTGAAACCAAATCGGCTGAATGATGTTTTCCGTTTTGCCGCTGCCCGCCGCGCCGATGATTTGCGCGTGGCCTTTGAGCCATTGGCGTTTGACAAAGAACGGCGCGTTGTTGCGATTCATGTCGATGCCGATAAAAATCTCGTCGGGCTTGGCCTTTTCCGCGAAGCGCACGATGTCAACATCGCGCACCGCCTCGTTGCGCAGGGAGACGGCCTTGCCCAGCGAGCGCGAGGTGGTGAAGATGCGCAGCGCGAGATTGAACGCGAACAATACCGGCAAAAAACAAAAGTAGAGTGCCAGCGCAAGATGCCAAAAATCAACCGGTTTGCCCTGAATGAATGTCAAAGTAACATTGAGCGGCCACAACAGCGTTTGCGTGAGGCGAATGGCGTCATTGAATATCGCCAGAAAATAAACGTGGCCCTTGGACAGAAAGGCTAGAATCGAAGGAAACAGTTGGCTCACCTGCCAAAATTTCCAACCGAGATAGGCGAGCACGAGCGCGCCGGCGCCGATAATGGCGATGCGAACGTTTCTTCTCTTGCGGGCATCGAGGCCGATGCGATAATGCTTGAAAATCAGCGGCTGAATGAAATATTCGAACAGCTTTTCCGCGAGATACCACGGCAAGAGGAAGGGGAGAGCCAGCAGGCTCAAGAGAAATTCGCCGAATCGCTTCACGAAAGATCCTTATGTTCAGCCAACCAGTACCCGGAAAGGAGGCTACTAACTCGCGAATATGAAAAAAAGTTGCATGGCTTCATGACTTCCTCCTGAAGAAAATGAATCAAGCCGTCGGCGAAACAGTACGGCGCTGGACCTTGAAAATGAGACGCGAAACAAATGTAAGAGAAGCTGAGACAGCGGCAACCTCTGGGACGAATTCCGGTTTCGTTTGTACATCGACGTTACGGAGAATCTACCTCACTGGGCAGACCAATGGGAGAAGCATTCTCCTTGAGGAGAACGATGCAGTGAATTAGGTAGGAGAATTGGGAGTCTCCTAAGCTCTTTCGCGCAGAGCTACCCGGGTTTTGATGGAGACTACCCCAAAGAGTGCCGCGAATATACAACTGTCACATAAGATTGTCAATTGAAATTTAGGAAAATTTTTGGGTTGAGGAGTATGCAAGTGGTTATTTTTTTATGAGTGCATGGCGCGGATTTACGATATTGAAAGTTGCGCGAGTTTATTACGCAATTGTTCAAATGCGTTGGTTTTTGCCAGGCATTTTTCAATTGTGTCCGTTTAAAAACATTGTATTTTAGGCTGTGTTCCTGCAACGGCTTGGCCGCTGCCTTTGCAGCTTACAGCGTTTTTCATTTGGATGAACAGAGTTTGTAGTCCCCGCCCCTTGTGGGCGGCTGTTGAAGCCATGAAATTCGCGGTTGCAACAATGCCCCACTTTAAAAAACGCTGTAGGTTTTCTCACGACCTCAAATCTCAATGAACCTCTGCGAAACCGAGGTTGTAGTATTTTCGGATGGATACAGATTATTGATCAATCAAATAAACAGAAGTGAATCTCAGGGAAGGCAGGTAGGCGCGATGAAAACAAAATTTTTGACCTGGGCCGGCATTATCGCATTGGTGATTTTTGCAGCATTGTATGGCATTGAATTGTTCGGTCACGCCGGGCGCCCGGCAACCGTGGCGTGGGTGCAAGATCATTTCGGCAGAAGCGGCTTGATCGTGTTGAATTTGCTCGTGATGATTGCATTCCTGGCGCTGCTGCCGTATCGCCGTTCGACCAAGGGAACGTGGAAATCGCAAGGCGCCTTCATTGCATTCGTGCTGGCATTGGTCACGGAGATGTTTGGTTGGCCGTTGCTCATCTTTTTGCTGTCGCCACTGTTCGAAGTGCCCTCGCTGCGTGAGTGGGCGCATCAGCACCTTGGGCATGCCGGGCCGTTTCTCGGTACGTTGCTGTCGTTCCTCGGGCTTGCGCTGATTGCCTGGGGTTGGATACAAATTCACCAAGCCAAAGAGTTGGTGACGCACGGCATTTATCGTTTCATCCGGCATCCGCAATACACCGGCATGTTTCTTTTCACGCTGGGCTGGCTGTTGCACTGGCCGACCGTGACGATGCTGGTGTTGTGGCCGGTGTTGATGGCGGCTTATGTGTGGCTGGCGTTGCGCGAAGAGCGCGAAGTCGCCGCGGAATTCGGGGAAGCTTATGCGCAATATGCCGCCAAAACGCCGCGTTTCTTTCCCAGATTGTGGCCGGCCTAGTCTCCGCATAATTGGGGGACTGGATTGTTGGAGTTACAATGTTACATGCTTAACCCCAAATCCTGTTTATATTCCGTTTGCTTACCTGAAGCAATGCTAGTATATTTGCCCCGATCAAAATGAATGTTTGATTCTCTTCAACTTTTTTAGGCAGGACAGGAATGTCGATCCGTAGAGCTATTCTTTTGGGAGGGCTATTTTCTCATGCGCTTTTTGCTCAACCAGCGCTGCCGCAACCGACGATTGCGGTTCGCCTGTTTGAGATTTTGCATCCGCAAGCTCTTGAATTGAAACTCGCAGAACCAGCGTTCAGGAATTTCCTGGCAAACGGCCTGCGGTCGAACAACGCGGATATTGCGCCTGCGAGGCTGCATGGCGGCGCAGGTGCGGCAGAGCCGGCGGCTGTTTCGTTTGGCGAGGCGCTGCCCGTGTTCGTTGTGCGAGACGCGCAGGGAATCACGCGGCACACAACGAAGCCCATTCGCGTTGTGCGGCAGGGAGGCCGCGTGCAAGTTCTAAACGATGATTTTGACCCTGCGCCAGCGTTGGCAGATACCATCACCGTCGCAACGACTTCAGGGCAAATACTCGCTGCGGTGAAATATCGCAATGGTAAAGAAAGGTTCGCAGCGCGGCCGTATGCTGGCGCTTTTAAGATTTATGTTTCGGGAAATGAGCTGTGCATCGTCAACTTGCTGGCGGAAGAGGATTATCTCGCCGGCGTGTTAGCGGCGGAGTTGCGGCAAGCGCCGTTTGCCGCATTGCAAGCGCAGGCTGTGGCGGCGCGCACTTACCTTCTCAAGAATTGGCGGCGCCATCACCAAAAGGGTTATCAAGCCTGCGATCTGACGCATTGCCAGCGTTATGCCGGCAGCGCCGGCGTCGATTCGACGATTCAACATGCGATTGCGAGCACCGCCGGCGAAATTCTCACCTATAAAAACCTGCCGATTGAAATTTTCTACAGCTCGACGTGCGGCGGACGCACGGCCAATGATCTCGACGTGTGGTCGAGCGAGTTTGATCATCCTTACTTAATCAGCGTTTCCGATTCCTCGCGGCGCATGAGTTACTGCGCAAAATCGCCGCATTTTCGTTGGCAATTGCGCATGAAAGCCGACAGCCTGCTGCAACTGTGGCAACAGGAACTGGGTGAGCCGATCGTGGCTCTCGGCGTTAGCAAACGCAACTCGGATGGCCGTGTGCGCGAGCTGGCGTTGATGGGGCAATCGCTGCATCTCGTCAGCGGTGAAAAATTTCGCGCCGTGGTTTGCCGGGTTTTAGGTTGGAATTCGGTGAAGAGCACGGCGTTTGATCTGCAACTTGAAAACAACACATATGTTTTTATTGGAAAAGGATTGGGCCATGGCGTCGGCATGTGCCAGTTCGGCGCCATGGGCATGGCGCGCGCCGGGCATTCCTATCAGAAAATATTGAAGCATTATTTTCCCAAGACAATGCTGCAAAAGTATGAACATAATCTCAGCAGCAATGATTGAGTTGGCTTCGACAGGCTCAGCCAACGGTGAAAGCTCAGCCAACGGTGAAAGCTCAGCCAACGAGTAGCCGCTGCCTGAGCTTGTCGAAGGCAGCGATTCTGTGACGATGGCAATAATTGGGAGGGCGGGTATGCCTTACATGTACATGCTCGAATGTTCCGATGGGAGCTTTTATACTGGCAGTACTTGGGATCTCGAAAAAAGGTTCTTCGAGCATCAAGCTGGTCTTGGTGCAAACCATACAAGAAAACGATTGCCAGTGAAGTTGGTTTATTATGAATGTTTTGATCGTGTCGAAGATGCTTTTCGCCGGGAAAAGCAAGTGCAAGGCTGGAGCCGTCGCAAAAAGCAGGCACTGATCGAAAAAAACAAAGAAAAGCTTGTTGAATTCTCAAGGAATTATACGCAGTATGGCAGAGCCACTGGCTTCGACAAGCAAAGCTAACGGTGAAACCTCAGCCAACGAGTAGCCGCTGCCTGAGCTTGTCGAAGGCAGCTTGTTCGCGGGCAGGGAAGTTGGCTTCGACAGGCTCAGCCAACGGTGAAAGCTCAG
>QEVD01000156.1 GCA_003576975.1 Candidatus Zhuqueibacterota bacterium
GCGCCCGACCCAATATTTGAGGTCGCCGGATTGGCGGTTGACTTCGAAGACATCACCCACATTGACGCCGCCCTCTTCGCCGCGATCGATGATGCCGATGTTGTTTTCGAAGCGCACGATCTTGATCGGCGCTTGCGCGAGGGCAGAGAAAATAAAACCCAAAACGAGTATAATCGTCAAACGCACAAGTCTCATCATAGCGTATTTGAAAACCGGTTGAACCATCTCAAAAACATTTTCTCACTGCGGCCGAACTTGGGTTCGACTATTACACGTTTACTTTGAAAAATTATCCCTCCTTGTGTGTCATCCAGCAGGGATCTTGCGAAGTAGCAGGCAAATTGCCGAGTCCTTTACAAGATTCGTCAAATGACATTTCGAAGGAGTCACTCTTAAAATTAGGGTACCAGCGTACTAGTGCACTGTTACCTTAATTTTTTATAGTCCCACCCCCTTGTGGGGTGCTGCTGCAGCCAATAAATTCGCGGGTTGGGACAATGCCCCACAAGGGGGCAGGGCTACGAAATCATGGTAACAGTGTACTAGAATGCTTTGAACATTCGTAGTTAAGCAAATACCGTCCCATCCCGCCTTTTCCTGGCGAAGCCTTGTATTTGGCGATTTTTGTGAAGGAGGTGCCAGCCCGGGCTAACGATTTCGTTACGATCTTGTCGGCGGGATTCCAAATATGTAAAAGCGTTCAGCGTTTTTTAGCCAAAAGTTGTTGAAATTCTGTGACGCTGCCGACGCGCACCGCGCACCCATGGGGGCAGTTGTTCACGCACGCCGGGCCGTGATTGGTTTTATAGCAAAGATCGCATTTGCTCGCCAACAGGCGTTCCTTTCCGCGCAAAACCTCCGGCAGCATATTGTTCGGCCAAACCTCGCCGGTCTCATGCATGACAATGGCGTCATACGGGCAATTGTTGGCGCACGCCTGGCAACCAATGCAAAGATCATCGACGATTTCAACCACCTCCCCGACTTGCGCGCGATGGATGGCGCCGGTCGGGCAGCCAACCAGGCACACAGGATCGTGGCAATGGTAACATGATTTGGCGATCAGAAAATTTTCATATTTGTCGCCTTCGCGCACAAAACGCGGCCGCCCCTCGTGCGTGTCCGCGCAACCGCGCACACAATCGTCGCAGCGCGTGCAGACATCAAGATCGATCATCAAAATGCTGTTGCCCTGCATCAATCCTTTTTCGAGCGAGGTTTGAATGAATTCCGCCTGGCCGAGATGCTTGCGGTTGAATCCGGTTTCCTTGATGCGCGCCACCGCGCTTTCCAGCAGGCGTTTCTGCACGAATGAGTATTTTTTTAACAGGGCGCGCAAATCCTCGCGAGAAATTTTAACCAGCTCGGTAAATTCCACCGAAGCCGCACTGCACGTCCAATTGGACGCGTCTTGCAGCAGCAGCTCAACCTCGCCGAGCGTCATGCCTTTGGAGAGATAGGATACCGCGGCTTCCCCTTCCCCCAATTTTTGTGAAAGTTTTAAAAAACCCGAGCGCACGAGATAAAGCGCATCCGCCGCCTCGCCTTCCTTGGCGATCACCTCATTTGGATCACAAGAAACCAGTTCGACCCGTTTCGCCAGCGCCTCGATGAAAGCATCATCACACTTTTGCAGAAGCGCCGTGGTTTTGAGTTGGGCAAACAGCGAGCATTCGCGATAGACTTTGTCCAGACGCTCTTTCAACGTTTTGGATTTGCGTTTCATGCGGCGCAACGCGGGCACGCGAATCTGTGCGAGCAGGCACTCGGTTGCCGTGCGCGCCGTGACGGATTGCGGCCAGCCGTTCATCGCGCCAATCTCGCCGAAAATTTCACCCGCGCCCAGCGTCATGCCGCTGCCCGCCGGCAGGTTGAAATCCATTGAAGAGAGAAATACGATCTCCGAGCCATTTTTCGGTTTTTTATCTCTCCTCTGCGGTTGGCGATTGCGCATCTTTTGCAGATAAATCTCCACGGAACCTTGCACAATGAAAAATGCCAGATCGAGATACGCGCCCTCTTCGAATAGAACCGCATTCGGTTTCCACTTCGCAATGGTGACATCCGGACTGATTTCTTCGAGAAAGGCGTCGTCATAATCGCGAAACATCTCGAAGCGCCGCAAATTGTTCGGCGAAAGTTTTTCGGAAATCCCCAGGATGCCGGCGGTGGCGCCGTATGCCGACCAGCGATCCTTGTGCTGCTCGATGCGTTTGACGCCGGTGGTTGCAATCTTACCGTTGTTGCGCGCAGGCATGAATTGAATCATATCGTATTCGACTTTGCGTGAGCTTGATTGATCATGTTTGTTTAGGCGATTGAGATCACTGCCCGGTTTTTTGATAGAGCAATTCCAAACGCTTTTTGACGATCAGTAGAATCTCGCCGATAGATGCTGTATCGCTTACACTCGGAAAGGGCGGCAAAAATACCGGCGCGAAAACCCTCGTGCTTTCCGGCGAGGCCATCATTGGCGGCATTGCCACCGGCGCCGTCATTGTTGTGTTGCTTGTTACGGGAACAGCCGGTTGTGTGACAACTGGTCTGGGGGGCGCAGCCGGCCGTGTTGCCGGCGCCGCATTCGCAGGTGAAGTCATGTTTGTTGTCGGCGGCGTGTTTGCGCTGGCAACCGTTTTTGTTTCCGGCAATGGCGCGTTTGAGGCAGACGCCGGCGTTGCCGTTGCTGGCGCCGCGGCAGAAGGCGGAGGAGTTACCGGTTTTTCCGCTGGGGTCGGCGGCGGCGCGGCTGCTTCGATCTTCGCAATCTGTGCCACTGGACCTTTGGCATTCATCGCTTTCTCAAACGGCGCTTTGGTGAGATCGTTCGCATCCGGCTGGCGTTTCCAATGCTTTGCCACTTTCTTTAGACCTGAAATATAATTGAAGCGCGCGCCATCAGGATGCCCGGCTGCCAGCAGCTTTTGATCTGTGATGTAATGACAACGCACGCAAGTATTCGCGCGTTTATCCAAATTCTTCAATTCCACCAAACCAAGTTGCAGCGCTTTGATGTAGCCGGAGCGATTGACGCCCAGTTTGACATCGCCCTCGGAATGGGGATCTTTGTATCCACTGCCTGGGCCGTGGCAACTTTCACAACTCACCCCGTCTTCAGTGTCGCGCCCTTCCTTGCCGGAGATGATCGTGCCGTGACAGGACATGCACTGATTGGTGCCTTTGAGCATACTCGCCGGATCGACGCCCGCCAACCTGGCGATTTTTTCATAAGCCGCGGGATCGTCGAAGAACGCATCGACCGTTACTTTGTGCGCATCGTCTTTCCACCAGTCGTTTTCCTCGGCGTGGCAATTGCTCTGGCCCAGGCCGCAACTGCCCGGCCCTAGAGTTTTGTATTGCGCATAAGCCGCCTCCCCATGGCACACGCTCAGAAAAACCCAGAGCCAGAAGAGTCCAGTCCGGCATTGCCGGTTGCGCGTTGTTGCTCTTATGCGATCATAGTCAGTCATTGCGCTTGCTCGCCTCGACGTTGGTGTTGGCCGGATCATCGCTTACTTTCCAAATCATGTTGTCGCGCATATACAGCCGCCGTTGCTCCTCCAGCGTAAACGGCCGGGAGCCCAGGCGACCGAAAACACTGACTTGATTGCCGCTCTCATCGACCGCACGATCGCGATCCATGCCCTTGGAAAGCGCAATCGCTTCGCCCGGCAATTGTTTGGTTGCAATGAGCCGGGGATTCGGCCGGGGGCTAAAGCCAAGAAACGTTGGTTCGGTCGGCGAAGTGATTTGCAAGACGCGGAACCCGTTCTTGCCGTCAGCAACATAAGCAAAAATGCTGGCATTGGTCGCGGCAACTTTCACACTGCGAGTGTCATTGATTTTGCCATCGGCTGTGTAGGTTTGATCGATCCTCAGCGCTTCCGGATTCTCGGCGTCGATTATCACAATGCCTTGCTTGCCCGCTGCCACATAAGCATAGGTGCGCGCCCAATAAATGTCATGCGCTTCACGAAGCGGTATGAGGCTGTCTTGCACCAGTTCGGGCTTTTCCGGAACGGTGATGTCGATGGTTTTCACGCCCTCGGCATCGCAAACCAGCGCATAACGAAGTTGGATCGCGATGGCCTTGGGCTTTTTGAGCGCGGGCGCGCCGATACGCGCCACAAGTTTCGGTTGCAGCGGATTATCGACGCTCACGATCGCCAGGCCGTTATCGCCGCACATGTAAACGTAGTTGCCCGCAATCGCCAAATTCGTTGCGCCGCTCAAAACGCCGCCCGGATTGAACGTCACGGCGCGTTCGAGAAAATTGTTGCGCGGCTCGTTGTCCACCAGCGTCATCACATCCACCAGAATCAACCCCTCGAACTTGTCCGCAATGTAGGCGTAACTGTACAACGGATGAATCGGCCATTGTTCCTGATTCTCGGGACGGTAGACGCGCTTGGTGTCAATCGGCATGTTGGTGGGCAGGGCCACTGCCGTCGCAAATTTTGTTTTGACCTGCGTATCCTGTCCGAACGGTGAAACCGGCGCCGAGACGATGCGCTCGGAAAAACCTTTGTTGTCGATGTTTGCCACATCATACACCCGAAAACCATCTTCGCCGTTTGCGGTGTAAAGGTATTCGCCGCGCAACTGCAAACTCAAGATGTTCGTGCCGCCGTGTTCGTAGGCGGTTTCCAGCTCTTTGCCGTTCTGCAAATGCTTTTTGTAATTATCGGGATAGGCGAGCTTCTGCAAATAACTTCCGAGCACGGCTTGCGGCTCATCGTCCTCCGTAACTTTCACCGCTTCAATGCCGTGTTTGCCGAGGCCGACATAGGCATATTTGCCCATGAAATTGACGAAGTTCGTGCCATGCAACAACACTTGCGCCATCCAGGCATTGTTGTCGTTTTTCTCGGAGAGATGGCAATCCGTGCAGGTTCGGGTTTCGGTTGTGCGCACGGTGTGCGGGAAATGCGGATTAAAGGCCTGGCTGCTGTAACCCGGCGCAGAAATCGGCGCTTGTTGATTATAAATCTGCTCGCGATTCGCGTTGCGTGAGCTGAGCATGACTGCACTCGACGAACGCGCCGGCGCATATTTATTGCCTTTAGTCGTGGCGTTCAGGCACATCATGAACGCGTCATCCCGCAACACTTGCGGATTGTAGGTGGTCCAATTGCGCGATTCCTCGCCTTCAAAGTGGTTCATGGTTTTCTTCCAATTGGCCTGTTGCGGTAAATGACAGCCAAAGCAATTCGTCACCCAAGAAGTGTGGCAGGTGTAGCATTCCATTTTGTTGGTCGCATGCGCCAGCTTGGAGGCGTCCATCGGCCGCGCCCATTCGCCGCCGCCTTTGGCCACGAGTTTCGCGCGGCGCGCTTTGGCGTTATAATGTTTGCTGTTGGGATCGACGATGTCGGGAACTTGCGGCACCTCCCATTGCAGGGAATCGTGCACCATCGAGCGCTGAAAAATGCGGTCGCCGCGTTTGAGGAAGCGCCGTTCGCCAAACGGTGTTTTCATCTCCAGCAGAGGCGTTCCGCCTTCCGGCGCCGCCAGGCCGGAGGTGAGCAGGGTCGCACGCTGCGTGACGGAGCCGTGGCAATCGACGCATTGAATTTCGATGGCGTTGTGAAATTCGCCGTAAAGTTTGCCGTTGCCATGATTGTCTTGCGTCGTATGGCAGTCGACGCAGTGCATGCCCTTCTCGGCGTGAATGTCTTTGAGATGAACGGCCTTCTGCGCTTTGCGGCAATCCTCATCGCAGTAAGCTTTGCTGCCGTCCTCCAGCGGCACGACCCCGTGAAATTTGTGCGGCGCTTCCGGTGAAATCATTTTGCCGTCTTTATCCAGCAAATTGCCTTTGCGATCTTTCTTGAAAACGGCGCGAAAGATCCAGCCGTGGCCGTGATAATCGGCGAACTGCGTCGTCCTCATGTTGGGATTCAGTTTGGTCACGGAGCGCAAAAACGCCGGCTCGCCCCAATTGCCGCGCAGCACCGCTTCCTCCGGGTTGGCCTCCAATGCGGTGAATGCCTCCTCGGAAGAGACTTGCTTCTGCTCTTTGGGATACATCGCCTGGCCATCGCTTTCATAATCCCACATTTGATAGCCGAGGAAGGTGTTCATGAAGCCGTTGGGTTGATGCACATGGCAAACCATGCACTGGCTGGTTGGAATCGCACGCGTGAATTGATGAATGATCGGATGTCCGGATTCTTTTTTGGAAATCGTCGTGTCGGCGGTAAAGCTGGCGCCGCGATTGCCGAACTTGGCATAAGGCCCGGAATGCACGGGCGAGCGATCATTCGCGTAAACCACATGACACGCGGAGCAGCCGCTGGAACGATAATCGCCGGGATGATCATTGGTTCCCATAAACGACAAATGTGGATCATTCAAACGTGTTTTGTGCAGGTTCAAGACTGGCGAGCTGATCAACAATTGTGTGCCTAGACCGCGATCACTGAGCTTGTTATCGGGTTTGCCCGGTTCTTCGAGCGGATTCGGCAAGCCGATCTCCGAAGGATTGATGCGCGGAACGCGCCCGCCGCGTTCAAAACTGCGGAAATTATCCCCCGGCTGTGAGATTTCCCAGCGCGGTAACGGCAGCAAGAACGGCAACACGCCTTTCTTCAGCTCTTCCGTTGTGGGCGGCGGCACGGTGTTGATGCGTTGCGGCAGGCCCTCGCGGCTGTAACTTTCGCCGAGAATATAATTCTTGGTGGAAAGAATGCCGTTGTTGTAGGCCGCGCCTCCCCACAACAATGCGGAATGCGTCATCATGCTTTTCTTCACATTCATCACTTCTTTGGCGTGGCATGCGCCGCATGCTTCCTCAGCCACACGCAAATCTCCCGGATTGACAAAGCGAATGAATTCCGGTTTTTCCTCGTTCAGCAGCGTGTATGAGCCTACCGGATTGGCGGAGGTTTTCCACTGATCTTGATAACGCGGCTGCACATGCGCTTTGTCGATGGTCGTGGCCTCCGCATCACCGCCGTGGCAATCGGTGCAACCGACCTTGATGGCGGTGTTCTTGTGCATCGATTCGATGCCATTGTGGCATTTCAGGCAGCCTTTGCTTTTGCGATCGGCTTGCCGTTGTGTTTGATTCATCAAGTCGGTTTGCGCGAATGCCGAAGCGGCGAAGAACATGAGCGGCAACAGGATAAAACGGAATTTCATGGCATCGGATCAGTAAGTAAACACGAACGAGGTAAACACCGAGTACAGCGTGCGCGGCGATTGGTAAATGTCGCTGAAGCCGCCGAACGGCGTCAACGCCGAAGCGGAAATCGTGAAAATCGCATTGTTGTTCAAGAACGGGCGGTAAATAATGCCCAAACCGTAATCGAGTCCAATGTCGTTGCGAATCGCCGATTGATTGAGAAATTGCTGCAACGGCGCGGTGTTGACAAAACGCAGGTAATTCGCGTTCAACACCGTGCGCAACTTCGGCGTCCAATCCGCGTCCCACGCGAGATTGAACAACAACAGGCCGGGATTCACAAAGTTGGGCTGGCCTTGCGTTTTGCTGCTGCGCAAATTGGGCACCAGGCTGAAGCGATTCACCAGGTTCACGCCCTGCAAGCGAATGCCTTGCAGATTCCAAAAGCTGAATGTTCCGCCCGCAAAAAAAGGTTGATCGACAATCGTATCAAAGCCGCGCCCCACACCGTCGAGCGGCCGGGCATCGCCGGAGGCGTAGAATACCGATGCCCGGTAGCGTTTCCAGTCTTTGTCGAGGGATAATTCCAACGCCGCCATTTGCGCGTTGATGCGGATACGTTGCCCGGCAAGTTGATTGCGCGTGTCATTGCCGAAGACTTGATACAGCGCATGATTGAGGTTGAGCCGGCCAAAATGGCCGTCGCCGGTCCAGCCGAGATAGTACGCATTGACCGTGTGCGGAATCGCCGCGCCCAACAGCGCCGGCCTGGTGGGAAAACCGTTGGTGTCGTAGTAAACGCTCGCGCGATCTTTGTTGTAATGAAAACTCCATTGCCCGGTGTAACCGAGTGTGAGAAAATCTTGTTTATAGATATTCGCGAGGTAAACCTGCTGCTGGCGATCATCGAAGACGGTATTCAGCTCGCTGTTTGTGTCTTTCTCCAGCATGTAAAAATAAGCCAGGTTGTATTGATAGTGATTCGAACTGAGATTGCCAAACAGGCGTCCGCCTAAATTGAAATCGCTGAAAATAAAACCGCGAAAGTCGCTGAACATGCGTTGAATGCCGCCTTTGAACGAGATGAAATCGAAACGATCGCTGACATTGAACAAATGCTTTTCCAGCGACAATTCCTGAAACGCCAGTTGGCGATCGGTGCGGTCGGTGCGGCTGCGCGGGCTGATGCGCAGGGTGTTGTTCTCGTTCAGATCGATGTAATTCAGATTGAATACCGGCGTGATGCGCAATTCCCAATCACGCGGCTTGAAGGCAACATTGCCCTGATACAAATCAATCGTAAAACGCAGGTTTTCGATTGCTAGAAAGCGCCTGCCGTTGCCAAAAAAGTTGGCGCTCTGCGCGTTTGCCGTGCTCACCCCGCTGGGCGTGGGCAACCATGAGGATTCGAGAAAATTATCTGTGGCGGCGGTCAAAATTAAAAAAGTATTTTGGCCGATGATGGGATAATCACCCTTGAGTTTGTTTTGATTGAAAGGATCATGCCATCGCCCTTTGACATTCAACTCATACTCCGGCGGCTTGATTTCCTCCCAACGATCCGTGATCGGCACGAAATCTTGTACGGGCGGCGCCGGCGGCTGGGGTGGGCGCGCCGTTGCCCGGCGTCTGGCCGCGCGCGTACGCGACCCGGTCATGATTTCGTTTTTGATTTGGGATGAGTCGCGCGCCGCCGATCGGCGGGCACTCATGCGCGTGCGCGATCCCATGGCGTTTTCCTTTTTGACGCGAATCGAATCGCGCGCCGCGCGCCTTTGCGCAAGGGCTTCATACATGGCTGCGTCGAGCAAGCCGAGACTGCTGAGTACAATTATTCCAATCAAGCGGCAGTATTTAAAAACGTTCATCGTTCAATTGATTGTGGACGTTCAGACTCTCCGCGCGGCCTCTTGCCGCAAACGTCCAACGGTAACCAAATCTTTTGATTGCGAATTCACATGCATAGCGCCTACGCGAATTGATTTGAGGAAATGCCGTTCGGAGGCATTCCTGCAAACATGTTTGCCTCAGGGCAATTCCGGCTGGCGCGGAAATTTGACATAAGGCAGCTTGACATTTTTGTAAGAATACTGATCCGTGCGAATGCTCGCCGGCGCTTCAAAACCAATCGTGCCGCCGGCCGCGATATAATCATCTTGATCGACGCCGTCGCCGCTCACGCCGATGCCGCCGGCAAGCTGGCCATTTTTATAAAGCGGAATGCCGCCGGGAAAAACCTGCAAGCCGTTTTGAAACGGCGCGCGATTCTGCATGGTTTGCTGCATGGTGAAATCAAATACGCCATCGACATTCTGATAAAATGGCCCGCTTTCATAAGGCAGCGTTTGCGGCGGCGCGCCCTGGTCAATCCCCGGGGGATAATACCGCTGGCTCAAAAAACCAACCGCGCGCGTGCTCACGGCCAAAGGCGCACCGGCAGGCACTCCCAGCAGCGTGCGCATCTGCATTCCCATGGCATCATTGGGATTACTGAAAGCAACCGCGGAGCGGGCTTTCTGTGCAGCAACGTCCATGCTGAACATTGTTGCATCTGCCATGCGCCAGATGCCGAGAATTGTGCCGTCAAGATCGGACACGGCGACGAACACGCGCGCCGGGCTGCCGATGGGGCGGCGAATCGCCGCGCGCGTGCGGCCGGCGCGGGTGACCGCTTGTGTAATGATTTGGCGCACCTCTGCGGCGGTAAGCAAGGCCCCGTCTTTCATGCGAAAATCATGGCTGGCATCCATGATCACTTCACCTTCCATCGGCATTTTCGCCGGCAGAGTTGCTTGAATGGGAAAATTGGGATCGACGGTTCCGCGTGTTGCCAGGCTGTCCCACGTCAACCTGAAATTGAAATTCGGCGCTGAGGTGTTGGCGTACAACAATTGAATGCCATCCAGGAATATCGTATCGCCGCGTTTGTCGTTGGGAACTTCATAGCCGCGCACGGCGCCCAATGCGATCACTTCATCTCGTGAGACGCCTTCGCAATAAATGAACATGTTGTTCAACAAATTCGAAGCGACCGGAGGATTCGGCGGATTCGCGACAAACGTATCCGAGCCGCCGCTGATGCCAAGCCCGCCGGCCAATGCACCATTTTTAAAGATGGGCACGCCGCCGGAGATGCTGGTCAAGCCCGGAATGTTGCGGGGATTCGGTTGCGGCGGCCCAAGCGGAGGCAACGGCCCGCCGTTCGGTTGAATGTCGCTCGTGGCGATTTGTGAAAACGGCACGCCGAACAAGGGCCCGGCAACGGTATTATTCGCGCGCGGCGGAAAGTGCGCACGTGTGATGTAGCACGCCGTCAATGTGGTGAAACCGTGTTGATTGCTGCTTAAATAGGCAGCCGTGCGCGCCTTGGCGATTTCACCGAGCAAGGCTTCCGAAGCCGGCCCCGCTGAACGTGTGCCGTTCATGCGAAAAACGCCCAGGACATTTCCTTCACGGTCCATCACCGCGACATTGATTTTTTCGTTCATTTGCTCGGCAACATCGACCGCTTGCGTCATTA
>QEVD01000157.1 GCA_003576975.1 Candidatus Zhuqueibacterota bacterium
GCCGAACTGCTTTTTGAAGCTCCGCGCAAAATGCGCTTGATCGCTGAAGCCGGCTTGATACGCAATCTCCGCCACGGTGCCGGCGTTCTGTTTGAGCAAATCTGCGGCGCGCTGCAACCGCATGGAACGGATAAGCTGGCTCGCGGGTTGATCGACAAGCGCGCCCAGCTTGCGGTTGATTTGTGAACTGCTCATGTTGACGGCCGTGGCCAGCTCTTCGACGCCAAAGTGTTCATCGCCAAGATGCGCTTCAATGGCAGCAAGAACGCGCTGCAGGAAGGATTGATCCGCGGACGTCGCGGCGACTTCTGCGGGTTTAATGATCGTCGCGGTGCTGAAGCGCTGGCGCAATTGCCGCCGCAGGGAGATGAGATTGCGCACTCGCGCGAGCAATTCTTTGGCGCTGAAGGGTTTGTGCAAGTAGTCGTCGACTCCGGTTTCCAAACCGACGAGCTTGTCGTCCAGGGCTGCCTTGGCGGTGAGCATGATGATGGGAATGTGGCTGGTTCTTTCATCATTTTTGAGCATGCGGCTCATGTCGTAGCCGTTCATGTTCGGCATCATCACGTCGGTAATGATCAAGTCGGGAATCGTTTCCTGCGCTTTCGCCAGTCCCTCCTCGCCCTCCGCAGCAAAGAGAACGCGATAGCCGAACTGCAATTGTTCGCTCACATACGTGCGAATGTCTGCATTGTCTTCAACGAGGAGTATGAGTTCCTGGTTGCTTGTTGCTGGCTGCTCGTTGCTGGTCGCTGGTTGTTCGTCACTGATTGCGCGATCATCACTCCTCAATCCGCGCTCTTCAATCTTCGCCTCGCTGACCATCACTGACTGCTCACCGGTTACTGAGCGAAGTGGCAGCTTCACAACGAACTCAGAGCCTTTGCCGACTTCGCTGGCGACGGAAATCTCACCGCCATGCAATTCCACGAGTTCCTTCGCTAATGCGAGGCCAATACCCGTACCTTCATATTGATGAGAGCCATCGGCTTGATAAAAACGATCAAAAACATGCGGCAAATGCTCCGCGGCGATGCCGGTGCCGGTGTCGCGCACAATGATGATCGCGGATTGTGGCTTGTGGCTTGCGGGAGTTTTTGAATCGGAACTCCCCAATTTGCATTCTAGCCTCACACAGCCTCCGGGCGGCGTAAACTTGACCGCATTCGACAGCAAATTATAAAACACTTTCTCAATCTTTTCGGCATCGTAATTGAGCGTGATGTCATCATGCGTGCTGTGGAATTGCAGCGAGATCCCCTTCTGCGCGGCCATATGCTCGAATGAAGCTGTCAAATTTTTGAGAAATGAAATGATATTCGCGCGCGCAGCTCGCAAGGCCATGCTGCCCGCCTCCAGCTTGGAGAGATCGAGCAGTTGATTGATCAATCGTTGCAAGCGCCGCGCATTGCGCGAGGCAACTTCGAGCTTGCTTTGATTTTGCCGGTCTGAAATCGAGGCCAGCACACTGTCGATCTGCCCCAAAATCAACGTCAGCGGCGTGCGAAACTCGTGTGAGATGTTGGCAAAGAAGCGGGATTTCATTTGATCGACTTCGCGCAGCTTCTCGGCCTCCATTTGCTCCAGGCGTAAACGCTCGGTCAGGCGGGCGCGGTTCAGCTCATATCGCCGCGCGGCCAGCAATAAAACCGTGAGGAGTGAAATATAAAGCAGATACGCCCACCACGTCTTCCACCACGGCGGCGTAATCGTGAATCGCAACGCCGCGCCTTCTTGATTCCAAATGCCGTCGTTGTTGGAGCCGCGCACGCGCAAGGTATACTCGCCGGGATCGAGATTGGTAAACGTAATGTCGTGCTTCGCGCCTAGCTGAATCCAATTCTCATTAAAACCTTCGAGTTTGTAGGCAAATTGATTCTTGAAAGAGTTGCGATAGCTTAAGGCCGCAAACGCAAAGGTGAGAATATTGTCGCGGTAAGAAAGCGTGATATGCTCTTTTTCCGAAATGCCTTTCTCGATAATTGGATCGCCCGCGGCGGTGCTGGTATTGTAGCGCGTCAGACGGGTGATGGCCACCGGCGGGATGTCATCATTGTCTTTGATATGCCCGGGGTGAAACAGGTTGAGGCCGTTAATGCCGCCGAAGAACATCTCTCCGCTCTGCGCGCTTTTGAAATACGCGCCACTGTTGTATTCATCCCCCTGCAAGCCGTCGTGAATATCATAGTTGCGGAATTTTTCCACGGCGGGATCGAAGCGCGACAAGCCTTTATTCGTGCTGAGCCAGAGCCGGCCCGCTTCATCTTCCAGGATGCCATAAATCACGTCATTCGGCAAGCCCTCGCTTTCACGATAATGCCGGAATGTGATTTGCCCGCCTTCGCGGACGAGCTTGTTCAAGCCGCCGCCCCACGTGCCGAACCAAAGCGTACCGTTGCGCGACTCATGAATCGTAAGCACCCGGTTGCTGCTCAGGCTGTTGGGCTCTTGGGGATCATGCAAATAGTGCGTTGCCGTTTCGTTCCGCCGGTCAAACAAATTGAGGCCGCGATTGGTTGCGACCCAAAACAATCCCTCGTGATCTTCATGCAGCGCAAAAATATAATTGTTGCTCAGGCTGGCAGGGTTATCCGGTTCGTGTTGATAGTGTTTGAATGTTCCGTTCGTGAGGTCGAGCTTGTTCAGGCCGGCTGCGGTTCCAATCCAGAATTCGCCGACGCTCCCGCCGCTGCGGGATTCATAAAGCGAGGTCACGGCGTCGTCGCTTAAGCTGTTCGGATTCACGGGATCGTGCAGATAGCGCGTAAAGCGTCCGGATTCGCGCTCCAGCCGGTTAAGCCCGTTCGCTGTGCCGATCCACAAAACGCCGCTGCGGGATTCACAAATCGCCTCCACTGTATTGCTGCTTAAACTCCGAGGATTGTTCGGATCGCTTTTATAGCGCGCAACAATTCCGCGCCGGCGATCAAGCAGGTCGAGGCCGCCGTTATTGGCGCCGATCCAAAGCCTGCCGTCGCGCGATTCATAAATGGCGCCAATGCTGTTATCGCTAATGCTGTGCGGATCATTCGGATTGTGCTGCAACAGCGCGAAAGCATTTTTTTCGGGATCAAGCCGATTGACGCCGCCGCCGCTGGCGCCGATCCAAAGCACGCCGTCATGGCGAGGGTCTTCGTAAATCGGAAAAACATAATTGCTGCTCAGGCTGTTGGGATTGCCGGATTCCTGCTGATATCGCGTGAAGATGATTGCGTTTTGCTCCGTGCTTTTTGCCGTCTGCAATTTGTTCAGCCCGCCGCCCCACGTTCCAATCCACAGTTCGCCGCTGCGCGCCCGATGAATGCTGAAAACCGCGTTGCCGCCCAGGCTGCCGGCATCTTTGGCGTCGAATTGATAGCGCGTGAAAGCGCCCTGCTTGCGCTCGAGCTTATTCAAGCCGCCGCCATTGGCTCCGATCCACAGCGCGCCTTCGTGATCCGCGGCAATCGCCATGACCATATCGTGACTCAGGCTGGCGGGATTATTGGGATCGCGCCGGTAATGGGTGAATGTCGCGTTGGTTTGATCAAGCCGGTTGAGTCCCTTGCTGGTTCCGATCCAAAGCACGCCCGGTTGTTGCTCATCGGCGTAAATGCACCAGACGGAATTATCGCTCAAGGTGGCGGGATCGCCGGGATCGTGTTGATAGCGGATAAACGCGCCGCGCTCTTGATCAAAACAATTGAGGCCTCCGCCCAGCGTGCCAATCCAAAGATTCCCCGCACGATCTTCGTGAATGGCGCGCACGCGATTGTTGCTCAAGCTATTGAGATCAGCAGGATTGTATTGATACCGCGTGAAGGTTTCTGTGACAGGGTCGAACTTGTTCAGTCCGCCGTTTTCCGTTCCCACCCACAACACGCCGGCGTTTTTGCTGCTGCGGGATTCATGCAGCGCCCAAACTCCGCTGGCGCCCAGGCTGGTAGAATCTTTGTGATTATATTTGTAAACCGCGAAATTGCGCCCGTCATAGCGATTCAAGCCGTCGAACGTGCCGAACCACATGAAGCCTTTGTGGTCTTGCAGAATGCAATTCACCGTGCTGTGGGACAATCCATCTGCGATGGAAAGATGTTCGAATTTGAGAGCGGGCTGCGTTGCTTGCGACAAGCATTCAAATGAGAAGAGCATAAAAATCAGCAAAGCTCCAACGCCGGCGTTTTTATCGTTCATGCGGCAAATTACGCCAAATGCTATTTTCTTAAAAGAGAAATCTTTGTCTTAAAAGTCAAGGTGGGGCGGTGGCTTTTGCGGATAGCCTTCTTGGAATCAGAATTAAATGACTTTCGCATATCTCAAGCCGCGAATGAACGCTAATAAACGCGAATTAGAAATAGATTGGCGTACATTCGCGTTAATTAAAGGCGCAACCCGGTTTGAATCTTTATACACGATTTCAAGCGCAGGCGAAGCTGATGAACAAAACAGAGACTTTTGACCAGGGCCTTTTCTGAAGAAGCGCCTCGTTCCGCAAACAAAAAACCCCCGGCGGCTGTGCAGAAAAGAGTGGACTTTATTTCATCAAAACGAGCTTGCGCTGGCTGACAAAATCGCCGGCTTTAATGATGTACAAATACACGCCGCTGGCCACGCGCCGGCCGTTGGTATCCGTCGCGTCCCACACCACGTTGTGCGTGCCTGCGGACATCTCACCGGCAACCAACTCTTTAACCATCTGGCCGTTGCTGTTGAAGATCGCCAATGTCACATGACGCGTCTCCGGCAATGCAAAGCTAATGGTTGTGCTCGGATTGAACGGATTGGGATAATTCTGACTCAGCTCGAACGTCTCCGGCAAGGCTTCGGCAGTTTCTCCCGCTTCCACGACATGCAGCGCTTCGCTGATCTTCGCAAACGTGAATCCCGCTGCAGCAGTCGTTCCGCGGAACTCGATCTGATCGATGTACACATCGTCATTGTTGTCGCTCGCATCGCACATGAAACGAATGCGGGCGTTGGTCGGGAAGTTGTACGAGCTGCGCGGAATCGTCACCACCGCGTGATAGAAGGTGTTGTTCGCGATGCTGCCCGCGCGCGCAATGGCCGCCACGGTTTGCCACGAGGAGCCGTTATAGTATTGCACCCAGAAATCCTCGTTCGTTTCCATGCTCACCATTTTGAAGTAGAAATCGACTTCGAGCGTTTGGTAAGCCGTCACGTTGTACGTGGAGGTGTGATAGAATGACGAAGCGGTGCCGGAATTGTCCTGAATGTTGGCCGCAGCGCTGCCTTGATAAGCATGCGTACCGCCGGTATAACGCGACATATCCGAGCCGCCGTCGGTATAGCTGCCCATGCCGGTTTCGAAGTTATCAAAGGTAATCACCTGCCATGTGCTTGGCGGATCAACGGTGATATTCATCACGGCTTGATCGCTGCCGCCGTTGCCGTCTTCCACCCGAACCGTGAATTGATTCGCGCCCACGTCACCGCTGCCGGGCGTGCCGGAGAGCGCGCCATTAGCCGCAACGCTCAACCAGGCCGGGCCGCTCACTTTTGAGAAGGTCATGTCGGGATCAGTGGCATCGCCGGCAATCGAGCCGCTATACGCCACGTCTTGCGTCGCATTCGCTTTGCTGAAGGGATCGTTGGTAAATGAAGGAGGATTGTTCCCCGGCGCGGTCACGTTGATCTCATCAAAGGCAAAACCGTCCGAGGTAATCGGTGAGTTGTCATATTGTTGAAACTTGACAATAAACGTGCTGGTCAAACTCAGGCCGTTGGCCGCAGCCAGCGCATCCAAATCGAGGTTGAAGGTTTGCCACGCCGTGCTGCTGCCGCTCAGGTTTTGCACTTTGACAAAACTAGCGCCGCCGTTGTTGGAGAAATAAACGCCGTCTTGCGTGTGGGTTTCATCGGCAAATTCTTTCCAGCGAAAAGCCAGATTCACCTGTGAGTGGCCGGAGAGATCCAGGTGCAGCCACGCTTCGTTTTGGTTATACACGCTGCTGCTCACGTCCATCACCAAATGATAACTGCCCGCGAACGGGCCGTTGGTATTGAGCACGCGAATGCGGCCGTTCGTGTGGGATTTGTACGTGTTCCAATGATTATCCAACGAACCGCTCTCAAAACCCGTGTAGTACGGCAGCGTGGCATAATCCGCCGGCGGCTGCGGAATTGTTCCGACGCCGACGGCCAGCCAAGCTTCAGCCGTAGCAAGAGCCTCGGGTGAACCGACGCCGTACAAGCCCTCCGCCGCGGCAATCGCGCCGGCGCGCGCGGCATTGTAATTCGAGCTGGAGGTCAAAAACGAATTATTGTTCGTGTATGCAATGGCCGCGGCTTTGGTGAGGCCGAGGCTGGGCACGTTGTAGGCATAACCCACGTCGTTGGTGCCGCTGCCGCCTTCCACCAACAAATAAAACCAAAAATTCTGCACGCCGCTGTTGATGTGCACACCGCCATTGTCGCCGGAGCCAGTGTACCAATAAGCGCCTTGATAGGTATCCGGATCGCTGAACTCATTCGGGTTTTGCATATTCCGGATGCCCAAACCGTTGGCAGTCAGGTCTTCACCGACGCGCCAGCGCGCAAGAGGAAATCCGCTTTCCTGGCCCGGGTTCTCTTTGAAGAGTTCCACTGCATTGCCGAAAATGTCGCTGAATGATTCGTTCAATGCGCCGGACTCATAAGAATAGATCAAATTGGAGGAAAAATCCGTCACGCCGTGCGTCAACTCGTGGCCGACCACGTCGAGGCAAACCAGCGGAAAATAATTCACGCCGTCGCCGTCGCCGTACGTCATGCGGCTGCCATCCCAAAAAGCATTCACGTTGTTGGGATAACCCATGCCCACCAAGTTGGCATGAACATAACTGAGCAGAGTAAACCCGGCGTTATTCAAGCTGTTTCTGCCGTGCTTCTGGAAGAAGTAGTCATAGGTCGCCTCCGCGCCCCAATGCGCACTCACGCCGGCGCCATCCCACGGGCCAGTAGCGCTGGAGGAGGTGAAATCCGTGGCATTGGTGTAACTGGTGCCGTTGTTCATGTTGTAGGTACGAATATCCGCGCCGCGCACGGTGTTATCGTTGGCCTGCAAACGGTAACTCGAGCCTGAGACCTGATCGACCCGCATAGATACTGTGCCGTTGTACAACGAAGCGCCGCTGCCGTTGACTTCGACGTCGTGAATGCGGGTAATTTGATTGACGATCGCGCCGGTTTTGGCATCCACGTCAACGTAATAGCGGCCCAGCGGCTTCGCGGCATAAATATCGAAGCGATACACCAGTTTCATGTTCGCCGCCGTGATTTCCGCTCTGCCGGAGGTGAGCTGCAATTCGCCTTTGGGATAAAACGTGGCGTTAGCGTCATTGCGCTCTCTTTTCAAAAAGGCTTCATTGGCTTCGTTTTGCCACATGTAGCTTTCGGCGCCGATATGCCGCAACGCCGCTTGCAGCGCAGCCGCTTCGTTGAGCACAGGCGCAACGTCCATCTTTAAGTCATGCACGAGCCGGCCGTTGGCATACCACACCGCGCCGTTCTTTTCGTGCAGAATGTATTCCGCGCCGATGATGGGGATTCCCTTATAATGCTGAATATGGCGGTGATGGGCGCCCAATTGATCATACGACGAACGGTACAACTGAATGTGATTGTCATCAGAAATTTGGAAATACTTCTGATATTCCTGAAAAAAGGTTGCGACCGCGGGTTGCTGCGCGCCGGCAAATTTAATCTCCGTCGGCGTTTTGCCGGTTTGATCAAATTTCAACTGCGCTTGGTGTAGAATGGTATTTTTTTCTTGGCCGTCATCCGCGGCAAATGCTAAAACCGCCATGCAAAACATTGTGGCTACAACAAACCGAGAGTAGCGCTTCTTCATAGGGTTTCTCCTCATAGAAGAATAATTTGATTTGTTTTGCCTCACACGGCTGGTCATGAGGCGCTTAGAAAAGAATGTCTAACTTTCAACGTTGTGCGGAGAGAGGGTCGCCAGTCGAAGTACACGAGTTCAAAATGCATTTGCGTGCTTGCTCTCGCGAAGATCACTGAGGCCGCAGAGTTGGTTCTTAGCTCTTAGCTCATTTTCTGCGGCCTCTGTGAGAGAAAATGTGCATTGAGTTTATGCAAAACAGCTCTACGGAGGAAAAGCTTAGGCCGGCTGAGCGCAAGGCCTTGCTCGTGCGTCAAGGGCCTCGCGATTGGTCACAAAAATGCCGCAGCGATTTTCGCATATTCATTTCCGCCGTTTCAGGCAATTATGAATTTTTAAAAACCAAACAAATGAGAGTGGTACATCGAGGCGAGTCAACAGGCGCAAGCCTGCAGCATAACGTCAAAACGTGCGGCGCTGCCCTCTGCGACTGAGTTCGATGAAGGCACAAAAGTTTGCTACGTGCACAATTTTAAAAATCGATCCGGTGCGCAGCGTTCGCTACAGCGCGATTGTTAGCCGCTATTTTTTCTTTATATTTTCCAAAACTTCGACTCCAAGCATGTTTTTCAATGCAACCAGAGCAGGTGGAAGAACGCCGCTCAATACTAAAACAACTCTAACGCTTTGAGCTAAATTCATTGATGCTTGGTAAGCTTCAATTACTGCCCGATATTTTATGCACTGAAAAATTCCGCGCACCAGATCAGCTTCCGTCGAGATCGCAGACTTGACTTCTGCCCCAATCCATTCATCCTTGTTAATAAACAGTACGTCTACGCTGTCGCCCGACGGTAATGCGAATTCGGTTTGTCCGGGCGCTATTTTTCGCGGCAGGTTTAGAATATTCGGGTTGTTGCTCACATACGACTTGAGTTGCTTATGTGAATCGCCTTCCCCACTTCCTTTATAGTTCGCTGCGCTGGCCAAAATCCCTGAGTAACTTAACTCCATCGGCTGAAGCCCGAATTCTCGTAACACATCAAGCCATTTACGATAAGAGAATATCTTCCGCAGCTCAGCCTCAACTAACAGGCGCTGTTGCTTCTTGGGCAATTTACGAAAGTCGGCTTTATCGGTAATAAACCAACCAATTCCTTCGCCAGGAAGGCCTGTATTCTTGTTTATCACTAAGCACTGAATTGGAGGTATGCCTTCTTTCCATTTTTCGGCCAGCGTTTTTATCGTTTGACCTATGCTCCCAAGCACATAGTTAAGATTTCGAGGGTTTGACATTTCCAACTCAGCGGCCAAGTCCCCATATGAAATTGGTGTTGCAGAATACGCTTGGCGTACCAGAATTGGAAGCGTACTTCTTGCGCGAACTTGATAAAGTTTGTCTCCAGTAATTGGTTCGGCTATCCTGGCAGTTTGCATCTGATTTTCTCCTAGCGTCCTAGCGCCTAGCGACCTAACACAGGCGTATGCGGTTTGACGAGCTTGCACTCACGTTGATCGAGGTCGGAAGTTGAAGATGCTACTGAGCTGAATTTCATACACGGCTCGTTAAATCCGTGCCACACTTTGTCAGGCCGCTCCGCGTGTCGATCCGCATGCATGCGCGTGTCGTAGCTGTATCGGCTGTTGAATGGGGATGATCCCATCAGCCCTGCGTCATCTCATTCCACTTTTGGATGTTGACGCCTCTCCCCAGCAGCCACAGGGCGAGTGTCAACTCCGCGACAAAAGCGACTGGAAAAACCGACGGGAACAGGAACCTCGCCGCAAACGGAGGGGAGAGCATCTGTGCAATGCTAAAGGCGACGTAACCGTAGCCCGCAATCGCGACCAAGATACCGATGACTCTGGGCAAGTATCCCGACCTTTGGATGAGATGGCCGAACAGGCTGCAGCAGAAGCCAAAAAACAGCAGGCTGGCGCCGTAGCCAAGGCTATGCACTCTCAGAAAAATGTATGCAAGGTCGTGCAACTGCGGCGCAGGCAGAGCCTTCAGATTGCCGGCTCCCTCCAGCGCGACGAGGGCTGCGATCTCAAAGAGTTTGGTGACACCATAGATTCCGACGAACGTCAATCTGAAGAACGCCGCGAGCAAGGCCAGATTTCTGCTCACCGGCTTCAACAACACAAAAAGGATCATGGCCAGCGCCACATCACACACGCACGTGAGCATCTCTCCCGTGAGGCCGATCCGGAAGAGTGTCTCGGAGCCCATGATGTTGCTGGCAGTGGCGGTAGCGTCGCCCCAGCGGATAAGCCCGTTCCGGACGACGAGCTCACCGAAGCCAGCAGCCACAATGATGAACAGATAGAGCAGCCCGCCGATTCGGGCATAGACTTGCGGCGATGCCGTGATGCAGCGGTTGGTCATTCCCGTCATTTATTTAGCACGGCCCTTGGACCTCATACCTCGGCCCAACAAACGTATCAGTCTTATAAACGGTTGTGAGAGAAACAAATGCTCGCGATGGTTTCGCGTTTGACGCTGTGTGATATTCAGGCGAGAGCGGCGCTTCAGTCATTCAGCACAGCATGCTTTAGAGAAAGATGCGCCAATATATCAAAACCGTCGAATAAGTCAAGACATTTGTTCGAAGGTTTTTCTGGGCCTGCCGAGCGGGCAGAAGCTGTTTTTTTGTTTATCTCATCTGAATTTAGGCTGAAGTTCCGGAGTAGTGTTTTTTGCGACTGAAAGCGGCTTGTTAGTATTGCTTTGCATGTTCCGGCAAAAAATCCTATCATTCGCTTGCCGTCACGATTGTGTTTGTGAAAGATTATCGCCCGGGCGGCGAGTTCCCATCAGTTTTGTTTATGATCAATAGCATTCACGTTCACCATTTAAACGGAGGAGACATGCGTTCTTTTTCAGTTCTGTTCGTGATGTTTTTTGCACTCGCTTTGGCGGCATGCGGCGGCCGCGGCGTTTCCGAATCCGACGCCGTCAACCTGATTACGCAGGAAGATATACTCAAAGATGTGCAGGTATTGTCCGCGGATGATATGGCCGGCCGCGCGCCCGGAACCGAAGGCGGCGAGAAAGCTGCGGCGTATATCGCCGATCGTTTCAAAGCCGTTGGCCTTGCGCCCGTCAACGGTTCTTATTTTCAGCCGGTGCGCATGGTGGGCATGAAGAAAATCGCGGAGAATTCGACGTTTTCGTTGCGTCACTCCTCGGGCGAGCTGGGTTATACTTCGGATTCGACCCTGACGTATTGGTCTTCTTCTCAAAAAGAAATCGTCGATATTCAAGACGCGCCGCTGGTGTTCGTCGGATACGGCGTCGAAGCGCCCGAGCATGCCTGGGATGATTTCAAAGGCGCTGAAGTCGCCGGAAAAGTGTTGCTGTTCCTCAACAATGATCCGCCGGTTACGGAAAACGGTGTCGAATTATTTAAAGGCCAAACCCGCACGTATTACGGTCGTTGGACCTACAAATTCGAGCAGGCGATGAAGCACGGCGCAGCCGGAGCCATCATGATTCACACCACACCCTCTGCCAGTTACGGCTTCAACGTGGTGCAGCACAGCGGCGCGGAAGAGCATTTCGCGCTCGATTTGCCGAACAGCGGATATCAAGTCGATTTGCTGGGTTGGATCGATCAACCAACGGCGGAACGCATCGCGCAAGCGATGAACACCACGCTTGACGGCATGTTTGCCCTGGCAGCGAGTCGCGATTTTAAACCCGTTGATACCGGTTATCGTGTGACCACGCATCTCGAAACCGTGATTCGCAAGGTTGAAACCAAGAATGTGATTGCAATGATCGAAGGTAGCGATCCGGAGCTGAAAGAGCAGGTGATCGTATTTTCTGCGCATTATGATCACCTGGGCGTGAATGAAGATTTGCCGGGGGAAGACAAGATCTACAACGGCGCGTGGGATAATGCCCTGGGCACCTCGTGCCTGATCACGCTCGGGCGCGCCATGGCCTCGCTGCAAGAACGCCCGAAACGCTCGGTGTTGTTTCTGGCATGCGCCGCGGAAGAAAGCGGTTTGTTGGGCAGTCAGTGGTTCGTGGTGAATCCGCCGTTTGCGCTCAATCGCATGGTTGCGAATTTCAATGTGGATATGCCGCAGATCTTCGGCCTTACGTCCGACATTGCCGCGATTGGGGTTGATATGAGCACGCTCGGCGAGGATTTGAAAGCCGTGGCGCAGCAATACACCATCAGCAGCGCGGATGCGCAGGCGAGGGCGATGGAAGTGGTTGGCGATCCCAATCCCAATGCCGGCAGCTTTTATCGCTCGGATCAAGTCAATTTTGCCAAGGCCGGCATTCCGGCGCTGTATCTCAATCCCGGCAAGCAATATCTGCAGCCGCCGAAGGTTGACATCGATGAATATCATGCCTCACACTATCATCAAGTGATTGATGAGATCAATGAGGCGTGGGATCTTTCCGGTTGTGAGCGCGATATGCGGGTTTTCTTTCAGACGGCGTTAAGAGTCGCGAATGCATCGGAAATGCCGCGCTGGATTCCGGGGAATGAATTTGAAGAAGAGTGGAAGGAACTGCACGGAAAGTGATGCTGCTAGCTGGCGGCTCGTTGCTTGAGACAGCGACCAGCAACCAGAATCATTTTACCAGCAAAAGCTTGATTTGCTGTGTTTGCGTTGACGTGGTTAGGCGCACGAAAAAAAGGCCGGCGGCTTGCTGCCGGCCTTCTTCATTTCTGCCTTCCCAAAATACTTCATGCTGCCCAGCAGGCATGAAACGATTCTGCAAAAGGCGCACGCGCTGGCCGAGGGTGTTGTAAATGGCCAGTTCTGCCGTCTCCGGGCTTGGCAAATTCACGATGATTTTTGCGGGCGCGCCCGCCGCTGACAATGAAAATGGATTCGGGTAACTTTGCAGCATTTGAAATGATAAGGGTTGTGGCCCGGAGTGTTCGTGTACGCCGGTGACGACATCGCTGATAATCTGCGCCACGGAATCGCGAATGGCCTGTTTTTTGGTAAAGAGAATATCGCCCGGGCAGGCGGTAGCGCGCACTTCGCGATGTCCGTAAATATTGTCGCGCACCGCGCCGTAAGCCGCATACAAACTCGCGGCCTTAGGATCGATGTTGCGCTCGTCGCATTTCCACGCCATCAAAAGCTGCAGCGCATGCAGCATCTCGGGCGTGGGTTGCTGATTATACGGCGCATGAAAATAACCCAGCGTTGACACGCCCATGCTGCCGGCATTGAAGCCGTCGTGCGCGCCGTGCACATCATTGGCATCGTTATCGTCTTCACGCGCCTGAAAAATGTGGCCGTGTTTGCAAATGGCATAGTTGTAACCGATGTCGATCCAACCGTTGCTGTCCATGTGATAAGCCTGAATGGCGCGCACGCGCGCGGCGCAATCATTCAAATTGCCGACATTGAAATCCGCCACGCCAGCGGTGTGATGAAAGCCAATATGATTTGCACGAGTATAAGAATAGCCGCTGCTGGGCGAACGCGCGCCCCACTCTGCGCGTTTGTAGATTTTCGGTTTGGGTACTGCCGCGGTGTGCGCGGTTTGTTCGTGCTTATCCGATGCGTGCCCGGCGGGCTCGAGGCTCGGCCCCTCCATCGAATTGATGAGTTGCAGCGCCATGCGCCTCAAGCGAGGCGAGCCTTGCGGCCCGGCGATAAAATCAAAACGGTATTGCACGAATCGGCTTTCAGGATGGACAAAAACCAGCGCGCCGGTTTGATCGCCGGCGAAGGGATTGGGTCGCCCGCCTTCCGTTCGCTCGTCGATCGGCCCTTCTTCCTGCGGCACAAAAATCCAATCGCCCCAATGCTCGCCCTCAATACTCACCCGCACATAAAGCTTCAAATCGGCGTCTGCCGGCAACTGCGCGTGCCAATGCGGCCCAATGGCGTTGAATGAAAAATCATTCACAACAATCGGCGACACATAACTCGAGGTTGCAGCCATTGGCGCGAGCGTCAGCGTTTCCTGCTGCACGCGCAAGCCGGATTGCAATGCGCCCTGCGGAAAATGCTCGCCGGTATGAACGCGTTGCACGGATTTTGTTTCGCCCGCATGCGTTATGTGACTAACGGCAGTGAGCAAAACAGCGGCGGACCAGCACCACAACTGCGGCAACCTTTGCACTAGCATCATCTCCTCCGAAACACGTCTCTTCGCGTTTTTGTGAAAATTGTCGGGCAATATCACCATTCTCGCGGGGAAAGGCAAGCGCGGAATTGCGGGCGTCGTAAAAAAGTAAAGCTTGCGGCGCAACCGTCATATGCGTACTTTCCCTGCCGTTTTGGTCAACCATTTCACAACTCACTTCATGTGCGGAGAAATTAGATGATCTATTTTAGCTTGTTGCTGTTATTCGCGGTGGCTACCGTGGGATGCGGCCAGCCGGTCAAATATGACCAGCCGCTGAGCGATGAAAAAAATCCTGTAGCGTTGCTGCAAACCTCAGCGGGCGACATTTACCTGGAATTGTTTGAAAAAGATGCGCCGGAAACCGTTGCCAATTTTCTCAACCTGGCTGAGGGCAAGAAGGAATTCAAAGATCCCAAAACCGGTGATATGGTGAAGCGGCCGTTTTATGACGGTTTGAAATTTCACCGCGTGATCAAAGACTTCATGCTGCAGGGCGGTTGCCCGTTGGGCACCGGAAGCGGCGATCCGGGCTACAAGTTCAAAGACGAAATCAATGCCGCGGCCCTGGGTTTGGATAAAATCAAGTTGCCCGAGGTGCAGTTCTCCTTGCAGAACGAGGTACAGCGCTATCAAATGCAAATCGGCCAAAAGCTCGGCATCTATTCGCAAGCCGATGTGGAAGCGAAACGAGATCAAATTCAGCAAGAGATGGATCGCCTCAGCCAGATGACGCTGCAGGAACTCTACGAAGCCTCAGGCTATCAATACGATTCCACCTTGCAATCGCACAAGGCGGTGCGCGGCGCGCTGGCGATGGCCAACGCCGGGCCGAATACCAATGGCTCACAATTTTTTATCAATCAGATTGACACGCCCTGGCTGGATGGCAAACACACGGTTTTTGGCCGCGTGGTGAAGGGCCTGGAGGTGGTGGATAAAATCTGCAATGCGCCGGTAAATGCGCAATCACAGCCGGACCCGGAAATCAAAATTGTGAAGGTTGAAGTGATTCAGCGCGGGTCGCATTAAAATTAAAATTGATGATCCTATCAGGCCTTTGCCACGCGAAGCCAACATTGAAAGGTGAAGGCCTGATTTCATTTTGTTGATAATCGTTTTGCCAACTCTGCCACGCGCTTGCCCAGCGCCTCGCCTTTTGCCAGAAATGGGGTTGCCACCTCTCCTGTTTGAGTTTTAAACGGCTCTTCTTCCACAATCCCGGAGGCGCCGAATGCCGAGCGCCAATCCGGCCCGCCCACGACGATCATACCGAAGATCAACATCGAATGCAAAATATTCATTTGCACGAGTTCTTCACCTGCTGACATGCCGCCGGCGGTCACAAAGGCTGCGCCGATTTTATCGCGCAACGGCGCGCCTTCAAACGGCCAGCGATTGATAAACTGCTGCAGAGCGGGCGTCACGTTGGCGTTGTGCACCGGGCTTCCTAGAATGATGGCATCTGCGGCAAGCACGTTTTCATTCGTCGCTTCGGCAACCGGCAGCAGAGTCACCTTCGCGCCGCTTACCGAACGTGCGCCTCTGGCGACGGCCTCGGCCATAGTTTGTGTATGCCCGGCTTCAGAGTGATAGACGATGAGAACGTGCACACTGTCACGGCAGTGGGCGCTGCTTAACAAAAGTGCTGCGAGCCAAGCAACACAAATTGTAGATCGCATAGAATGAATTCTCCAAGAGTTCAATTCGGAACTTCGCGCACTATTTCCTTGAAAAGTCTATCCCTATTTTGTCCTGTCGTCCTGGCAAGGAGCTTGTAAAGTTCTTGGCCCATTGCCGAGTATTTCACAAGATTCGCCTGATAACAATTCGAGAGAAAGATTACTGCAACGGGCACTGGGCTGGTTCAAGGAAGATGCCAGGTTTTGCAAAACCCGGCTGTCGATGTGACGAAAAAGTCGGCCAATTCCAGCAGAAAAGGCTTTTGCAAGCGAATCCGTTGGTCTAAATTTTTAGATCTTATCCAATCCTCAAATAACTGCGAAACACGGGATGCACCACAAAAGCCTCGGCCAGCGCGATGTTATAATCCGGGTCTTG
>QEVD01000158.1 GCA_003576975.1 Candidatus Zhuqueibacterota bacterium
TACATCCCCAACGATTTGCGCAGCCTGGTCTATGCGCGGCCAACCGAGATTTATGCGGCGGACGGCACGCTGGTGCAACGTTTGGGCGGCCGCACGTATGTTTCCCTCGACAAAATCAGCCCCAATTTTCTCAACGCGGTCATTGCCACCGAAGACGGCGATTTCTACCGGCACAGCGGCATTGATAAGCTCGGTTTGCTGCGCGGCGCCTACCGCAGCCTCGCCGGCCATCCGCTGCAAAGCGGGTCCACCATCACCCAGCAACTCTCAAAGTATCTTTTCTTCAGCTTTCAAAAAAGCTTTGGCCGGAAATTGAAAGAGATTCTTATCAGCTTGCAGCTCGAGGCGACGTTCAGCAAAAAGGAAATTCTGGAAGCCTACTGCAATCTCATCTACTTCGGCGGCGCAGCGCATGGCGTTGAAGACGCCGCGCGACAATATTTCAACAAATCTGCCGCCGACCTGAGCGTGCCGGAAGCCGCGATGCTGGCGGGTATTCTCAACTCGCCGCAAAGCCTGAATCCCTTTTCACACTTCGACCGCGCCAAAGCGCGGCAACGCCTGGTGCTGCGGCGCATGGTGAAAGAAGGTTATCTCGATGAATCAGGCTTTGCGCAAGCTTCCACAGATTCGGTTTATCTCTCACAACGGCGCTCGCTCGGCAACGATTTTATAGATTATGTGATCACCGAAGCGCAAGAACGTTACGGCCGCGAGCCGGTGCAGTATGGCGGATTGCGCATCTATACCACGCTTGATCCGGCATTGCAAGCAATCGCTGAGCAGGAAATCGAGGCGGGCACGCTTAAATTGGAAGCTGATCTTGACTCGACCGGCATGCCGCTGCAAAGCGCGTTGGTCGCGATTTCGGTGACGACCGGTGAAGTCAAAGCGCTGGTGGGCAGCCGGCGTTATGTGCCGGCCGGCTTCAATCGCGCGGTGGAAGCGAATCGCCACGTCGGCTCGTGCATCAAGCCTTTCGTATATTTGACGGCGCTCGAGCAACTGCGCCTGACGCCGCGCACGATCGTGCATGATACCGTCACCACTTTGCGCGACGCCAATAACCGGCCCTATCGCCCGCGCAATTTTGATCGCCAGTATCACGGCGAGATGGTATTGAAAGCGGCGCTCATGCAATCGCTCAATGTCATTTCAGCGCAGCTTACCGCAGAAGTCACGCCGGCAAAAGTGATTGAAACCGCGCGGCGTATGGGTATCTCGACGCCCATTGAAGAAGTCATCTCACTCGCGCTCGGCACGGCCGGCATGTCGCCGCTGGAACTGGCGGCGGCCTATGCCGTGATTGCCAACAATGGCGTGTATCATCGCCCGATTCTCATCAAACGCGTTGAAGATCTCAACGGCGTGATTCTCGATCGCGAATACAGCTTTGGCGAAACGCGTTTCGAACCGGCTGTGACGTATCAAATGCTGGACATGATGATGGGCGTCATCGAAGGCGGCACCGGCCGCGTGGTGCGTGCGCTGGGATTCGACGCGCCGGCCGCCGGAAAAACCGGCACCAGCACGGAGTATACCGATGCGTGGTTTACCGGCTTCACGACAAGTCTTTCGACTGCCGTGTGGGTGGGCTACGATCGCGATGCACAAATGCGCACGCGCGAAAAACGCGGGGTGGACGGCAGCCGCGGCGGCGCGCCGATTTGGACGAATTTCATGAAGCGCGCGAATGCGCTTTATCCCGGCCGTGCGTTCATCATGCCGCCGGGCTTGAAGACGATTTACGTGAATCCGCAAAAAGGCTGGGAAGTGATCAAACCGGAAGACGGCCTGCGCGTGGTTATGCCGGAGGCGGCGGAGAACTATCCTTTTGAATAGAACAGCCCTTTTTTGAAAACCAATTCAACTTTGCGAACAAGAACTTCCAGAGTTCTCGCGAGCCAGCGTTGTAAGGTTGAGCCGGCCTTTCGCAACCCAAAACCAGCTTTGAGTTTCGCCCAAACTATCACCGCCGTGCTGATCGTATCAAGCGCCACCTGCTGCTCTGCTTCACGGCTTTGGTGATGAAATCTTCACCCGTTTGAAACGTGTTCGCCCGGGCAGTTCGCGGGCGGATTAAAACCACCACACCCATCGCTACCTCATGCCACAAACCGTTGCGTTGTTTATTCCCTGCCTGGTTGATCAACTCTATCCCGAAATCGGCATGCACATGGCCAATGTGCTGCGCCGCGCTGGTGTGCAGGTTGAATATGACCAGCGGCAAACCTGTTGCGGCCAGCCCGCCTTTAACACCGGCTATCGCGACGAGGCGCGCCGTGTCGCCGAACATTTTCTCGACATATTCGCAGGGAAAGAGGCCATCGTTGCGCCCTCAGGCTCCTGCGTCGCGATGGTGAGGAATTTTTATCCCACGCTTTTTGCGAATCATGCGCGGCAGGCGGAAGCAACTGCGCTTGGCCAGCACGTGTTTGAATTCTCGGAATTCCTGGTGAAACGCCTGGGCGTGACGGCACTGGGCGCGCGTTTTCCGCACAAAGTGTTCTTTCACAATTCCTGTCACAGTTATCGGGAATTGCGTTTGCTGAACGAGCCGATCGCCTTGCTGCGCAACGTACAAGATCTGCAACTTCTCGAAACAACCGAGGAGCCGGTATGCTGCGGCTTTGGCGGGCTGTTCTCCTTTAAATTCGCGCCGATAGCTTCGAGCATGGCGGCGAGCCGCTTGCAGCGTTACGAAGCGCTGGGTGCGGAGGCAATAGTAACCAATGATCCCGGTTGTTTGATGCAAATGCGTCGCGAGGCGCAAAGCCAGCGCAGCGGTTTGCAGATTCTGCATTTGGCGGAAGTTTTGGATCGAACGTGAATGCGAGTTAACTCGACTATGTCACATGTCAAAAAGCCCGGCAGGGCAAAGGCATCGCATAGAAATAACAGCGGTTCAGTTGTCACATTTGCTCGGAATAATGACGACAGAAAGAATACCGGATACGGCAGTATCGCCAAGAGCTTCACAAGATTCCATCGAAATGACAGACTCTATGAGTAAATGGAAAACAATGGAAGCGCATGTCTGAATATCAACATTTTCTTCACCGCTCTGCCGTCAAGGCGAACGATGCGGCACATCGCCAGAAGCTTGACAAAGCGATCGCGAGCTATGATCTGCAAGTGAACGCGACGAAGACCCGGCAATTCAAAAATTGGGGGCATGCGCGCGCGCTGGCGGCTGCCATCAAAAATGACACGCTGGCCCATTTGCCCGATCTGCTCGAGCAATTCGAAAAAAACTTTCTGGCTGCCGGCGGCAAGGTTTTTTGGGCGGAAACCGCAACGGACGCGGCTTCCTATGTCAAAGCATTGGCGCAGAAGCATCAAGTCAAGCGTGTGGTCAAATCCAAATCCATGACCACGGAAGAGATTCACCTGAACGAAAATCTCGAGAAAATCGGCGTAGAGGTTTGGGAAAGTGATCTCGGCGAGTTGATCGTGCAGCTCAACAACGAAAAGCCGTATCACATCGTGACGCCCGCGATGCATAAGAGCAAAGAGGAAATCAGCCGGCTGTTTCATGACAGGCTGAAGGCCCCGCTCACCGACAACGCCGAAGAACTGACCATGATCGCACGCCGGCATTTGCGCGATGTTTATCTCACCAGCGGCATCGGCATCACCGGCGCGAACTTCTTGATTGCCGATCTCGGCGCCATTGTGGTCACGGAAAACGAAGGCAATGCCCGGTTGAGCATGGCTTGTCCGCCGGTACATGTTGTGATTGCCGGTATTGAAAAAATGCTGCCACGCTTCTCGGATTTGAGTTTATTTTTGCCGCTGCTCGCGACCAGCGGCACCGGGCAGGAGATCACGAGTTACAACTCAATTGTGCTCGGCCCGCGCCATTTCAATGAAAGCGACGGCCCGACCGAGATGCACGTGATTCTGCTCGACAACGGCCGTTCCGCGCTTTATCAACAAGAAAAGTTTCGTGAAATTCTGCGCTGCATTCGCTGCGGCGCGTGTTTGAATGCCTGTCCGGTTTTTCACACGATCGGCGGGCACAGCTACAACACCACCTATCAAGGTCCGATCGGTTCGGTGATCACGCCGCATTACAACGGCTTTGCCAAATTTCAACATCTCGCAGCCGCCTCGTCTTTGTGCGGGGCATGCAGCGATGTGTGTCCGGTGCATATCGACATTCATCATCTGTTGCTGGAGAATCGCTATGAGGCGGTTCACCGGTATCATCTCTCCAAGTTTTGGCATGCCGCCATGCGCGTCTATGCCTGGGCGATGTCCGATAGCCGGCGCTTGCAGAGAATGCGCACGTGGCTCCTCCGGCTGCGGCCGCTGCAACGCTTGTTTTTCCGCTCCGGCGAAACGCCGCCGGAATTGAGTGTGAAATCTTTTCATGAATTGTGGGCCGAGCATGAAAACAAGTCGTGAAAGAATTTTGAAACGATTGCGCACCGCTGCGCCGGCCGGCCACTTCCTGCCGTCACAGAGTGATGGTGAGATATTCGTGTGGCAGGCGGGAAATCAAGCGGAAGCAATCACGGCTTTCGCGGATAAATTGGCGTTGCTCAAAGCAGAATTCTATCGCGTTGCCAACACGCACGAAGCCGCAACGCAATTGCAGGCTTTGCTGATGCCGTTGGCGCATCACGATCACAAAGAGGCCGGAAGGCCGCAATTTCTGCGGCATGCTTCGGTGTTGTTGGAAGAAATCATGCGACAGGAGCCGTGGTTGCAGGCGAATATTGCCGTGCAAACAGAAAACATTGCCGCGCGCGAGTTTGCGCATTATAAGGCGGGTATCACGACGGTGGAATCTCTGGTCGCGCGCACCGGCAGCATTGTGGTCAGCTCCGCCGGCAACGGCGGGCGCCGGCTCTCGGTGCTGCCGCCGTTTCACATTGCGATTGCCACGCTTGATCAACTGGTGGATTCATTGGATGACGCAATTGCGAATTTTCGCAAATCCGGGCGGGAACGCTTGACCAGCGCATTAACGGTGATCACCGGGCCGAGCCGCACGGCCGACATCGAGAAAATTCTCGTGCTGGGCGCGCATGGGCCGAAGCGCTTGGCGGTGATTTTGGTTGGGTGAAAGTGGGGAGGTGTAGCCATTCAGTTGGTATTGATAACGTTCTCCTACAATACCTAAACCGGATGCGCCGGAACCAAAAAGAAAAAGCCTCACGCATAGACGCGAAAGCGCAAAGAACCCGCAAAATTTTTCTTTGCGGAACCTCTGCAGCTTTGCGTCCTTGCGTGAAAAGCTTTGCCTTTAAAGCAAAGAGCTCATTCATAATAGATCACAGCGGATTCTCAGACAAGCGGAAAACCGCAGCCCCTCGCGCGGCTCCAACGGATAGATTAACGCCAACGGATAAGGCTTTTTGTTTTTTCATCCGTTGGTCTTAATCTATCCGTTGGTGATAAGAATTTGAAATTTTATTCTGGCTTTGACTTCCCAACCCACCTAATCATCTTCAACTGGTTCAAGATACAATGCGATGGCTTCCGGGATATTCGCCAACGCCTCTGCGGTGGTTTCGCCTTCACTGACACAGCCTGGCAGCGAGGGAACGTAAACCGTATAACCACAATCCTCGCTGGGCTCCAAAACCACCTTGAATCGGGTGCTCGAGTTCTCCTTGCCTTTTGTAATCGAATGAATCATTCTGAAATTAGTACAAGGGAAAAGTCAAGAGCATTTTTTACAGCCTCACTGCGCCAACGCCGTTCTAATCCCCTCCAGCGCCTTTTGCGTACGCTGCTCGTCTTGAATTAACGCAAAGCGCACATGGCCGTCGCCGTGCTCGCCGAAGCCAATGCCGGGCGACACCGCAACATCGGCTTTGTCAAGCAAATGCTTCGTAAATGCCAATGAACCCATTCTGCGAAATCTCTCAGGAATTTGCGCCCAGACAAACATGGTGCCTTTGGGCGGCGGAACATGCCACCCCAGGCGCGTGAGGCCGTGACAAAGGGCATCGCGGCGGACACGGTAATTTTCGACAATGTCCTGCACACAATCCTGCGGACCGTTGAGCGCGGCAAGCGCGGCAATTTGCAGCGGTTGAAAGATGCCGTAATCCAGATAGCTTTTTAAGCGCTCCAGCGCCGCCACCAATTTCGGATTGCCCACCATAAATCCCAGCCGCCATCCCGCCACATTGTAGCTTTTGGATAGCGAAAAGAACTCCACGGCAATATCTTTCGCGCCCGGCACCTGCAACAACGAGGGCGGACGATAACCATCAAACGCCAAATCGGCGTAGGCAAAATCGTGAATCACGAACAGGCGATATTCGCGCGCCAGCGCAATCACCTTGTGCATGAAGTCGAGATCGACGATTTCCGTGGTGGGATTGTGCGGAAAGCTGATGATCAAATAGCGCGGGGCCGGGCGGCCTTCCGCGCGTTCGCGGTGGATGGCATCTTCGATATTCTTCAAGAAATCAGAGACCGGCGAAATCGGCACCGGACACACGCGGCCGCCGGCAATGATCGGCGCATACAAATGAATTGGATATGACGGCGAAGGCGCTAATACCGCTTCGTCCTTCTGCAACACCGCAAGCATCAAATGCGACAAGCCTTCCTTCGCGCCGATGCAGGCGATGGCCTCGGTTTCGGGATCGAGCGTAACGCCGTAGCCGCGGCCATACCAGTCACAAATAGCCTGGCGCAAATGCGTGATGCCCCGTGAAACCGAATAACGGTGATTCTGCGGCACGTCAATCGCGCCGTGCAGCTTTTCGATGAGATGGCGCGGCGGCGCGCCGTCCGGATTACCCATGCTGAAATCAATGATGTCGCGGCCTTCCTGCCGCGCTTTTTCCATCAGTACAGCGACATGGCGAAAAACATACTGCGGCAGTTTTTGTAGACTCGGAAATTCGGATGCTTCAATCGTGTGGCCCATGGCAAAATTCCCAATACTGAAATTGAATTTACATGGCAATGAAAACAAGTCGCCCACGGAAGTGAACGTCCCACAGAGAAAGTCTTTGCACCTTACGTCCTGTGAGAGTCCGGCTTCAGTGGGCGATCTATTCACCAGCCCTGAGTTTTATCATCAAAAAAACGTCACAAAAGATGCGGTTAATGTAGAGACAAAGTCAAGTGTTTGCCAATGCCGTCCGAAAATATTTTCAGCAGCGCTTTCGAAATTTTCTTCAAAATAAATTTCCGCAATTTTTCTGTTAGTTGGTACTGGCATACAGATTTAATGGAGAAGAGATTCTCCCGTTCTGAAATCAGCGAAACCTGCGCCGCCGGTTTTGCTGACCTTCTGGGTAACCCGGACCGCTGCTGCACGCCAGCGCCGCACCGCATCCTGCCAGCGTTCCTGCCCATCACTGTT
Source organism: Candidatus Zhuqueibacterota bacterium (assembly GCA_003576975.1). Classification (GTDB taxonomy): domain Bacteria; phylum Zhuqueibacterota; class Zhuqueibacteria; order Zhuqueibacterales; family Zhuqueibacteraceae; genus Coneutiohabitans. Next base: position 7,340 of record QEVD01000158.1, read on the forward strand.
CTGCTTTTGCTCTGAGTTAGGCCGTCGCCGTTGCCGTCATCACAGGCATTTGTTACAAAATCGAGATTTCGCCGGCGCCGGCATCATGATAAATCGCAATAGCTTCTCTCGCACCATTACGGAAGCTGGATCATCTCTGGAGGTTCAAGGATGAGGCTTCACAACCTTCTGCGCTCCTGGCCGCCGTTTTTTCCTTTAAATTTCTTCAACGCAGGCATGGCGAAATTTACCCTGCTCACGCTTGCCGCAAGCTTGGTTGGGTTAACCCTCTGCCGGTTAATTCCTTCGCCGCTATTTGCCTGCTTTTTGCCGATGGCGGGTCTTGGGGTTGCGATGGCGATTGTCGCGCGTCTCAACGAACCGTTGGCGGCCGAAGCGGAGTTAAAAATCACCCGCGTGCCGGAACGCGCCGGCCTCGGTAAAATTTTACACCGCGTCGCCGGCTATCTCGACGTGCAGCGCATTGTGCAAACCGAAACTTTGCACGAGCGCGCGTTCCGGCTGGCGCACGATGCCATGTTCATCGTCAATGGCGAATTGCGCTTCATCGAAGCCAATGAAAGCTTTTGCGCCTTGTGGGGATTGCGGCGGCAGGAATTGTTCAAACGAACCTTGCCGGAAATCATGGCCGAGGCGGGGTTCGAGCAGGAAGATTTTTGCGCCTTGCTCGCGCGCGCGGATTTTCAAGGTGAAATGACTCTCACCGCACGCGGCGGCGCGCAGCGCGTGTTTGATCTTCAGGCCATGCCGATTTCCAGCGAGCTTTACTTTGGCATTGCGCGGGAGGTGACGGAAACGCATCATTGCCAGGAGGAATGGCGCCGCGCTGCGGAATGGCGCGAGCTGCTCTTGCGCAATATGAATGATGGCCTGCTGGTGATCGATCGCGAAGGCCGGCCGCTCATTCACAATCGCGCCGCCGAAACCATGCTGGGTCTGCCGGCAGAAGAGTTCGAAAAGCTGGCAGTGCTCGATGGCAAGCTCGCGCACGAATCCCAGCGCTGGGCTTTGCGTCCGATGGGATTGGAGGATCCGTTTGCGCTGGCGTTGCACGAGACGCGCAAAGCGCAGGATTGCCGCGCACAGGTTTATCGCGATGACCGTCTCGTGCGCCAGCTCGTGATTGATGTTTCTCCGCTGTATGACGAGCATCAGGAATTGCTCGGCGCGCTCACCACGTTGCGCGACTTGAGCCGGCGTGAATTGAGGCCGCTGGAGCCGGGTTCGCTGCAAGCGCGCACAGAACCGCAGCAAATCGTGCGGCTGACCGAGTTGGTGGAATTGGCCGCCAGCGCGGGCCACGAGATCATTAACCGCATGACAGGCATCATCAGTTATGCGCAACTCTTGCAGGAACGCGCTGCCGCCGGGCAGGAAGAAGCCGCGTTATTGCACGGCATTGTGGGCGAGGGTGAACGCGTGACCGGCATTCTGCGGCACCTGCTCGCGTTTGCGCGCCCGCGTCCGCATGAACGCCTTGTGACCCCGCTCGAAGGTGTGATTGCAGCTTCATTGAGCTTGATGGCGCCGCGCCTGCACAAAGATGGCATTCGCGTTCATAACACCGCTGCGCCGGATTTGCCCCCGGTGAGCTGCCATTGCCAGCAAATGCAGGAGGTTTTCATCAATCTGCTCAGCAATGCCCAGCATGCGCTCAATTTGAAATTTCCCGGCGCTGGAACCGACAAGACGATTTTGATTCACACAACCCTGGCCCTCTCCGAGAGCGGCAGCACATGTATTCGCGCCACATTTACCGACAACGGCATCGGCATTGCGCCCGAGGTTTTGCCCATGATTTTCGCGCCCTTTTTCACGACCAAGCAAAAAGACGAGGGCACGGGTTTGGGATTGAGCCTGAGCAGGCAGATCATTCAAGATCACGGCGGCGAGATTCGGGGGCAAAGCACGGTGGGAAGTCACACGACGTTTATCGTGGAACTGCCGTTGGCGGAAGAGGTAGATTGATCATCCTGCAGTGTGATGCCTGGTGATGAGGCCGCCTCTAAAACAAAAACCCCGATCTTCAATTTGCACTAAAGATCGGGGCTTAAAATCAAACCTCAAGAATTTACATCACATCACCATTTGCTGCTGGCGCGATTGTGCGTGCGTGTGCAGCAAAATTAGAATCGTGAGATCGATTAGCGCTTTTTCGCGATGGCGCGGGCGGTAATGCAGCTTGCGGCCCTTGGCAAACGCCAGGAAATTTTGCAACTGCTGATACAGCGCCGCGTGATCGAGTCCCGCCCATTCCGATTCATATTTGCGATTCTTCAGCAACGGCGCGATTTTCTTGGCGAGTAAATCCGAGACACTCTTGCCGTTTTTCACATCGCCGAACCGGCTCACCAGGGCTTTCGACACATTCAACAAATCATTCGAGCTTTCGCGCAAACGATCCAGCACTTCGGGATTGGTGAGCGGCAGCGCTTTGTGCGCCAGCCGCTGCGATTTTTGCGTGCGCGGATTGACGGCCATGGCGTAATAACTGCCAATGCCGCTCGCGCGATCAAAGCTCCACCAGCGCCGCAGCAATTCCGTGCCGGAGACGCGGTAAACCTTGGCGCGCCGGCTGCTGCCGGATTCGGGATCCAGCACGAAATACGACCGGCTCTTCGAACCGGCGACCAGAATCCAATGCTCGAAACGGTCGACGCACAAAATCACGGGCTGGCCTTCGCTATGCTTCTGCCGCACCCACGCCAACGCCTTGCGGCCATGGCTTTTGTGATCCCAATTCGCGACAATACCTTCATAACCGAGGCGGCGCAAGCCGCGTTGCAAGCCGTTTTCGGTCGTACCGCTCGCCGGGCGTGTGCCGCACGCCTTTTTGATGCGTCCGATCGAAATGTCGGCGTTGCCCAACAGGCGAAGCGCGTTGAAGATGCAGGTCGGGCCGCAGCTATAATCATCTGGTTGAATGGCAAAAGCCATGATCAAATCTCCGCGACGGCGATTTTGAGATGAAATACCTCGGGCTCTCACCCTGATAACCGTTAGAGGTAGCTTACAAAACGCAAAATTCGGGGTTCAAGTCTCAAAAGCAGGTGCAACGGGCATGCAGTCTGATTTGCAAATGTCGATGTGAAAACTTCCCTTCCCCTCTCCCATTTTTTAATGCGGCTCAATATAATAAGCCCATCGGTGAGAAGCAATGGTTTAGTTGGTGATCAAAGGTTGCACAGTTTGTATCTGAAGCTTTTCCAGAGACCTATTTTGCTAAATTTTTTTT
>QEVD01000760.1 GCA_003576975.1 Candidatus Zhuqueibacterota bacterium
GCGCTTGAAACGCCAATCAGACGGTGTGGAGCTGAGTCTTGCGGCAACGAATTTGGAGAATGAATTGCAGAAGCTGGCATTGATCTAAAAAAATCCACCGGGTTTTCGTTCGGCGCGGCCGAAGTTTCATCACATGCGCGCCGAATCGTGTTAGCGCGCGTTTTCAAAGGTTGAAAAATTTGAAAACGCGCTTTTTTATTAACCCGTAATCGAGTAATACACCTTTTCCGAAATCTCCGCCCATGACGCAATTTGCTTGCGGAATTGTTCAAACGATTCATACACCTTCTTGCTCAACGCATCTTGCGTGGTGATTTCGGCGATGACTTCGGCGGAAAATTGGCGAAAGGCGTTCAAAACATCGTCCGGGAATTTCTTGATCGTCACGCGTTCTTCGTGCAGCAACTTTTGCAAATAGATGTTGTTCTTTGCCTCAAATTCCGAAAGCATCCAGGTATTGGCGCGCGCGGCTGCCGCGCGAATAATCGCCTGCAAATCCTTGGGCAGATTTTCAAAGGCGGTTTTGTTCACGGCCAGCTCCAGCACGGGGCCGGGTTCATGCCAGCCGGGGTAATAATAATACTTTGCAATCTTGTGCAGGCCGAGCAGATAATCATGATAAGGCCCCACCCATTCCGTTGCATCGATCACACCGCGTTCGAGGTTGGTATAAATTTCCGAGCCGGGGGTTGACAGGCCGTTGCCGCCGGCTTTGTCGATCACTTTACCGCCCAAGCCGGGAATGCGCATCTTCAAGCCTTTGACATCGGCAATCGAATTGATTTCCTTGTTGAACCAGCCGCCCATTTGCACGCCGGTGTTGCCGCCGGGCATGGGAATGAGATTGAACGGCGCATAGGCTTCTTCCCAGAGCGCCAGCCCGCCGCCGCAATAAAGCCAGGCGTTCATCTGTTGCGCGTTCATGCCGAACGGCACGGCCGAAAAAAACGGCGCTGCCGGGCACTTGCCGGTCCAATAATAAGACACCCCATGACTCATCTCCGCCGCGCCCTGCCAAACCGCTTCAAACGATTCAAAGGCCGGCACCAGCTCACCGCCGCCATAGACTTGAATTTTCATCCGGCCCTCGGACATCTCGCCGATCCATTGCGCAATCAACTCCGCGCCTTCGCCCATTACCGGAAAATGCGGCGGCCAGGTGGTTACCATTTTCCATTCATATGTTTTGCGCGTGTGCACGGCCGGAGCTTCGCCCGCAGCTTGTTGCTGCGGCTGCGAGCTGCACCCCAGCAGCAGAGCACTGCCGCCGGCAAGGGTGGCAGAGGAAGCATTTTTGAGAAAGTCACGGCGATTGAGGCGATTCATGCGGATTCCTTAGTTAGAATTCTTGCTTTTTGTCCAGACAACGAACTTCACGAGGAACTGTTTTCGCGCGCGGCTTGTTCATCGGATTCTTGATACTTCTTGAGCTTGCGCCAGAGGGTTGCGCAAGCGTGGCGAGGATGTGACGCTTTTCGACTTCTTCCAATGTAAGTTCCCCATTGCGCTTCGCCTCCGGGCGCGCAGTTTTGTGCAGCGCTTCAGGCAGCTCGCGCAAACCGATTTCGCGCTCGGTAGAAAGCGCGACCGCACGTTCGATGGCGTTTTCCAACTCGCGCACATTCCCCGGCCAATCATGGCTCTTCAACTTTGATAAAGCTTCCGCAGTAAACTCGCGGCCGGGTTTGCGCAGGCGTGCGGCGAATTTCTGCAAGAAGAACCGCGCCAGCGGCAAAACATCCTCCCGGCGCTCACGCAGCGGCGGCAGATCGATTTGAATCACATTCAAACGGTAAAACAAATCGCTGCGAAAT
>QEVD01000761.1 GCA_003576975.1 Candidatus Zhuqueibacterota bacterium
GGAAAGTTTTTTCCCAAACCAATTCGCCAAGCAACGTGAAGATTTTGAACTCAACGGGCGAGTCCTGCGACAAATTGTAGAGAAAACGCGTGCCTTCCGCGCCACTGTTTGTCTCCGGCGGACGGAAGGGATTGGGATAATTGTAGAACGAGGTCAGCTCCGCATCGAATAGAACCGAAATCGCTGAATTGATTTGAAACGCATTGCCGGTGCGATTGTTCTCATCGATAACATCAATGGGCTTGCGCGAGTCCTTGTCAATGGCGGCAACATCGTTGCTTTCATCGAATGCAATCATGAAGGACTTGGTGGTGTCGGCTTCGGCCAAATCAGCTTGCAACACAACGCGGCGCGGCGGCCCAAAACTCACTTCCACCGAATCTGCGAGCAGCGCCAATTGCACGGGATTGCTCTGATCCGCCGGCGTCAATGCCAACTCCCCGTAGATTTTTTCGGGTTGGTCGGCGTCAATCAGGCGCAGCGTTTTGAACAGCGCGCCCGGCGGAATATTCTTGCCCTGGCGTGTGCGCACATAAAAACGCAAACTGGTGACAACGATGGCGCTGGAGGTGCTGCCGGCGCCGGGGTCGGAGAGGTTGAGCTGCGCAATCGTGATGCTGGTCTGCCCGCGTGATACCGGTGAGCGCCGGCTTAAGGTCTCGTTTTGCACACTCAGTTTGCGCGCTTCGGTGGAGATGTTCAAGCGTTGCCGCAAGTCTTGATCGACGACCAGGGCATCTGCGCCAGTGTTGATATCATCCGGCGGATCGAGCAGGGTGACGGCAATGCTTTGATTGGTGGTGGTGATATCGGGCGCAAGAATTTGCCAGGTTGCAACCCGCATACCCGCGATTGTGGTTGTGCGTTTTGCCCACGAGGTGTCAACGTTGCGATCCAAATCATAACCTTCCGGCAAAGCGATGACCAGGCTATCCCGCCCGGCCGTTTCTGCTTCGCCGAGATTTTCGAGCATCGCCGTAACCTGGAACGATTGGCCCAGGCTGACGATGCCGTCGGTTGCCGCGGCCGGACTGCTGATCTTGGCCGTGAACAACAGGCTGGCGCGTTTCACCAGGCGAATTTTCAATGAGTCGCTGATCGGGCCCAGCGTGAGATTGCTGTTGCTCTCGTCGTTGGCGGTTAGGACGATCTTGAACATTGCGCTATCGATGGCATTTGCCGGCGCGGTTACATCCCAATAAAACTCCTGGCCGGAAACGCCGGTGAGCGGTTGCGTGAGCGGGTCTTCCGGCACAAAACCGGCGCCCTCGGGCAACACGAGTTGGGCGGTTATGTTCGCCGCGCGAAACCAGGTGGCTGAGCCGGAGAGCGTGAATTTTTGTTCGGTGCTGAGCGTACGGTCTTGTGCGCCCATGGGCGCGAAAATTCTGAAGCCGGTCAACGCCAATGCGCCTTGATCCAGCGTTTCAAGTGAGATGACATTAAAGGTCAAATCGTGAATCGGCGTCGCGCTGGCCGGCGCTGTGGCATGCCATTCGACATAGCCGGTGCGCGTCACCGGGTCGAGATTCAACGCCTGCTCAAACGGCTCTTGCACGGTGATACCGGTTTCGCCGGCAAGCAGGGCCACGCGTGCGACCGTTGCGGTGGCTGCGCCGCGATTGCGCAGCGTCGCGCGCAAGGTGAATTCCTGATTGACGGAAAGTTTGCCGCTTTGCGCGCCTGCCGGTGAAACGATTTCGGGCGTCAGTTCGAGTTGCGCGCGGGCTTCCGCACGAATTTGCATCGTGCTCACCACCGGCGGCACGGTTTCGCCCGCGGAGTTTTTACCGGTGACTTGCACCCTGATGTCACGTTCATTGCTGTGACTGCCTACCGGCGCTTTGAGTCGCCAGCGCACGGAATCTCCGCTGATCGGTTTGGTGCTGGGTTCCGTTGCGAGGAAGGTATAGCCCGTGGGCAAGGTCATTTCCGCGGAGAGATCGCTTAAATTTGCGCTCGCCGAAACTTTGGTGGTCACGGTGAATTCCTGCTCGGTTGAAACCACGCGATCGGCAGCGCCGGTGGGCGCGCTGATGCCCAGTGAAGTGATGGCGAGCGCCGACTCGTTGACGTCAACGATAACCCTGGCGAGGCGATTGGGGGCCTCGGCAAATGTGCCGTCGTTTTGATCGCGCGGCAAAACCGACATTTCAATGTTGAAGGTATCCTGAGCAGAGACAAAGGATAGGGCGGGATGAGTTGCACGCGCCCGGAGTTATCGAATTCCGCCTGGCCGAGATTCGTCACCGTCGCGCGCAGCGTGAACGTCTGGCCGATGGTGAGTTGATTGTTGGCCACGTTCGGCAGCGCGGTTTGCAATTGCAGTAGCGCCGGTGTTTGCACGCGCACGGCGGCGGTGGAATCGAACGCCGCATCAACTTGCGCGCGCGTGGTGGGCGTGAACGCGGCGTCAATTTGCGCCTGGAATTGTTCGAGATCGTCGCCGATGGTGGGCGTGCTCGGCGCGGTCACCGTGAAAACCGCGGTGCCTGTGCCGCCGTTGTCAATCGCCCGGATGGCGCGTTGTTGTTGCGCCGGCAGCGAATTGTTCAGCGCCCTGAGGGTGACCAGCACGCTGTCGAGCCGTTCGAAGCCGATGTTGTTGACATCGACATTGATGGTAAAAGTTTGATTGGTGTTGACCGAACCGATGCCGCCGTCGGGCTGGCTGCTGATGACGGTCTTGACGATGCG
>QEVD01000159.1 GCA_003576975.1 Candidatus Zhuqueibacterota bacterium
GCGTCCGAGGGATCGCGCGGCACGAGCAACAGCTTTAATTCTTCTTCGAGGGCGGGCAGCCGGGTTTCCAATTCTTCCAATTCGACCGAGGCCAATTCGTGCAGTTCGCGATCGTTGCTTTCGGTGAGCAGGCGCTTATCGTCGTCGATACTGCGCAGCAGAGATTTATATTCATGATATTTTTTGACTACGGCTTCGAGTTCGTTGCGTTCTTTTGCCGTGTCGCGCAAACGTTTGGGATTGGCCGCGACTTCCGGGCTGCTCAACAGCGCGTTTAGCTCTTCGAAGCGTTTTTCTATTTTGTCGAGTTTGGCCAGCATTTTATTTTGTTTTTTTAAGGGGAATGTTGCGCAAGATCAACGTTGCGGTGTCAGGCTCGATCGTGAAGCGGTATTTGCCCAGAAAATTCATGCCGAGGAGTCCATCGAGCTGAAAGCCTGGAGGAAGGTCAACAATTGTCACCAGCATATTTTTTTGCATCTTGCCACCGACGACGAAATCATCAATACGTAGAGTTGAGGCAGTCACGAGTTCGGTGCCTATCGGTGCAATCGTAACCTTTTGAACTGTCGGTTCCGCAACGACTTGATCCAATGCTTTCCGGCTAATCGCGCAAACAGCCGCACCAGTATCAACCATGAACCTCAAACCGAAACCATTCAGTTCCACCGGCACGAGCAATACGCCGCCATAAGCAAAACGCCCGTCAATCCGATCACTCTTTTGCAAACATCACTCCAATGCCTTGTGGAATCGGGTCGCCGGCATAAAAAGAATAAAGCTGTGCGCCGGGGTGAGCTTCACGGTATAAGCGCCCGTTCTGATATATTTTCCTCTGATCGGAGCCATTGAACAGAAGCCGGCCCCGCAAAGGATTGCGATAGCGATCACGTTTGGTGATTTCAACAACCACCCATTGGCCATTGAATTGCTCTTCGATTTCGGAAATTTTCAGATCGTCGCGCATGGCTGTCCTCTCGTTTGAATGCAGATCGTTGCGGTATTTTCAAATCCTCATGTGAAGCTTGTCATTCTCAGAATCAAGCCGTTTGCACCGCCACTGCTTTCCCGTCGTCAACGACGACGTTGGGCAATGCCGCAACATCCTTTCCCAGCGCGGCTTGCAAAGCAACAATCGCAACTTCCAATTGAGAATGATCCGGCTCGCGCGTGGTCAGGCGCTGCAGCCACAGGCCGGGCGCAATCAGTGTGCGCCAGAAGGGATGGCGATAGCCGGCGCCCGACAATCGGATCAACTCATAGGAGACGCCGCCAATCACCGGGATGAACAGCAAGCGCACCAGCCGTTCTGCCACCGTGTCGGGCCGGCCGAGAAACATAAACACGAAGATGCTGACCACCATGACAATCAGCAAAAAACTGGTGCCGCAACGCGGATGGAAACGCGAAAATGCAGCGGAGTTCTCGGGCGTTAACTCAGTGTTGGCTTCATGATTGAATATACTCTTATGCTCGGCGCCGTGATATTCGAACACGCGCTGAATTTCTTTGATGCGCGAGATCAATGCGATATAACCCAAAAAGAAAATCATGCGGATGATGCCGTCGATCAAATTAAACCAAAATCCCGAACGCGCGCCGGTGAGATCCGTCAACACCAGCGGAATATAAAAGAAAATTCCCAGGCCGATGGCGAGCGTAATCCCGAGCGTCAACCCCATTTTAATTTTGTCGGATTTCGAGCGCTGGCCGGGCAAGGACGGCGTGGCGGCTTCTTTGCCGTTGCCGGCCGGGCGCATGTCGTGTTCCACCAAGTCGCCGGAATAGGTTAGTGCTTGCATGCCAAGCACCAGCGCTTCGATCAACACGATCGCGCCGCGAAAAATGGGCAGCGCAAGAAATTTGTGGCGCGCCAGCAGCGAGCGATACGGCTTTTTCAAAACTGTGATCGAGCCGTTGGCGCGGCGGCAGGCTACCGTGACCATCTCTGGCGTGCGCATCATCACGCCTTCGATGACTGCTTGTCCCCCAACCATGAGTTGACTTTCAGCCATAGCGTTGTTTTCGCTCAATGCTTTGGTGTTTTGGATTTTTATCCGCTATAAACAAAAAACGGAATACATCGTTCTTGCTTCTGATGATGCATTCCGTCCATGCCGTTGAATTCACTCGTTAAGCTTGTGCCGGTGCGCTCTTTGCTGTAGCCTCGTATTTTTTTCTGAATTTTTCCACGCGGCCGGCAGAGTCAATGAGTTTTTGTTTGCCGGTAAAGAACGGATGGCATTGGGAGCAGATTTCAATGCGCTGCTCTCCGATCGTGCTGCGCACGCGGAAGGTGTTGCCGCAGGCGCAGGTAACCGTGCCTAAACGATAATTCGGGTGAATACTGTCTTTCATGTCGATCTCCAAAATCTGGCTTTGTTTTCAGGAAGGCAAATATAAAACGGAGTGTGCATAAATGCAAGCCTATTCTCCGCTTTCCTCGGGCGCGCCAGCGCCTGGGGTGTGGCCGGAAAGCCAATTTTCGCTCAAAACTCCTACTAAGAATTGGGTCGTTAGCATCACGGAAAATGCACGTGAAGGGGCTTTCGGCTACACCCCAAGGCGTTCCACGTGCATTGATCGCCGGATACTTTTTGGAGCACGGATGAAGACAGATCCCCACGGATTTTCACGTCTTGAAATAAATCATTCTCCCAAAACCTCCTCACGTCCGTGTAGATCAGTAACGTGTTCCGTAGTTTACGCAAGATAGGATTCCCTCATGTTTTTGTCCATGAGCTTCTCAAAGTTAGAATAAAATTCTGAAAGGTTTTGCCCACAAAATTGAAATCTCACAAAAAGCCTTTTTGCTCTTCTGGAGAGAGTAAAATCGCCGTTATTTCTGTTCGCACCTGCGCCGGCTCTTTATTGCATCCGAGCTGACCGAGGCGCTGAGATTTCGCTTTGATCGAAGATCCGCTGTAGGCCCAGTACCGTTCACTTAGGATTGCCATTTAAATAACTTACTCATTTTCTTTAAACCGCTAATCAACGCGAATGATCGCTAATGCTTCTTTAATTCGCGATGATTCGCGTCTATTCGCGGTTGGAGATTTGGAAAGTTATTTAATCGTCGATCCTTAAGTAGTCGTGCCCCCCTCGTGGGGCACTGCCGGAAGATTGAAATTATTTGCGTTAGCATCGGCCCACAGGGGCCGGGACTACGAACGAAATGTTAAGTGAGCGGTATTGGCTGTAGGCCTGTTGTGAAATATCGCATCATAAATTTTGCTAAGGTTCATAAAATAATGGCATTGCTATAAATTATAATTTCAAAATATTTAGTAAAAATATTATTAAATATAAATTTTTTAGTATTATTTGTACAAAAAATATTGACAAATACAAAAAAATGTACTATCGTGTTCGCCACATTGGGTATAATTTGTTCCCTTTAAATAAAAAACGCCGTGCTCATGGCGATGAACACGGCGTGCATACAATCAAGCCGACAAAATCAGCTCGATCGCAAAAGCAAATGAATATAGCTGATTTTGCCGGAGATTTCAATCTTTAAAATGTGGCGCAGCCACAGAAAGGCAAAGTCATGCGGATGGAAGATTGGATCGAAGGTCCGGTGTTGCGCGTCATTGACGGCGACACCTTCGAAATGCAAGTTGCCGTGGTAGGCGCGGGCAACGACTATCCTTACAAACCGGTTGAGCTGATTCGCCTCAGCCAAAGCGCGCCGCCGCCCGGCACGGAGGCGGGCGAAGAAGCCAAGCGCCGGCTCGAAGCGCATGTCGGCGGAAAGACTGTGCGCTGTTACGTCAAGTCACGCGACCCGGAAGGGTATCTCCTCAGTGATGTCACTGTGCGCGAATGAATTCGAAAGATCGGCCGGTTGCTTGTCGGGTGATCCTCCTTCATGCGCTGCTTTGGGTGACCGGCCGGCCTCACCAACCATGAGTCATGTTTATGCCAACCTATACTTTTTTACCATTGGAAGAGATTGCGGAAATCTTCGTCGGCCTGGCGCGCCAGGGCCGGGTTGCGCCCGCGCAAAAATACGGCTTGCGCATGAGCCTGATCGGCATGAAAGCAATTCATCATGCCGGCCTGAATTGGGAAGCGATTGAGACCGTGAGTCTCCTGCCGGAAATTGATCCGGCTTTTTATCAGATCGCCGCCGGCGATTTGTTGGTCACCTGCCGGGGCACGGATGTTCGTCTTGCATTAACGCCGGAGAAAGCCGCGGGCATGCTGGTCGACTCCAACATCATTGTTATTCGTTGCGGCCCGCAATTGCTGCCGGTTTTGTTGCACGCTTATTTTCGCCACTCCGCAGGCCGCGAGGTGCTGGAAAAGGCTTCGCAATCCACCACCAGGCAAAAAAATCTTACCGTGCGCGCCCTTAAAAAAATCCGGTTGCCGCTGCCGCCACTTCCGCGCCAGCATCAACTCGCCAGATTGCTGGCCGCAGCCGAACGCCAGCACGCATTGGCGCTGGCCGCCGCGGAAAAACGCCTGGAAATTGCTCGGCAAATCACGTTGAACACGTTGTTCGAAAATGGAGGGTAAAATGTCAAACCCTGTTTTTACTGTTGAGTCGCTCAGCGCGCAGTTCATTGCCGCGGTGGATTTGATGCGCGCCGAAATCGATCCCCTGCTGCTGCGCAATCATTTGTTAGCCCTTATTTTTTTGAAACGCGTATCGGATGAATTTCAAGCGCGCTACGATACCGTGTATGCGCGTGAACTCGCCCGCGGCAGTGCGGAATCTGAAGCCGCGAGTATTGCAGGCGACCCGGATGAGCATCGCTTTTTTGTGCCGCCGGAGGCGCGCTGGCCGCAGTTGTTGGCGGCGCAAGACACGTGCGTACATGCGCTGGCCACGGCATATGCCGCTTTGGCGCAGCGCAATCCGATTCCGCTGATGGGGGTGTTCAATCAAATTCATTTAGATGCGGCGGTAAAAGATTTGGGGTTGGCCGCGACGAATGCTTTGCTGTATCGATTGTTGCAGCATTTCGATGCCGTCAAGCTCCTGCCCCAGCACTTTTTGACCGGCGAGATTTTCCATCAAGCGTTGGCGCATGTACTCAATTATTTTGCCGAGCTAGCAGGCAAGCGAGCCGGAGATTTTGCCAGCCCGCCGGCAATCATGCGCCTGCTCGTCGAACTCCTGCAACCGCAAGAGGGGATGCGCGTTTGCGACCCCGTGTGCGGCGCCGGCGGAGGCCTGGCGGCATTCCGGCAATATCTGGCGGAACACGCAGGCAATGCGCAAAATCTCTCGTTGTACGGCGAAGAGCTTGAGGCTGAGACGCTGGCGCTTTGTCAATTGCAAATGCTGTTGCACGGGCTGGCGGATGTTCATCTCAAACTGGGCGACACGATGCGTGATCCCATTTTGGATGAGGAGGGCCGCTTGATGACATTCGATCTCTTATTAGTCCATCCGCCGGTGCCGCTGGTCAATTGGAATTATGAGGAAGCAGAGCATGATTCCTGGCAACGCTTCGCAGACGGTGTGCCGCCGCAGAAACGTGGAGACCTTGCTTTCGTGCAGCACGCCCTGGCCGCGCTCAACCAGCGCGGCCGCGCGGCGATCATCGTGCCGCACGGCGCATTGTTTCGTACCGGCGTTGAAAAAGATATTCGGGCCGCACTGTTGCATCCCCAGCGCGACGTCATCGAGGCGGTGATCGGCTTGCCCAGCGGCCTGGGTTACGGCGCGAGCTTGCCGTTCGCCGTTTTAATTTTGAATCGCAGCAAGCCCAAGTCGCGTCACGGCAAAGTGCTGTTTATTGACGCCGCCAACCGCCTCGAGCTCAAAAGTATGCAGGAGGGATTACAAGAGGCGGACATACTCAAGCTCGTTGCCGCTTACCGCGCCTTTGGTTCTGCGGATAAAATGGATTCCGCTTTCGAGCAACTGATGCGAGAACGCCGGGACAATCTTGCCAAGCTGCAACAGCGTGAGCTTGAGAACTGCGCTGCAGACGCCGACCGCAAGCAGTCGCTATTTGATTATTTTGAGGCGCGCCGGCAGGCGCAGGCGCAGGCGGAAGATAGTGCACGCAACTGGCTGGCGCAAAACCGGAATTTAGCCGGCTTTGCCGCGGTTGCAACGTTGCGCGAGATTGAAACAAGGCATGATTTCAATCTCATGTTTTCGCGCTACGTCTCCGGCGAACCGGTTGTTCGAAAGCTCGATATCGCAGCCGACCTCAAAGCATTGCGTGACATGGAAATGCAACGGCAGGAAGCAGAAGAAGAGATGGATCGCCTGCTGGCTGAATGGGGATAGGTTTGACGTTCAATGAAAAGCCGCTAAAGCGTTTTCAGCTTCAGCGGCTTTTGCCTGTTTTTGGCTATGTTTAGCCTGCTGTGATGCCCATCTTCTTTTTCAACTCGGCGAGTGAATCAGCGGCCTTGCCCGCTGCGGGCGTTGACAGCGCTTTGTCGATTTGCTCGTCGAGACTCGTGTGGCTGGCGGCGACTTCGCCATACGCCTCGGCCAGCGTCTCCTCTTCTTTAACTTTGTCCTTCATGCGCTCCAGCATTTGCAGGGTGCTGGAGGAATCCACATTGGCGAGCTGTTGATTGATCTTGCGCATCGAGCTGGCGGTGCGGGCGCGCGCTTTGAGCGTGACCAGCTCGTTCTCGTAGCGCGTGATGGTTTGCTTGAGGCGCTCGACTTTCACCTGCAGTTGATCGGCCATGTTCTGTTGTGCTTGATGGTCCGTCATCAACGAAGTGGCGCGCTGTGCCGCCTCCTCTTTTTTGGTAAGCGCTTCAGTCGCAAGTTTGTCGGCCTGTGCGGCGTCCAATTCACCACCCTGGCCCTTTTGCAGCAGCAGCATGGCCTTGCGTTCATAATCATTGGAAATGCGCTGCTGATCTTCGGCGTCTTTTTTCATGCGAATGGCAAGCGCTTTCACTTGCGCCAGACTCGTCATCGAGGCCTGCAAATCATTTTTTAAGTCGCGAATGCCCTGTTCGGATATTTTGATGGGGTCTTCCAGTTTGTCAACCGCAGAATGGGCTTCGGATTGCGCAATTTTGAAAATCCGTTGAAAAACACTCGGCATATATCCTCCAAACGATATAAGGTTTGATGCTAATTGTGCCGCTACGAAACGATCGTAGCAAATCTATAGCATCTTTCAAATGCGTGTGCAGGAGTCGTAGTCTTGCCCCCTTGTGGGGCACTGTCGCAACTGTGAGTTTAGTGGCTTCGACAGCCGCCCACGAGGCCAGCTCCAGCAACTCGTTGCCGTATTCGGCCAGCGCGAGAGACAGGGCGCGAATCGAGGCTTCCAATTCGTTGCGATCGAGATTTTCCAATTCCAGCGTGTCACGAAAAAAGACGTTTTTGCCTTCCTCATCAAGCGCAAACGCGCCGTGCACCAGGGTGTTGTTCATTTGCAATAATCGTTTGTATAACTCGCCGGTTTTTTTGGGCGCCGGCATAATCAATTGCTCCAGAATCACCATGGGCGGCTCGCAATCAATCACCAAGTTTTTAATCCCTTCCTCTTCATCTTCGACAATGATCAATTCGTTGGCGCGATCTTCCTTGACAATCTTCAAATCAAGGTCGAATACATAACTTTTGATCAAATCCAAGTTTGCAGACATAAAGCCTCCTCGGTTGAAATTAGTGTGGGGTCAATCTTTTCTCCAACTCTTCATAAGCACGATTCAAGCCTTGCGTCAATTCCGTTGCGACGCGGCGCTTTTCGGGATCATGCGAATGCAAGTCGGGGTGATATTTGCGCAACAAATTTTTCCACGCCTGGCGCACCTTCACGAGATCGGCGCCATAGGGCAATTCCACGCAGCTTGCGCCCCGGCTGCCGCTTCCTGCCAGAACTCACGTTCGGTATACGCTGACCGACCCGTGTAACGTCCGTGCAAATTAAAGCGGAGAAGTCTAATGATTCGAGAGAATAGTGTCACGATAAAGTTGATACTTAAGACCAACAAGTTATGATCCGGATAGACAGCGCGGCGAGCAAGACGATTTCTGATTAAAAATGAATTGTTAGGCTATGATCTCCTCTTTTGTAAAATCATGCCGAGATTTATCACGTTCGCTTTGTAGTTTGTTAGATAATTTTTATTCCTTTTATGCAAATGGATTTTGCCTTGCCCAACGCATCACTGCTAGTTCTAATAAATCTAATTGTGGTTCAACTGATCTATACCAGTGTTTTCGCGCATCGGGTGGCATACAGCTAGCTCCCGCAAGTAATGCACGTCTAGGCCAATGTGGATGATCAAAAAGACTTCTCCATTGTGATTGAAACCAATGCCGGTGACCCGAACGTCCCATAGCAAGGATTAACTTTCTCCTAATCGTTGGATCGGATTCAGAAGCGTATAATTTGAAAAATCTTGATTCATTGTCCCATTCTCTGGTATGAGTGAACAAATCGAAGGCCACATTCGATGATATGTCAGCTCACTCAGAATGGAGTCATCTAGTAAGTCTAGAACTTTATTCCCAATAGATTGTTTTTGTTCTTGGTTCAAGTGTCTTAAATTACGAATGTATTCAATGATATCAGGGAATACGGGATGAAGAATATCTAAATTTTCAAATACGTCATTTAGTATGCTGGAGTCTCCTAGTTGTCCTAATCTTCTTAGTACAAACCTGATCAATGATAATTCTGGCTCTCCTCTTTGTTTAATTTCATCTCTAAAAATCTCAACCAGATTTAAGGCATCAATTGCTTCTTTTTGCTCTTCATTCAAATCCTGATATTCTATAGGCTCGTACCAACTATCTAATCCAAGTTCCACTGCTAATTGTTCAAATCGTTCATGTAGTGAGTTTACTTCTCTATCTAAAACTGTCAACAAGTAGCGTGATTTGAAAGTTTCAGTTGGGAGTACATCAGTTTTTTGAGGTTGAAGCGAGAGCCCATGATTACGGAACAAAATTTCAGCTAAAAATGCAATATGGCGGTAACCCTCGGCATAACTTTTAGCAAAAATCCTATAATCATCGTTAAATCGAATAAAATTTATTCCATTGGCAAGTAAGGCTTCGTCTACGTCAGCTATAGTAATCTCTGCCAGTATCCTTGATGGAGCATTTCCAATCGGAATCCCAAAGCTTTCAGTTCCATTCCAGCCAGCCAACAAATGCATAATCGTCTTGATATGTGATGTTCTTTCTGTCGCACTTTGGAGAGCGTTTTCAAGTCGATGAAGGTATATTCGTGGATAGAAATCAGCAATATCAGTAATAGCTACGTAAGTGATTTCGGAGTTTGAATCAAGGGTCTGCTGGCATTTGGAGAGGAAGTCGCGATATCCTATATTTGGATCGAATAATTGACCGTTTGAGTCAAGCAATACTCTGTAAGAAAAAACTCTATTGTCGTTGATTGGAATTCGGCGAGCTTCAATATCCTCAGCTATCTCCTTTATTGTCGTAGCGAATAATAAAAAATCTAGAGGGTCAATTTGCATTATAACCCTGAATCCATATTTTGCTTTTGGAGATAAAAGAATCCTGTGTGGTCTTACAGTCCATTGCAATACGTTCTGGCTGCACAAATGTCTCTTAATGTTATCCCAATCTTGGTGTATTGCTTCATACTCGAACGGAATAGGGAATACGTCTGTATCGCCGTATCGTAAGACGTGTTGCAATGTCCAATCAAGACTATTTTCAGACAGTGTTAACATTTTGGTAGTCGTATTTTGAGTGCTTGCCTGACTTACTATTCAAAGCCGATTCACAAAAATCAGTAAATATCCCACTCACCCTGACGATAATAATGATAAACCGCTAAATCAAGCTCGTTCGTCACGGCAATTTCGTCAATGCCATCGAATACGCCTTTGCCAAAATTGAGCATATGTGCCATGGCTTCGGCATTCAGAAAACGGGTCGGCAGCTCATCGAAGCTCTGGCGCAGCAGCGCTTCCTTCAACTTCTGCTCATGCAGTGAGGGCGACTTGACGCCCAACACCCAGCCCCACTCGCCCATCGTCGGAATATGATTGTGATAAGCGATCGCCGGCAAACCGGCGGCGCGTATGGTCTTGAGTATGGAGAGAAAAGCTTGTTTGGAAAAGAACGGGCTGGTCGCCTGCGTTACCAACCTGCCGCCGGCGGCCAAGTGCCGAACCGCGAGTTGATAAAATTCCAGCGTGTACAGCCGCGCCACCTCGATGGTTTTGGGATCCGGCAAGTCGATGATAATGACATCATAGAGCTGATCATCTTCCTGCAAAAAACGATAGGCATCTTGATGCACGAGATGCACGCGGCCATCCTGCAACGCGCCATGATTGAGTTGCAGAAAAAGATGATGCGTTTGCGCCAATTGCGTTATGGCCGGATCGATGTCCACCAGCGTGATCCGCTCAACAGTGGAATGTTTTAAGACTTCGCGCGCAGCCAACCCATCGCCGCCGCCCAGAATCAAAACCGTTTTTGCCGCCGGACCCAGACGCATGGCCGGATGCACCAGCGGCTCGTGATATCGTTCCTCGTCATAGCTGCTGAATTGCTCGTTGCCGTCCAAGTAGAGCCAAAAATGGTCACGCCACTGCGTGAGCACTATTTTTTGATAAGGCGTCTGCTCTTGGTAGATGACGCGATCGCGATATTTTTGCTGCTCGCCAAAAAGCACAATGGGCTTTGCCGTGAGCGCCAGACTGCCGAGAACAATTGGAACTACAGCAAAGGCGATTGCCAGCTTCTTCCGGTATTGCAGCAAGCTGCGGTAATTCCAGAATAACGCCGCCGCTACGATGAAATTCACCGCGCCCACGACGATGGGGGTGTAGGTCAAGCCCCAATAGGGCAAGGCCACGAAGGCAAACAACAACCCGCCGAGCAATGCGCCGTAATAGTCCTTCTCCATCACCGTGCTGATATTCACGCGCAACTCTTCGAAATAATCGTTGAGCCGAGTGACTAACGGGATCTCCAATCCAATCAGCACGCCGATTACGGCGGAGGTCAGATAGATGATCGTGGTAATATCTTGCACATACGCGGACAGCATGTACGCGAGCAACGCGCTCACCGCACATAACACCGAAAGCGCCAATTCCACCACGAGAAAGGCATCGAGCAAATGCACGCGAACGTGTTTGCTGATGCGGCTGCCGAGTCCCATGGCAAAGAGCATGATTGAAATCGTCAGCGTCCATTGCCGCACCGAATTTCCCAGCAAGTAGCTCGCGAGTGTGGCCATAGCATATTCCGCAACAATGCCGGAGAAACCGGTGGCGAAAATGCAGGCCTTGAGCAGAAAACTGCGGCGCAGCAGCGCAGGCTTGCTAATACGGCCTTCAGAAAGATTTGCCGCAGCGTTGTGATCGACAATCATGTTGAGGAAAGAAGCAAGTCCAGGTCAAATACTTCACAAGTTTCCTTCGTTCGGCTGAGCTCACGCCGAAGCCGGAATGACATGCTTTTCAAACCACCCAACTCAACAGCAACGAGGCCGCAATGTAAGAAAACGCCTCGATCGCGCCGGCCCCGGCGTTGGGCGCGGCCTGATTCACCAATTCCGCGGTCAGACGCTTGCCGGGCAGCAACACACGATCCGTGATGATGCGAATGAGCGGCAGCAGGATCAAGCCGAACGCGAGAAAGCTGCCGAATTTGATGAAATAATCACTCCACGAAATGAAATCGCCGGTGATGCTGACGCGCACGAGATTGCCCACGGCGATTTGCATACCGGAGAATGCCACGCCAACTGCAACGTTGTCTTTTTCGAGATTGGCATGTACGTCATATGGCAGCAATTTACTGTAAACGCGGCTCGCAATCACCAGGGCGAGCTGGCCGAGAATCCAGGAAAGAGCAGCGGTAAGCAAGCTGCCGCGCCCGGAAATCGCGCCGGCGATAATCAAGCCGGTGGCGATGTGATTGGCGGCGACGATGGCGCCGGTGCCGGCATTGCGATCTTGGATGATCTCTTTTTCATCGTCGAACGCCGGCAGAATAAACTTGTCGGTAATGAGGCCGGAGAGGTTCAACAACACGATGGAGGCCGCGCCATACAAAAAAATGTCGATGAGATCATCGATCAAGCTTACCGAAACGCCGGCCAGCACACCGCCGATGGCAAAGACCAGGCCGAGATGGTAACCGATCATCACCAGCGCCAGCGCAAAGTTGTCGCGCTCGAGCAATTCCTCATGGAGCGCGTAATTGCGGTGCAGCGCGCTGTAAGCCCATTTGCCAAGAAAAAACAGCACAAACGCGGAGCCGAGATAAATCAGTCCGGAGACGAATTGATCGAGTGACATGAGGTGTTCCGTGTCTTATTTTCCAAAGCCGCGACTGCTGCGGCTGCGCACTTTGCTCATGTTGCTGCGCCGCACGCGGTTTTGCACTTTTTGTGAAAATCGTTCTTTGGACAAACGATCGCGCTCAAGCCGGCGCTCGAAAAAATTTTTGTGCGTTTCTTTCGTTTGCGTGCCGTTAGTGCCGAATTCGCGATTGCGGCCGAAATACGGCCGGCCGCGCGTGCGCGAGTCGCGATAGCCTTCCCAATCGTTTTGATAAACCGGCCGCGTCATCATCCCGAACAGGCTGCTCATGAGCGCATACTTGCCGTAGAATTCCCAAAACGAATTGCCGCTCTCGTCGGTGCGCCAGGCGCCGTAACGCGGGTCGCCGACATACTGATACCCGGGCGGATGCTGGGCAAAGTTCTGCTCGTTTTCAAGAGTTTTGGAGGCGATGACCATGCCCAGGTATTGATCATATTTTTCATACTCGCGCTGATGCACGCGCAGCCAGTCCGTCAATTCGCTTTTGTAGATCAGGCTGTCCGGCGCGCCGTTGCGTTCGGCGCGGATGAGTTTGTAGCGATGGTAATAATCATCAAAAAAGTTGCCTTCCTCTTTCATGTCTTCGAGAATGATGGAGTATTCCGGATAACGATCGAGGTCACGCGCGAGACGGTCGAGTTGGGAGGGCGAACTGCAAGAGACAACGGCGGCGATCAGCAGAATCATTAAGAAGAAACGTTGCAAATTAAATCCTTTCGGCAAGCATGTTCGCGCTTGCATGAACGGCAAATTCTACTTGCGGAGGTTAACACGACAACGTTAGGGGATTAGCTTTACAGTTAGAATAAAATTCTGAAAGAGTTTCGCCCTCTGAAATGAAATCCCACTGAAAAGGCATTTTTCTTTCTGTGGCAGCTCAACTTTTGTGGGCGAAATTCTTAAAGCTGTCCGAAGAGTTTCCGCTTTCAGCTTGTCTAAGAATTAGGAACACGGCTCGAACCGGCTGTGAATCCAGTACCTCACAAGATTTCTGCTGAATGACAATGACAAAAGTACGGCGAAACATTAAACTTTTTTGGCGTGTCAATCATTCCGCCGTGCCGCCCTCACCCGGCAGAATGCTGGTGAATTCATATTCTTGCACTGGCACACTCAACCAGGCTTCGAATTCCCTTTCGCCCCATTGCTCGATGGTCAAAACGGATTCATTGATCTCTGTGATGAATTCCCAGTAAATGAATTCTTGCGCCGGGCCCTGGCCGTTTTCATACATGTAACCCGGACCGGATTCATCGAGATAATAGATCTGGTTATCCCAGGTCAGCTCATCCGGCGGATCATCGTGCTGGATAATGTATTGCCGCAGATTGCCGTCGATCTCGCCCAGCGGCAACCGTCTCGACCACGACCATTGCGGTTCACCCTCCTCATGCGCGTGTTCAAGGTAACGCGTCTCGCTGCCGGAATCAAGCTCCCATTCCTCTGAGGTATAGCCTTCGCCGAAATCATAGCGGCAGTAGCTTTTCACGCGCCAGGTTTGGGCGTCATAATCGACGAGATAACCGGGGCGCAGCTTGGCCAGCGTCAAATCGCGGATCGGGTCGAAATCTTCAGTATGATTGTTGTTTTTGAACAAATCCCAAAGCGCCATTGCCATCACCTTCATTTTAAACGAGCGCGCAAATATAGACGGAGAAAACGCCAGAGTCAAGCGAGAAGCCGCAGCATTTTAGTTGATCATGCTTCATTCATGCTGCGCCAGAATTACGGCGAAGAAGTAGGTATTGTTGCTCTAAGCTGGAGGGAATTTTATGACGGCAATCGGCGAACGCGCCACGCTACCAGTCCCTTTAAAGTGAACTCTTCACAAAAAAGCAATGAATTCACGCGAGACACAAAGCCGTTAAGGTACGCAAAGAAAAGCTTTGCGTCTTCGCGGCTTTGCGTGAGTTTTTCACTTTGGCGCCGGCTCGTCCGGCTTAGGAGGTGAGAGAGCCTGTAGGATCAATCTTGCGGCAGGCGTGCTACGCGAAAACCAATGAAGCGCGCGAGCTGCTTGACATGCGCATCGCGCGCGGTGCAGAGCAGCGCTGAAACATCATTAAAGGCCGCGCCTCCGCGCACCACGCGTTTTTCGGGTTTGTCGCCTTCTTTGGTGGAAGTCCATTCCCACACATTGCCGCCCATATCCATAATGCCCAACGGCGTTGCGCCGGCAGGATGCGCGGCGACGGCGCGCAAGCGGCAGAGATCGTCTGCGAAATTCGCATGTTCCGGCCGCGGCGATTCAAAGCCCCAGGGATACGAGCGCTCGCCGTTGCCGGCCGCCCATTCCCATTCTTCTTCGGTGGGCAAGCGAAAAACAAAATTGCCCAGCGCATTGGTGGAAGTGACTTTTTTGGTGATGGCAGTAAGCCATTTGCAATACGCCTCGGCATCCTCCCAATCCACGCCCACCACGGGAAAATCATCAGCGGAAAAATCCGGCAATTTCCACAGGCTCGGCGTGCGATGTTGCGTCGCCTGCACAAACACGCGATAAAGCTTGTTGGTCACCGGATATTTGGCGAGATGATAAAAATACAGCGGTGCGGGCTTTTTTGCGCCCTTCAACATCAACGGCAGGCCGGGCGGGGAGAGCATGAGATATTCGGATTCCTGTTCCGCCGGATTGACATAAACCTGCGGCATGCGCGTTTCGGAAACGGCGCGCAACGAGCGGTATTGCAGCAGCGCATAATTGCGCAGCGCCACGGTGTAATAGGAAAACTCAAAGCGAACGCTTTGCAGCAGGGCCTCGGCTTTGCAGGCAATGATCACCGGCAGGGATTTGCCCGCGATTGCGACAACGCTGTCGAGCCAGCGGCACATTTGTTCGCGCTGCTCGCCCTCGGGAATCTCGTCCAGGCCGTCGAATAACAACAATGCGCGCCCGCTGAGCAAGGCGCGTTGCAGATAGATTTTCTTCAGGTGATAGCCCGAGCCGCGCAATGCCCGGCGCAGCGCCTTATAAAACGGTAACGAGGTGTCGATGTGCTTGAGCGGCAGATAAATTGGGAGACGCGGTTTTTTGAAACCCAATTTGCGGTGCGCTTCCGGCGAGCTGGCACGCAGCGCCAATGCTTGCAGGAAGGTGGATTTTCCGGAGCTGGCCGCGCCCGTGATGAGAAGCGAACGTTTTTCCAGAGCTGCCAAGTGCATGATGCTTTCCAGATCATGCGCTTCGTGCTCGTCCAGGCGTTTTGCCGTGGCGGGGTAGGCTTTGAGAATATAGAAGGAAACTTGCTGGCCGTAACCGTGTTTCTGGATGTGGCCGTATTCCTGGTAGAATTTTTTGAGGTATTGGGTGAACGGACTCCACGGCGGCCCGATCTGCCAGTCTTCCCGTGTTTTCCAGCCTTGGCGCGCGAGATAGAGCACGAACACCAAAATCACGGTATATCCGGCTTCGGGGAAGAGGCTCCCAACAATCTCTAGCCAATCGCTGTTTTGCACGAAAGCCGCCATGCCTCGTCCTGATGATGGAGAAATTTATACGGTGATAGTACCAACAAAGCGGGCAAGTGCGGCAGCTTGAGCGCAGACAAAATTTGGCGGGTGAACTGCCTTTCAAATCAATGGCTTAAGCGGAAAGATCGGCGCAAAAAATCGTCACGACTCGTCATCCGATGATTTTTTTCTGGAAGGCCAGCTCACCATAATGCCGCGCACCACCAGCACCAGGCCGAGGCCGATGTATAGCCAGCGCGTGAATCCGGTGTTTTTTTGCAGAATTTGAAACGAACCTTCGGCGACCACGAGCAAACCGAGCATGAACAGAGCCATGCCCCAAATGCGTGTCATCATAATGGCCTCGTTGCGTGATCTTGCGTCAAGGTGAACTTTCAAAAAAACTTGTTCATTATGGCAACCGCTATTGCCAGGCAGAAAGTCTTTATGTCGCCAACTCAGAATTGAGAAACCGTGGCAGCCCTCACAACCGCGTCACGCCCTCAACATTCACGCGCACGGAATCAACGCCCGGCGCGCCGGGCGTGAGGGCGCGATAGGCGCTGATGACAATCATTGCCGGGCCGGAAAGGCCTTCCACCCGCCAGGGTTGTTGATAAGGCGGGGAATTGTCGATTCCCAGGAGATTGCCTCCTGCGCGAAATTCGACGCGTTCGATGCCGTTGGGATGGCTCGCCAGCGCTTCGATTACAATAACGCCAATGCCGGGAATGAACGCGTTATGCTTGGGTTGGATAATCTCAACCGTCGGCTGCTCAACGGCGATCACCGTCAGCGTAGCCGAGCCTTCGGCTTCGTCATTTTTATCATCCCGCACTTTTACGGAAATTTTATAATCGCCCGCAACCGCAGGAGCCGTCCAACGCACGCGACTTCCGGTGGTGGAGGAAAGCGTGCCGCCGGCTGCGCTCCACGCAAAAGAAAGCGCGCCGCCCTCGGGATCGTGCGCTTCCACTTTTATGGTGGTGGTGTCTGACGGAAAAAGCGAGGAACGCAACGCCACAACCTGATCGACGACCGGCGGTTCATTGGTTTCGATGAGCTTGCCCAGTTCTTCACAACCGAAGGAAGCGCTGAGCGCCATTGCCATTAGTGCGCTAATTTTGAGCAAGAAACGGATTCTTGGCTTCATATCGTTTTATTCTGCTAACGCCGCTTGCAACACTTCTCTTCCAGAATTGAGGTTGCGTTCGATGATTACGGCGGCCTGCACGCGATTGGCGTTTTGCACGCCATTGAGATTTGCTGCGAAACGCACGGTTTTGGTATCGCCGGCGGCCAGGCCGTTTACAACCTCGGGAGAGAAAATCTTGCGAACCACGTGGCGATGTCCGGACAGCCCCAAATCTTCCCAAACCACAGCAGCAATCGCAAATTGCGAGGCCGGGCTGTCACCCAGGCGCGCAAGCGTGGCGTTGATTTCAATGCCGGTTGCCGAAACGGATTTTTTTGCTTCAATGGTGAAATACGCAATCTTGCCGGACTCATTTTGCAGCGCTGCGCGATAACGCTGAGCGGCAGTGTGCGCACTGGAGGCGCCCTGCAAACGA
Source organism: Candidatus Zhuqueibacterota bacterium (assembly GCA_003576975.1). Taxonomy (GTDB): domain Bacteria; phylum Zhuqueibacterota; class Zhuqueibacteria; order Zhuqueibacterales; family Zhuqueibacteraceae; genus Coneutiohabitans. The sequence goes on from QEVD01000159.1 coordinate 17,292, forward strand.
GTCGGTGCGCCGTTGAAAAACACATCGGGAACGCCGTGATCAGCCGCGGCGAGATTGTTATACCGTTCGGCGCTTTCCTGCAACGCGTAGCTGTCGTGATAATTCGCGCTGGGAAGATGATGTTCAACAATGATGATTTGATCGGAGGCCAACGCCAGGGACAGGCTGTCCAGCGCCCTCAACGCAAACGGACTGAAGGGGGTCGCGTCATTCACAAACGCTTCAACGAAAATCATACGCGGCCGCTCGCTGTGCGGATTCTTGGGATCCAGCGGATTGCTGCGCTCGAGTTCCCCGCAGGCACAGAGGAAAAGGAGGCCGCTCCAGAGCCAAAATCGCGAGTCTTGAATGATGGTTCTCATCGTTTCTTAAAAGTGCAGCGTAACGCCCAAACGTATCGTGGCATCTTCTGCAAAAAGAATCATGCCTTGCGTTCGCCAGGGTTTTTCCGGCACCGCTGCAGCAAGTATGCGGTTTTGTTGTGATTGATTCTTGAGCCAAAACTGCAAACTCGTGAGCGCCAGTGCGCCCGAAACAATTGCGGTGACGTTGCGGGCTTTGCGGTAATTGCCGGCGCGGTTGTAATACTTATCGATATCTTTCAAATTACTTGCAGATTGATAATTATCGTAGGCCTGGTGGTGGATTCCGTGGGTGAAGCCCGCGGCAGCGGCAGTCAATGCGGTGGCCAGTACAAACCAGGTGGTGGGATAATTTTTCAAGCGCAGACTTTGCCGGTATTGCCCTTCGCCGGTCAAATTGTAGAGAATATTCGAAGCCAGCATGCGCACCATGTCTTCGCTCGCGTTGCGGTCGCCCACAACTTTTTCGCCGGCAAACGTGTTCCCGACAGGCTGATTTCGCCAGTCAACAAATATTGCGCGCCCGCCAGTTGTCCCACTTCCTGCGCGGTTTTCTGATCAATGAGGCCGGTTTGCGCCAGCGCCTGCTCCTGTAAAATCATTTCCAATTTTTGACGTTCCACCACCCAAATACCGGAACCCGCGCGCGAAAGCTCGGTCTTCAGCATTTCAGGAACATTCTTTTCCAGCACATCGAGGTGGAACTGGCCGCTGTTATTTTTGAAATCTAAAACCGCGACGGTGATGGCGGTGGAGTCAGAAGTTGCGGCGGCGGGAATCTGCGCCTGTACGGCGGCGCCGAAGCGTATGTGAGACATCAAACACAGGGCAGCGGTGAGTGTAACACTCAAATCATGCAATCGTGGCATTTTTGTGGCGAAACATCAGAAGTGATGACGTAGGTACAGCCTTATGCTTCCGTTCAGGAATCAGAATTAAACAATGATTCCATATCTCAAACCGCGAATGAACGCTAATAAACGCGAATTAGAAATATATTGCTGCACATTAGTGTTGATTAGCGGTTGCAGGAAATGGATATGTTGTTTAAATGGTATTCCGTATCGATTCAACGACACCCCAAAACGCCGCGGGAAATGTCTGGAAAATCGCGGCGCAATGCAAGAGAATTTATTGAACTTTTGGATGCCAAACTCTCTCTGACATTGTTGAGCCAGCGCTATTTGCATGTTGATTCATGTGGTGAATGAAATTCATTCATGCCGTGAAATCAAAAAATAACCCGATTTCGCAGAAAAAAGCCCGGGTATCGCTCGACGCCCGGGCATGATTTTGAGACTTGCCGATGAGAAAGCGGATCTCATCCGTAAATTCCACGCAGCGCCAATGTTTTGGCGACGCGATCAATGGCAAGCACGTATGCTGCAATGCGCATGTTGACTTTGTACTTGTCGGCGGTAACAGTAACGTCGTGCAGCGCCTCGTTCAGCATGCGCGTCAAGCGGCTGAACACATCTTCTTTCGTCCAGAAATACCCCATGCGATCCTGCACCCATTCGAAATAGCTCACCGTCACGCCGCCGGCGTTGCACAAAATGTCGGGAATGACGACGATATCACGATTGGCGAGAATGGGATCGGCCTTCGCGCTGGTCGGGCCGTTGGCGCCTTCCGCTATGATGCGGGCTTTGATGCGATCGGCGTTGCGGCTGTTGATTTGATCTTCCAACGCGCAGGGTGCGAGTACTTCGCATTCCAATTCGAGCAACTCGGCATTTGAAATCACGTCGCCGCCAGTGAAGCCTTCGAGCAGACCCTTGTTGGCGTCGCGATGATTGATCGCCGCTTCGATATCCAGGCCTTTTGCGTTGTAATAAGCTCCGGTGACATCGCTGATGGCAACGACTTTGCAACCGATTTCGACGAATTCCTTGGCTGCAACGGAGCCGACATTGCCGAAACCCTGAATGGCGACGCGTGTGTCTTGCGGCGCCATGCTCATCTTCTCCATCATCGCGTGCGTCGTGATGACGACGCCCTTGCCGGTGGCCTCAACGCGGCCCTGTGAACCGCCGAGAAAAATCGGCTTGCCGGTGACTACGGCCGTGGTGGTGTGGCGCATGTGCATGGAATAAGTGTCCATGATCCACCCCATGACCTGCTCGTTGGTGTTGACATCGGGCGCCGGCACATCGCGCTCCGGGCCGAAAATTTCCAGCAAACTCGCGGTATAACGCCGCGTGATCTTCTCCAGCTCGACTTTCGTCAGATTTTTGGGATCGCATTTCACCCCGCCTTTGGCCCCGCCGAAGGGGATATTGGCCACGGCGCATTTCCACGTCATCCACGCTGCAAGCGCTTTCACTTCGGAAAGATTCAAATCCGGCGTGTAACGAATGCCGCCCTTGGAAGGCCCGCGCACTTCGTTGTGAATGACGCGATAGCCTTCGAAAACTTCGATTTTGCCGTCATCCATTTGAATCGGCACGGACACGATGATTTGCCGCAGCGGCGTGCGTAAGTACTCGTAGACACCCGGGTCGAGATTCAAAATTTCTGCCGCCACTTTGAAACGGGCCATCATCGATTCAAAGGGATCGTCATCGCTCGCTTTGATTGGGGCAGCTTCAACATACTTGAATTGAGTCGCGCTTTCCATGCAGTTCTCCTCATGAGGTTGTGGTACGGCCGGCGGGGTGCTCGGCAAAGAAGCCCTAAATCAAGGTTGAATGGGTTGCGATGATTGCTGCTCACGCTGCAGTTGGCGAATCACTTCCAGGACGACTTTGCGCAGCAACGCCGGATCAGCGTCTGGCCCCAACTCGTGGAGGGTTTCGCGCACAATGCGGCGCAGCATGTCTTCAGAAATTTCCATATTGAAATCAACGCAACAATTCGGTTGGCCGCCAGGGCGCGCCTTGTTTGGTGCGATCAAAAGCGGTGCAAGTTTTTGATTTTTTTTGAGCGAGCCCGGCGGGGAAAAGCGGAATAGTTACAAATAAACAAAGCCGCAAACAATTGTTGCGGCTTAATTTTCGGAGGGCAATATAAGAGTTTTCGGAATTGTTGCAAGAAAATTCTGGTTAGGAACCCACCTCGTACTTCTCTTTGAAGCGTTTGATGCTGTTCATGATGGCCCGGGCCATTTTCTCCTGCACGCTGGAATCACGCAGCAGGCGCGCTTCTTTAAGGTTGGAGATGAAAGCCATTTCCACCAACACGTTGGGCATGGAAGCGCCGACGAGCACGCGAAATCCGGCTTGATGCACGCCGCGATCAGGCAGGCCCACAGCCGCGCGCATTTCCTCCTGAATAATGGCGGCAAAATCTTCGCTTTCATGATTGAAGGCATTTTGCGCCATCGCCGTGAGAATGAAATCCTCCTCGCGCTGCGCGTCGAGCGGGGCATCGGTATCATACTTCACCACGGAGTTCTCCAACAATGCCACTTCCAGCGCTTCGTCGGTTTTGGCGGGGCCGAGAAAATAGGTGGTGGTGCCGTTGACGCGCCGGCTACGATTGGCGTTGCAATGCAAACTGATAAACAGCTTGCCTTGCGTCATGTTCGCTTTCGAGGTACGATCATCAAGGCTGACATACGTGTCACTCTCGCGCGTCATCACCACTTGCAAGCCGAGTTTTTCTTCGATCATCTTGCGCAGCCGTTTTGCCACTTGCAGGGTGATGTCCTTCTCGCGCGTGCCGTCGCCGGCAATGGCGCCCGGATCGCGGCCGCCGTGGCCGGGATCCAGCACGATGGTGTCAATGCGCCATTTCTGGCGCACCGTTTCCAGGTTGCGCAACACATCGGTAGGCACGACTTCCTGTGTGCGCAATGACACCAATATTTGATTGCCTTGCCCGCTGATACTCACCAGGCTTGGGTCGATTTCCTCGCGCAATTGCACTGAAAGCTGGGCCACCTCGCCGGTTTGCACCGGGGAGATTTTTTGCACCCAGCTATTCGCGCCGATTGCGCGGACGGCGCCGGGCGCAACGATGCCGCCGACGAAATCGAGATACATCCAGTCGCGCGTGAAGCGGGTATTGATGTGCTTGCGCGCAAACGGTTGTGTCGCTTCTATGCGGATGAGCGTGCCGTTGGCTTTCTGTTCGACTGCGATCTCGGTGATGTTGGGGATAGGGTCTGCCTTTACGGCTGACGTCGCGCCGCCGCCCAGGCTTTCAGGCCAGGCGCCGGGATAAAGCGGGCGAATGATTGTGATAAAATAACGCCACGGCACGAGGATATCGTCATTGCCATAACTGGTTTCAATCGGCAGTTGCAGCGTACGGTCGTCAACTTGCACGAACGGATTCATCGCCGTGACTTTGACTTCAGCATTGCCGACGTAGACGATGACCTTGCGCGCTTTTTCGCTGTAAAACGTGCGCAAACCCAGCAAATCCGCCAATTCTCCAAGCGCGACGAATTCGACCTCGCCGGTTTCGGGCAGCTTGACAATGCCCAATGGAGCGCTGGCCAACTGCGCGTGCAAAACGGCCGGCACAATAAAATGTAAGAGCAGAATGAACGGAAGAATGATGACGCGGGTGGATTTTCCCATGGCAACCACGCGAGAGCTGACGGGAGGGTCAGTTTGGGCCAAAATCTTCTGAGCGGATGTTTTCCTGGTTGAGGGTTTGGCTGGCACGTTTGAGAATCTGTTTTTCTTCTGAGGTAAGATTGTCAAATCCAACTTCATTAATCTTATCCAAAATCGCATCCACTTTTTCACGCAGGTGCATCTCATGCTGGCGGCGGCGCACCACTTGCATACGGCGCCGGGATTGTGCACGCTGCTTGAACCAATCCGAAATCTTGCCAAAAAATGGCGTTGACCGCCCGCCGGGAGCAGTGTAGGAGTAATGGTCGAAATTGCGCGGCCCCCGCGCTTTCCACGGCCAATCTATTTTAAGATAAAGAAAGCCGACAACCATGCCGCCCAAATGAGCAAAGTGCGCGACCCCGTCTTCTGCGCCCTGCACGCCCATGTACAGCGCGATGGCCGCCACGATCATGACGAGGTATTTTGCCTTGATTTGCACCGGCAAAATAAAAAACAACAGAAACGTGATAATCAAATCCGGGAACGTCAGGCCGAACGCGGCTAACACGCCAAAGATTGCGCCGGAGGCGCCCAACACCGGAATAGGCGAGTTGAAATTGAGCATCAGATGAACCAGGCCAGCGCCCACGCCGCAAATAAAGTAATAGCGCAGAAATTCCGTGGTACCCCAAAACCGTTCAAGCTCGCAGCCGAACATCCACAACACCAGCATATTGAACAAAATATGCCAGATGTCGCCGTGCAGAAACATATACGTGAACAACTGCCACACGGCAAAATCCTGCCGCAGGGTCAATTGCGCCGGCAATTCCGGGTGGGGCAGAGAGCACAGGGCAAACCACGCTTGCAGGAAATCGATCTTGAACACCAATTCGGCGATATTCTGCAGCACAAAGCAGACAATATTGGCGATAATCAATCCCTTGACCGCCGGCGTCCAGGCCGAACCGATTCCGAAACGATAGGATTGCCCGTAAATATTCATGGTATGCTAAAATCTAAATTTAGGATTCGCTTGTGAGACGGCCTATACTTCTACAGGCAGCAGCCGGAAATCGCGTAGTCTTTTGCCGGTGATTCAACAATGTTTCAGCATTGACACGAAACGGATATTGGCAATGCAAGCGGAATGAACATCTGCAGGCGGCCGGCGCATCAGTATTTGAGGAGAAGCAATAACGTTTCACGCGCGATATTATGAAACCATGCTTTAAAAGTCAAGCGGAACGTTCGGACCGCAAACCGTCAAGGCCGGGCAAGCGCCAAAAAATTTTTCAAGAGGGTTGACTTTGAATCGAATTTCTTTTTCTTTCTGAAAAATGCTGCTTTGGGGAATGCAAGCCTTACGTCTGCCGACAAATCGTATTGCACGCGGTTTCACTCACATTTTGACCGAAGGGACGACTCATGCCCGTTACCACCATCGAATGGCGCCATCACAAAGTCCGCTTGATCGATCAAACCCGCTTGCCGGAAGAATTGGTTCACCTGGATCTCGATGAGGTGGATGATCTTGGTGAAGCGATCAAAAGCCTGCGCGTGCGAGGCGCGCCGGCGCTCGGCGTTGCCGGCGCATTCGGCGCTTTGTTGAGCATACGGAACCTCAAATCAGAAGACAGCAAAGACGCGCTGTTTTTGGAGCTGGATCGCGCGATTCGCTATTTGCGCGGCACGCGGCCGACCGCGGTTAATTTGGGGTGGGCGTTGGATCGCATGCACGCCGTGGCAATGAAGCAGCGTGATGCCACGGTGGCGGAGATTAAAGATTCACTGTTGGCAGAAGCATTCGATATTTATGAGCGCGACCGCGTCGTCTGCCGGGCGATGGGCCGGAACGGCGCCGAACTCGTGCCGGCGAACGCCAATGTGATCACGCATTGCAACACCGGCGCGCTGGCCACGGCTGATTTCGGCACGGGCTTGGGTGTGTTATTTACCGCCCATGCCCAGGGGAAAAAACTGCATGTGTTTGTTGACGAAACGCGGCCGCTGCTGCAAGGCGCGCGTTTGAACATGTGGGAATTGCGCCACGAGGGCATTCCTTGCACGTTGATTTGCGACAATGCCGCTGCCTTTGTGATGCAGCGCCAGAAGATTGATTTTTGCATTGTGGGCGCCGATCGCATTACGCGCAATGGCGACACCGCGAACAAAATCGGCACATATTCGTTGGCGGTAAACGCACACCGGCATGGCATTCCGTTTTATGTCGCTGCGCCGATTTCGACCATTGATTTTAGCAAACTCACCGGCGCGGAGATTCCGATCGAAGAACGCGCGGCTGAGGAAGTGACGCAGGGATTTGGCCGGCGCACCGCACCGCCAGACTGCCGTGTCTACAATCCCGCATTCGATGTTACGCCGCATGAATTGATTGCGGCAATTATTACTGAAGCCGGCGTGATTCGTCCACCATTTGTTGAGAATTTGGCCAGGCTCGCTGGCTTCGACAAGCTGAGCCAGCGATAAGCAACACAAGTAGCTGGCTTCGACAGGCTCAGCCAGCGGGACAAATTCAACAAGTAGTTCGTTTCGGTAGGCTCAACCAGCGGGAAATTTCGGCAGCGATTTAACTATGGGTTTTCTACCTCCCGGGGTGTCCATAGGCCTCGATGCGAGGCATATGGCGCAGGTATTCCTCGTTGGAAATGGAATTGTGCCATAAGCCTGCCAGCATTGCCGCACCGGTGATGGCCACGAACACGCCGGCGATCAAGGCCGCGAATACCGGCGCGGGAACGATGCGTGCGGGCACGCGCGTTTTCAAATCCAATGTCTCTTTCACCGGACAAACCTGCGCGCATGCCAGGCATGCCATGCACTCATCCGAATGCACACGCTTGACGCGGTGCACTTGAACATTTGACGGGCATGCTTTCGTGCAAAGCTTGCAATCGATGCAACGATCGAGATTGCGCGTGATCTTCACCGGGCTGAACAAGCTGCCGAGGCCGAGCAGCGCGCCATAGGGACAAAGATAGCGGCACCAAAAATTCTTGATCGGCAGCGACAGCAGCGCAATAATGCCGATAATCCACAAGCCCGTGCTGTCGATGCGTTCGAAAAAGTAAAGCATTTTGATGTCGGCGACTTGATTATACGCGCTGTTAATGAATGCGTTTAACGCGTGCAGGCCCATCTTCGCCAGGATGGCATAGAGAAAAAAGTAGAGCAGCAGATACTTGATCATCCGCAGCGGCCAATCCAGGAATTTCGGTACGCGCAGATTTTTTCCAAACAGCCAGCGCCCGAGTTTCCAATGCAATTCCGATAAAAACCCCACCGGACAAAGCCAGCCGCAAAATGATTTTTTCAACAAAACACCCAGCGCCAAAATCGCCAAAAAAATAAACAGCGCGGCCGGATGAATCAGATTGACGCTGCCGGTGAGCCACCAGTGTTTGAGCGAAATGAGTGCGCTCAAGGGCAGGAAGCCTTCGACGCCCGGCGGCCGTTGTGGCGCTACGCCGAGGCCGCCGCTTTCCAGCCAGCGCACAAACAAAATAAACTCAGCGCCAATCCAAATGGTCAAGGCGGCAAACGCGATCTGCACATGCAGGCGCAAAAATTGTGAATCATTTTTGAGCCGCCACCGCCAGCGCCGGAAGGGTGTGAGCTGCGCGGGAGCGTAACGCTGCCGCCGCAGCTCAGGCGGGATTTTTTGGGATGCAGTAACGCGGGGCGGCTTCGAGTGAATCGTCGTAACCGGCGAAACGGCAGGCATGTTTATTCTCCAAAGAGTTTTGGCAAAAGTTATGATTTGTGCTTGAACAAATCGCATGCCTAAAACCCGGCTTTGGAAGAATGGGAGTCCTGACGAAATAACAATGATTTAAATCGGATACTTTTGTCGGATATAAGTCCGGACGCACCGCTGTTTCTCGATCTCAAGAAATTTTCAGCATCAATTTCCGAATCCTGTGAATGACTTGTATTTTCTCGGAAACTTGTTAGATTAGTGTCCGCCCAGAGCTTAAAACCGTTTGGGCGACAGCTCATGAAGATGAAGTATCGCAATGAACATCTTTTGACCAAACTGCATCATGTAATTTATAATTTTTGAGGATGGCATGACAACCCAACACGGTTTTACGTTGTTGCGAGAACAGGAAATTCCCGAATTGAATACCAAAGCGCGGCTCTTCCGCCATGTGAAAACCGGCGCGGAATTGCTCTCGCTCGAAAACGACGACGAGAACAAGGTTTTCGGCGTCACCTTTCGCACGCCGCCGCAGGATTCCACCGGCATCGCGCATATCATGGAGCATGCCGTGCTCTGCGGCTCGCGCAAATACCGCGTGAAAGAGCCGTTCGTCGAGTTGATCAAAGGTTCGCTCAACACCTTTCTCAATGCCTTCACGTTTCCCGACAAAACTTGCTACCCGGTGGCGAGCCAGAATCTGAAAGATTTCTACAATCTCATCGAAGTTTATCTCGACGCAGTTTTTTATCCGCTCATTCCGCCGCAAACGTTGCAACAGGAGGGCTGGCATTATGAGGCGGAAAATGGCGCGTTGAGTTACAAAGGCGTGGTGTTCAATGAAATGAAGGGCAATTACTCCTCGCCCGAGCGTTTGCTGGGCGAATACACGCAGCAGTCGCTGTTTCCCGGACACACCTACGGCGTCGATTCCGGCGGCGATCCGCGCCACATTCCCGAATTGACCTACGAACAATTCAAAGCCTTTCATGAAAATTTTTATCATCCCTCCAATGCGCGCATTTTTTTCTACGGCGATGATCCCGTAGAAGAACGGCTGCGCCTGCTTGATACCTATTTAAGAGATTTCGATCACAAGCCGGCGAATTCCGCCATTCCGCCGCAAACGCGCTTCGATTCGCCCAAGCGCTTCACCCACCAATACGACCCCGGCGAGGAAGCTGATCTTGCCAAAAAAGGCATGGTGACGGTGAACTGGCTGCTCACCGAAACGAAGGATGCGCAAACCACGCTGGCGTTGAGCGTTCTTGCGCACATTCTCGTCGGCACGCCGGCGGCGCCTTTATACAAAGCATTGATCGACTCCGGCCTGGGTGAAGATGTGGCGGGCGCCGGACTTGAATCTGATTTGCGCGAAATGTATTTCTCCACCGGCTTGAAGGGCATTGCCGTTGCTGACGCAGACAAAGTTGAAGCGTTGATTCTGCAAACCCTGCAAACGCTGGCGAGCGAGGGCATCGATCCCGATACCATCGCGGCTTCGCTCAACACCATCGAATTCAGCTTGCGCGAGAAAAACACCGGTTCCTACCCGCGCGGCCTGATCGTGATGTTGAGCGCGTTGACGTCGTGGCTGTATGACGGCGACCCGCTCGCCCCGCTGGCCTTCGAGAAAAATCTGGAAACGATCAAAACGCAGTTGGCAGGCAACATGCGTTACTTCGAAGAATTGGTACAGCGCCATTTGCTGCGGAACTCGCATCGCACGACTGTGATTCTCACGCCGCAACCGGGTCTGGCCGCGCAAGAAGAAGCAGCCGAGAAAGAACGTTTGGCCGCCGCGCGCGCGCGCCTGTCGCAAGCCGAGCTGCAAAAAATAATCGCCGAGGCGGAAGAACTCAAGCAACGCCAGGAAACGCCGGATTCACCGGAAGAACTGGCGAAACTGCCGTTTCTGCAACTCGCGGATGTCGATAAAAAGATTCGCACGATTCCGTTGGCGGCTCTCGAACAAGCCGGCACGCCGGTTTTGTATCATGACTTGTTTACCAACGGCATTGCCTATCTCGAAGTCGGTTTCGATCTGCATCGCCTGCCGCAACCTCTGCTTCCTTATCTTTCGCTGTTCAGCCGCAGCTTGTTGGAAATGGGCACGGAAAAAGAGGATTTTGTCAAGTTGATGCAACGCATCGGCGGCAAGACCGGCGGCATTCGTTCCACCAGTTTGACCTCGATGCGCCACAATCAAGGCGGCGAGAGCAGCATTTCGTGGCTCTTTTTGCGCGGCAAAGCTTTGATGCCGCAAGTCGATGATCTGCTCGCGATTTTGCGCGAGGTGTTGCTCACCGTGCGTTTGGATAATCAAGAACGTTTCCGGCAAATGGTGTTGGATGAAAAAGCCAGCCAGGAAGCGGGCATGGTGCCGAGCGGCCATAGTGTGGTCAGTGCGCGCATGCAAGCGTGTTTCAATGAAGCGGGCTGGGCGAATGAGCAGATGGGCGGGGTGAGTTATTTATTCTTTCTGCGCCAGTTGGCAAAAGACGTTGATTCCGATTGGCCGAAAGTGCTGGCCGCGCTAGAGGAGATTCGCGCCATTCTCGTCAATCGCCGCGGCATGATGTGCAATGTTACGCTGGATGAAAATAATTGGAAGCAATTCGGGCCGAAACTCGCCGCCTTTCTCGATAGTTTGCCGCAATCCCGCACGGGCGGGACTGCGCAATGGTCGCCGCAATACAGTAATGGCTTCGAAGGTCTGACGATTCCGGCGCAGGTGAATTATGTCGGCAAAGCCGCGAATCTCTATCGTCTCGGCTACGAGTATCACGGCTCGATTGCGGTGATTTCAAATTTCCTGCGCACGACCTGGTTGTGGGAGCGCGTGCGCATGCAGGGCGGCGCATACGGCGGCTTCTGCAGTTTTGGCCGGCATTCCGGCGTGTTCAGCTTCGTATCGTATCGCGACCCCAATTTGCTGAAGACGATTGAGAATTACGATCTCACCGCCGATTTTCTGCGCAATGTCGATCTTCCTCAGGAAGAATTGACCAAAAGCATTATCGGCACGATCGGCGATCTCGACGCCTACCAGCTTCCCGATGCCAAGGGCTATACCTCGATGGTGCGTTATCTGTTGGGAGATGACGATGACTTCCGCCAGCGCACGCGCGACCAAATTCTGGGCACGACCGTGAAGGATTTCCGCGCGTTTGCCGAGGTTTTGGCAAGCGTAAAGGAGAAGGGACTCGTCGTCGTGCTCGGCTCGCCGGCAGCCATCAACGCGGTGAATGCAGAGCGGAAAGATTGGCTGAAAGTGACCAAGGTGATTTGAACGCTTTTGGCGTCACAGGCAACAAAATCAAAATCCCACTAAAAGCTTTTTTGCTTTTGTGGGATTTTAATTTTGTGGGCGAGGCTTTTAAAGCGGTGAGAAGAACATCAAATTTCATCGGGAAGCTTCAATATGCGTCATCTCTCTCAATGCGCCTCGAGCCAATTTTTGCCCACCCCAACATCGATTTTTACCGGAACATCGAGGCGCACCGCGCCGCCCATTTCAGCGACCACCAATTCTTTCAATTTTTCAATCTCAGCATGCGGCGCTTCGAACACCAGTTCATCGTGTACTTGTAGAATCATGCGCGCTTGCATTTTTTCTTTGTGCAAGCGGCGTTGAATGTTGATCATCGCAATTTTTATGAGATCCGCGGCCGTGCCTTGAATCGGCGTGTTGATCGCGGTGCGTTCGGCCGCTTCGCGCACGCGCTGATTGTCGCTGTTGATGTCAGGCAAATACCGCCGCCGGCCCAACATCGTCGTCACATAGCCATTCTTGTGCGCGTCGGCAATGATGCCCATGATGAACTCATTCACGCCCGGATATTGCACAAAATAATTCGTGATGAAATTCTGCGCCTCCTCCACCGAGATGCCGAGCCGCCGGCTCAGGCCGTATGCGCCCATGCCATACAAAATGCCAAAGTTGATTTCCTTCGCGCGCCGCCGCACCTCCGGCGTCATTTCTTCCATCGGCACATTGAACACGCGCGAAGCTGTCGCCGTGTGAATGTCTTCATCGTTGCGAAATGCAGCAATCATCGCTTCATCTTTGGAGAGATGCGCCATGATGCGCAGCTCGATTTGCGAATAATCGGCGTCGAGCAGTTGCCAGCCCTTTTGCGGCGCGATAAAGGCTTTGCGAATTTGCCGGCCAATCTCCGTGCGAATCGGAATGTTCTGCAAATTCGGATCGCTCGACGACAAGCGCCCGGTGGCCGCCACAGTTTGATTGAAACTCGTGTGCAGCCGTTTGGTAAAAGGATTCACGAGCTGCGGCAGATTGTCGACATAGGTCGATTTTAGCTTTGCCAACTCGCGATATTCAATGATCTTCCTGGGCAAATCATGCAGCTTCGACAGCTCTTCCAGCACGTCGGCGTCGGTGGAATAGCCGGTTTTGGTGCGGCGCTTGCGCGGCAGCTTGAGATTTTCGAATAAAATCTTGGCAAGTTGTTGCGGTGAGTTGATATTGAATTCTTCACCCGCCAGCGCATAGATGTCTGCCATCAACGTCGCCAGCAAGCCCTCCAGCTCACCCGACATTTTGGCGAGATAGGGCAAATCCAATCCCACGCCATGCCATTCCATTTCGCGCAATACGTCGACCAGCGGCATTTCGATGGTATCAAACAACTCATGCAGATTCGTCGCACGCAGTTTCTTCTCGAACAATTGATAGAGACGAAACGTGAAATCCGCATCTTCCGCCGCGTATTTCGCGACTTCTGCCACCGGCACCTCGCGCATGCTTTTTTGTTTCTTGCCGGAACCGATCAATTCGCTGGTGGGAATCTTGCGATAATTGAAATGCTCCACACACAACGCATCGAGATTGTGCTGGCGCAAACTGGGATTCAACACGTAACTTGCGACCATCGTGTCATGCACCACGCCGCGGATGGCAACGTCATAGCGCTGCAACACGAGCTGATCATATTTGGTATTCTGACCGCATTTTTTTCGGTTGGCATCTTCCAGGATGGGCTGAAAGATTTTTTTCAAAGAATGCTCGCGCTTGCCATCAGCCGCTTCCAAAACAAAATCATCGAACGCATTATCAAACAAAGACAACTCGGCTGAGCTTGTTGAAGGCGGTACGGTTGAGCTTGTCGAAGCCCCGACCGGCACATAAAAGCCTTCGCCCTCCTGCCACGAAAAACTCATGCCAACCAGCTCGGCGCGCAACGGATCAGCCGCTGTGGTTTCCGTGTCAAACGCAAAAATTTCCACTTTTTTAAGTTGCTCGGCCAGTTTGCGCACCGCTTCCGGCGTGTTCACCAGGTGATATTTTGCAACGGTCGGTTGCGCCGACTCCATAAAACGCGACAACAAACTGTTGAACTCGAGTTCGCGGCAAAGCGCGGCTGCTTGCTGCCGATCCAGGCCGCGATAGCGCAACTCGTCGAGCGTGAGCTTGAGCGGCACGGAGGTATCGATGGTGACGAGTTTTTGCGAAAGCAACGCCTGCTCGTGATTTTTCTGCAAATTCTCGCGCACCTGGGCGCGCTTCACCTCGCCGGCATGCGCCAGAATTTTTTCGAGTGAGCCAAACTGTTTGAGCAATTCCAGCGCGGTTTTTTCGCCGACTTTCGGCACGCCCGGTACGTTGTCGGAATTGTCGCCCACCAGCGCGAGATAATCAACCATTTGTTCCGGGGTCACGCCGAATTTCTCCTGCACCTCTGGCGCGCCCAGAATTTGGTTCTCGTTGTTTCTGCCGGCGTAGTAGATGAACGTATGCTCATCGACGAGCTGCATCAAGTCCTTGTCAGCCGTGAAAAAATAAACCTGCACACCCTGTTTCGCGGTTTGCCGCGCCAAAGTTCCCATCACGTCATCCGCCTCGTAGCCCGGATATTCGATGAGATTGGCGCCGAGCGCCG
>QEVD01000160.1 GCA_003576975.1 Candidatus Zhuqueibacterota bacterium
TAGCCGTCAAATCTAAAAAGACCATCCAGCGTACCAAACCACATAAAGCCCTGGCGGTCCTGCAGGATGCTGAGAACGGAGCTCGCGGTCAGGCCCTGTTCGCGCCCGATGCGCTCGAATTTAATGCCGGCATCTTGAGCGTATGCGTAGCTGTATGCCAGGAATACGATCAAGAAAGATCGAATTATGTTTTGAGCAATAGTCATGGGCAACGATTGTCACGGCTACTTAACACAAAAGCCACTCAAAACAATGTGACTCGTAATGTCGCAGCAGACTTACAAATAGTCTAAGAAATTATCCGTGCAGCATCAACGTTCAGAGGGTAAGCAAGCGAGATGGGAAAATCAAATAAATGAGAACCGGGTGCTCTAACGATCAAAAAACAACTCGAACATGCAATCATGCAGAATTTCAAGCGCCGCGCCAAGCACTTCACAAGTTTCCTGCGAATGACAGGCCGAATAGCCATAGGAACAGCGCTAATCAATCAAGCTGAACAAGCTCGTTGCCGGCTTGAGATTATCCTTCGCGAACATCGCGAAACATTCATTCAGCCATTTCACCAGCCGGTCGGCATGCTCAGAGCTGTTGATGGGATATTGCCGCATTTTCCAGCGATTGTATTTGCTGCCATTATAAATAATCGCGCCGGCGTTGTAGGCGCAGGCGACTTTGGGCGGGTCGAAGCGGGTCATCGCGGCTTGTTGCGCAATGTAGGCCGTGCCTGCGCGAATCGAGTTCGCCGGTTGCAACAGCCAGGCACGATCGATGGAATTGTCGTTGAGCGCCATGCGCGCGGTGGAGATCAGCGTCTGCATCAGTCCGGGCGACACGCGATGCGGCGTTTGCTCGTCGGAAATATACCCCGGTTCGAGGCGCAAAGCCTCGGCCTGGCCGCGCGTTTCCGTGCAAATGGTTGCGATGATCAGCTCCACCGGCACGCCGAGCGTGGCTCCCCAATTTTCTATTGGTATGCGATAGGTTTGCCACACACGCCTGACCACGGGATGCGGATCGACGCTGAAGCGCTCCGGTTTCGTGCTCGTGTCGATCAGAATGCCGTTTTTGCTCAATCGCCACGAGACGCTGTCGCGGTAGCGATGCAATTTTTTGGTTTCCACCAGATAGGATTTGATTTTGGCCAGCACCGCGAGCGTGGGCGTGGGATTAAAGAGCGCAGCCCAGGTGCGCGGCCCGACTACGCCATCGACGACCAGGCCGTGCGCTTGTTGATAGCTGCGCACGGCGCTATCCGTCGCCCGGCCGAAATAACCGTCCGCGATTCCCACCATAGTATATCCCAAATCGAGCAACCGCTGTTGCAGTGCTTGCACATCATCGCCGCGCAGCAGCGGCGTTTGATAACTCAACAGGCGCGTGTAAGTTGCCATGCGAATGCCCTTTTATGCGATTAGCTTTTCAAACTCAGAATAAAATTCTGAAAGTTCATGGCAAGATAATTCGCCGGCAGAACGATTTGAAATAATTCTGTCGATAAATCATCCTGCCAAAGTTTTTTTTCAAATCGGCGTTGTCCGTTAATTCGCTGCCGGCAGGTAAACCTCGAACGTTGTGCCTTCACCCACCTTGGTGTTGTAAGTGATCCAGCCTTGCAGTTGTTGCACGAGTCCATAGACGACGGCCAAGCCGAGTCCCGTGCCTTTGCCCGGTTCTTTTGTGGTAAAAAACGGTTCGAACATACGTTGTTGCACGTTCGTCGCGATGCCGGCGCCGGTGTCCGTCACTGCCAGCCGCACGAACCGCCCGATTCTGGCCTGCGCATACTTTTGACGATAGGCCTCATCGATCTCGACCAGGGAGGTGCTGATCGTGATCTTGCTCTGGCCGTTTTTCGCTTCAGCATTCGAAGCGACCGCATCGCGCGCATTGACGCCGAGATTCATGATCAATTGTTTGATTTGCAGCGGCTCCGCGTTGACGTTGACCACCGTGTCCGAGGGTTCGAACACGAGCGTCACGTCGCGTTCCAATGATTGCCGCAACGGCTCGATGGCTTCGGCAATGCTGGCATTCACATCGACGCGGACGACTTCTTCCGCAGAACGAAGGGCGGCAAGATAGCTGTCGGCGTCTGCGCTGCTGCGGCTGAACGTGAGCAATTTATAAATCAAATCCGCACCTTGATCCGCCGCCAGCTCGGCGTCGCGCAGATATTTTGCCGCCGGTGTTTCCGGGGGGAGATATTCTCTGGCGAGCGTGAGATTGTTGATGATCGCGTTCAAATAATTGTTGAAATCGTGCGCCAAACCGCCGCTCATGCGGCCCAGGCCCTCGAGCTTCTGCGCCTGCAACAAGTGTTCACGCAGCGC
Organism: Candidatus Zhuqueibacterota bacterium; assembly: GCA_003576975.1. Lineage (GTDB taxonomy): Bacteria > Zhuqueibacterota > Zhuqueibacteria > Zhuqueibacterales > Zhuqueibacteraceae > Coneutiohabitans. Next base: position 2,334 of record QEVD01000160.1, read on the forward strand.
TTTTTCCTCGGTGATGTCGTCAACATCGCCTTCGACCTGCTCGACGGCGTGCTGAGTTTCGGTCACCAAATGCGCATTGATGCGAACATCGATCACACTACCGTCGCGTCGCTTGAACATGGTTTCGAAGCCGTGTACAAATTTGCGGGAGCGCAGGAGGTTTTTCAGCGCCTCAAAATCCTCGCGCCGCATGAACAGATGTTCCGGCATGTGCAGCGCCAACACATCTCCGGCGGTTTGATAATCCAGCATTTTCACCAGGGCGGGATTGGCGGCGAGCAAATGCCCGTCGATGGTGGCGCGGTAAATGCCGTCCGCGGCATTTTCAAACAGGGAACGATAATTCTCTTCCGAGCTGCGCAGTTTTTGGTAAAGCCGCGTGTTTTGAATCGCGGCAGAAAGTTGTTGGGCAATCACCCGCAAATAACGAATGTTTTCCTCGGTGAAACGATTTTTTTCGCGCGTATCATCGACGCGCAAGACGCCGATGGTGCGGCCCGCCTCCAAAATCGGCACGGCGGCTGTGGATTGCACGCCGGCGCGTTCAACCCATTCCGGTTCGACCAGTGCGCTGGCGGCGCTGTCGTTGATGACCACGGGTTCGCCGCTGTCAAAGCAACGTTGCGAGACGCGCACGCCGAATTGGTTGTGCGCGCCCTCGCCGCCCGCCGCGCCGTTTTGGTGCAGCAGCATTTGCCGGCGTTCATTCCACAAAGCGATGTCGGTATGTTGAATACCCATGGCCACCGGCAGAAATTCATAAACCAGTTGAAACAGCTCTTCCTGCCCCACGGTGGATTTGAATTGATCGCTGAGCTGATTCATGAACATAAGCTCGGCGTTGCGCTTTTGAATCGCTTCAATCGCCTGGCGGCGCTCGGTAATGTCGAAAGCAACGGTGAGAATGCCGTTGATCGCGCCGGATTCTTCATACAGCGGGTCGGCGTTCATGATCAAAAGCAGATACTCGCCGTTCGCCTTGCGGAAACGCAATTCATAGTTGCGCAGGGAATGCTCGCCGCGCATCACATTTTGAAACACGCCTTTGACGGCGTCCACTTGCTCGGGATGAACGTAATCATGAATGTTTTTGCCGAGCACGGCGCGATCGCTGTAATTCATCACCCGGTAAAAAGAACGATTGGCGAACGAGATTTTGCCCTGGCCGTCAATCGTCACCACCAGTTCGTGCATGGTTTCGACCAGCGAGCGGAATTTGCCCACGGCTTTGCGCACGGCTTCTTCGGCTTCTTTTTGGCGGCTGATGTCGGAAACCGCGCCGATGACGCGCTCGATTTTACCCTTGTCGTTGCGCAAAACGGTGAACCGCGATTGCAGCCAACGCGTTTCGCCGTGACGCGCGCGGATGCGATATTCGATCACGCCTTCGTCTTCGCGTTGCGTGAAGAGATTCAACAACTCCTCTTGCACACGTTGCTGGTCATCCAGCAGAATAATTTTGAACCAAAACCAATTGTCATTCAAAAAGAATTCTTCGGGATAACCGGTGATTTTCTCGATCACCGGACTGCAAAACTCATACTTCAGGCTGCCGTGCTCGACGCGCGCGCTAAAGAGATAATCCGCAATGCGCGCGACCATGTCTTGAAAACGCGCTTCAATCTCTTTCCGGCTGCGCTCGGCGCGCGTGCGCTCGGTCAGGTCCGTTACCATCGCCACCACGCTGCGCACTTTGCCGTTGCGATCGCGCACCGGAAAAAGCAGCAGGGACACGACTTTCAGGCCGTCAGCCGTGCGCTTCGCTGCATTTTCAACGAATGAAATGTCATCGAGACTGAAGACTTTCTTGTTTTGAAAATCGATCGCGGTGGGCGAAATCTCGATGATCTTGCCTTTATAGGCCTGCACGCAATATTTGACGAGATCATTCTTGGCAAAAAGCGGATCGGTGAAGGCGTTGAACCGGCCGATCAGCTCGTTGGGCGATTCGAGTCCCAGAATTTTCAAGAAGGCTTTATTAACATGCTCGGCTGCACCCTCTTGATCAAACACGATCACGCCCAGCGGTGTTTCTTCAATCAAACTGCGCAAAAATTCCTGGGAGGAGGCCAGATACTCATCGACTTGTTTGCGCTGTGTGATATCGCGAAATGTGGCCAGGCCGCCGAGCATGCGTTGCCGGGCATCGAGCAGAGGAGAGGCATTGATGGACAAAATGCGCAAACTGCCGTCGCTCTGCCGAATGCCCAGTTCGACGTTCTCGATCGGCCGGCGCATGCGCAACATTTGCAGCATGGGGGAATCGCCATAGGGAATCCGGCTGCCGTCGGAATAAACCATGCGCAGCAGTGGATCGTCGAGTCGCAAGCCGCTGAGTGTGCGTCCGAGCAAGCGCTCGGCAGCCGCGTTCGCGCGCGTGATTTTGCCCTCGGTGGAAAACAAAATCATACCGTCGACCATGGTGGCGAGTATCGTTTCCAATTCCCGGCCCATTTCCGTGACGCCGCCGACGACATCGAAGATCGGCCGGAACTCGGCCTCTTGCGCGGCCTGTGAGGCCAGCGTGCGCGTGATGTACCACGCAGCGCTGGGCGTGAGCACGAGCGCGGCAAAGAATTTGGCAATCACCTGGTTGCGCATGGCCTCGGCATAAAACGGCTGTCCGGCAAATCCCAACATGGTATAGAGCAGGCCATCAACGAGGAGAACGATGGTCAACACCAAACCGACGCGCAAACCGCGCGGCAGCCTGGGCATGTAGTTGGTGAGAAGTTGATAGCCGGAGATGACCATGATAAATGAAACCAACAGTGCGGCTACCGCGGCAATGGTGATGCGCCAATTGCGCGAAAAAAGTTCATCGGAGAGAGGATAACGGTTGGTAACGGCGTCAAGCTGGCGCGCAAAAGCCATCACTTCTTGCAGCCCGATCGTCAGCGCGTAGATCGCGAAGAGCAGCACGAGCAGCCGGCGGGTATATTTTGTGCCGTCACACACATAAACCACCAACAACAAGGCGATGAGATTGGCATACACGACCATGGAGAGAATTGAAAAACTGAAATCCGGCGTGATGTGCAGTTCAGGCACAATGCGGGCGAATATCCAGATCCCAAAAATGCTCGCGCCGGTGACGGCGCCGAGCGCCATCGTCCCCATCTGGCGCTGCAAATGATGCGCAAGCAGGAAAATTCCCTGCATTGCCAACATTGCGCCGATCAAACCGAGAATTAAGAGCACTGTCTGCATGTGAGGAAGGGCGTCGCCAGGTTCGCAGCAAAATTTGAAAGAAATTTAAGCATTCTTTGTCCAAAAGCAAGGCGGGAAAATGGCATGCGGGTGTCATGCGTGTAATTTTTGCTGATCAGGATGCTGCGGCATTATAAACTGTTGTGTGCCAATTTATTCGCTTCGCATACACCGGCACATTTTCGCTTCACTACAACGTTTCGCGTGTAGGCGTTTCAACTTTTCAAACACAGAATAAAATTCTGAACGGCGAGCGCCCACAAAATGCCGTCAAGTCTGCCGGGCCAATAGAACTACGCCCAATCTGATGAGAGCGCCAGAAGTTGTTTTAGAACGGACAACGGTGATACTTTTTGCGACGATTGAAATTGAGCAGAATTGGTCAGCACGAGATACAACTCTACCATTAATATCCATGGCACCAGCGACAACCAGCTTGGATATCTTTTCTCATGCTAGGTCTAACTAACAACTGGCTTAAAGTTTGCTAACAATTTTGTCAACTCAAGGCAAACATAAATTCGAGCTGATTGAACTTTTTCAAAAAGCAAATTCATGATAAACAACGGCCTTGAGCTGGCCATAAAATAATGGCGAAACTTCCAGGTTCACCTAGTGGTTAAATCAGCAACTTGTTACGACTGTAACACCTGGTTAGCAGAAATTGTTGTGAATGCAGGCCATTATTTTTTGTCTTAGTGCGGAAGCAAGCAGTTTCAGGGTGACGCAATATCACCAAATCTGCAATCTTTTAAGGCATATTGAAAATGTTCTTGCATTTCACTCGAAAGCAATTAAATTAGCCGCCTTGTTGGGTATCGACTTACTTCATTTGGCTGACTCCTTCCCAACATCAAAAATGCCTCGCCTTTAGCATCATCGTTAACTGCCCATCTTCAATCTCCAGGAAGATGGCAGAGGCCATGTCAAGGCTGCGTTGCACGAGCTCCCAGATCATACCAGATGAGTTCAGCTCGATCGCTTAATCAGCGTTCATGGTAGCGGTTTTTATAATTGGCAAAACAGTATTCCTGCGATGGTTCCAGTAGTCTTCGTATAAGATTTACACGATTCTTAATTTCAACCGGTCAAATTCTACAGACACACCGGCTTCATTTCATCGAAAAAAACTCGCAGCTTGCACGAAGTGACTGAAAAGAGTTCGTCAGTTGTGCATGCCATTCGAGGTGAAAGAATTTTATGGATGAAAGTGAAAAAGTAACCTCGCATTCTCGCTCACGAGAATACTCCCCTCACTTCAGTTTTCCTCTTCGCCTCAACCTCAAATTGCGGACTAGCATTGCCACGATCACGCTGGTCACGGGCATGCTCGGCGCCGGTTACGCTCAATCCGGATTAAATGAAAGCGCCTGGCCCATCTTTCGCCATGACAGTCAATTGACGGGCCGCGCCCGCGCCAATGGTCCCTCTTTGCCTGTAATCAAATTCGAAGCGCCGTTGGGCAACGGTGAGCTTGGCGCTCCGGTTGTCGGACCGGACGGAACGATTTATGTGCCGGGCGGCGTTGATAATAATCTGTATGCGCTTTCACCAAGCGGCCAGTTGTTGTGGACGTTCACCGGTGAAACCGGTTCTCCCCACGAACGCTTTGTGGCCTCTCCGGCGCTTGCAGAAGATGGCACGCTTTATATCGGCTCGGTCGATTCCTGCCGTGTCGATACGCAGGCAGAGTTATCCTGCCCGGTACAAGCAGAGTTATTCTATGCCCTCAATCCGGACGGCACGCTGCGCTGGAAGAAAAAATTGGATGGCGGCACTTACTTCTCCGCCAATATCGGCCGCAATGGAAGAATCTATGTGGCCACGGATGATTGCTGGCTTTATGCCTTGCATCCCGCGGGTTATCTCGCCACGCCGGATTCGATTGTCGATTGGCGCTATAATCTCCAGGCGCAGCCGGAAAATTCCCCGGCGCTCAGCTTTACGGATTTGCCGCTAAGCGTGGCGGGTGATTCTCTGGTCAATCTTTATCTGTATGGCTCGGTGCGTTTCAAACGCAGTTTTGGCGCTAAAGACACGTTGCAAGGGTTGGCACTCGATCAAAATGGAAACATTTATGTGACCGGCCACGGCCGCGCCGTGGTGCGCCGCATCTCGCCCAACGGCGCAGCGGAGTGGGCTTATTCTCTACCGCCGGCCTTTGGCAAACCCTTCTTGCCGGCCGTGAGCAACGGCGTGGTTTTCTTCACAAGTTCCATGGGCGGCGGCCTGTTTGCTTTGAATGCTGGCGACGGCAGCGAGCGCTGGCGTGCCACGCTGCCCGGCGGTGATTTTCTCACGCCGCCGGTGGTTGACGGCGCCGGCCATGTTTACGCAGTTCATAGCACAGCGGGTTTGGTTTGTTTCTCTGCTGCGGGTGTGCAGCGCTGGTCAAAACCCGAGGTGCAGGCCAGTTCGGTTTCGCCGGCGTTTGGCGAGGAAGGCACCATTTACGTTAGCAGCGACCGCCGGCTTTATGCGATTTCGCAAGGCAGCCCGTTGAGCATCGAGCCTGCGGCAATCGATTTTGGCGAGGTTTGCACCGATAGCACGGCAACGCAAAGTCTCACGCTGAGAAACAGCAGCGCTGATGCCATCACAGTCACGGCAATTGCCATTGATAATCCCGCCTTCGAAGTTTCCGCAATAACTCCCTTTCAGCTTGAACCCGGAACCGTTCGCCAGCTTCCCGTACAATTCACGCCCACCGCGTTGGCAGCATACAACGGTGTGATGATCATTACCAGCGATGCCGGACAATCCGTTGTGACGCTTGCCGGCGAAGGCGGCGGGCCGCGAATCTCATTGTCGGCTGAACCCGCGACTTTCGGTGAGCTTTGCATTGGCGAAGAAGGCCTCACGGAAGTGTGTATCGCCAATCCCGGGGTATGCACGCTGCGCGTTGATTCGATTGCCGTCGCATTTTCCAAAAATTTCGCTTCAGGATTTGCCGGGATTGCGCAGGCGAATGATGGCTCCTCTGCGCCGATATTTATCGCTCCCGGTGAAAAATTCTGTTTTACGGTTAGAGCACGGCAAAACAGCCTGGGCAACTTTGAAGCGAAGGTTACGGTTTGGTCAACGGCCGGGGATAGCGTTGCTCTCATTATTCCGGGCACAGTTGTGCCACCGGCAATCGCCGGCTCGGCGGCAATTGATTTTGGCAGAGTGCAATTGCATCAAACAGCCTCCCGGCTCGCCTCGGTTTGGAATGCCGGCAAATGCGAATTTCAAATTTCTGAATTGAAAATTGAAGGCCCACAAGCTGAAAGTTTTGCGCTGGCCGGCCTCAATCTTCCGCGCCAACTGACCGCCGGCGACACACTTGATCTTGGCGTCAGTTTTACGCCGCTTGTCACCGGCGTACATCGCGCAACGCTGCTCGTCATCAGCGATGCTGAGCCTGATACGCTGCGCATTCCATTGGCAGGCCAGGGCATACCCAGCACGCCGAAGCTTGTTCTCGTTCCGGCAGATTCTCTTGCGATCTTTGCGTGCCTCGGCGCCTCCGGCAGCGCAGAATTGCTGATGCGCAATGAAGGCGGCGCGGATTTGATCGTTTCTGGTGTTGCCATTGACAATCCGATTTTTGTGCTTGCCGCCGCGCCCGTGTTGCCGGATACTCTTGCGCCGAATGAAGAATTGCGTTTGACCGTCAATTTCACGCCCGCGGCAATTACAACCTATCGCGGCGTCTTAACCGTGTCGAGTAATGACGCTGGCAGCGACGCGACAGTCGAGCTGATTGGCAACGGCGGCGGCCCATTACTCGAATTGGCCGCGCATCCGCCCGCCTTTGGTGAAATCTGTTTGGGCAATACTGCCAACACCCGCGTGTGCATCGTCAATCCCAGCGCCTGTGAATTGCAAGTTGAGATTGAGATTATTTTTACGGAAGGCGTTGTGGTGCAGCCGGCCACCAATGCACACTCAAACCGCGTTCCAATTCAACCGGGCGATTCACTCTGCATTCCCGTAACGGTGAAACCCGGCAGCCTGGGTCCGTTCGAGGTGGAAGTCCGGGTGCTTTCGAACGCGCTGAATGGCACGACTCGGAGTGTGATCATTCGCGGCACGGTTGTTTCTCCCGAGATTGCCGGTGTTGACAGCGTCAAGTTCGGGAATGTCGCAATCGGTGCAAGCGCAGAACAACCGGCGGCCGTATGGAGTTTGAGCGCATGCGCGATTACGGTGGATTCGTTACGCATCACCGGCGCGGATGCAGCAGCTTTTAGCCTCGGCGCGATCACTGTGCCGGCCGAAATCCCGGGCCGGGATACTCTGGAAATCCCCGTCGTTTTTACACCTGAAGCAGAAGGTTCATATTCTGCAACTTTATTGGTTTATAACAATGATGCGCAGCACAACCCGCTGAGCATCCCGTTACAAGGCACCGGCATAATGCCCCCGCCGGAGCCACATATTGTGGTGACTCCCCCAAATCTTAATTTTGGCGAAGTCGTGCTGACCGATGATTCGACATTAACACTCACCGTGAGAAACGCCGGCGGCTCTGCATTGCAAATCTTGAACATTGCGAGCAGCAATGAGGCTTTCTCGGCTTCTCCGGATTCGTTCTCGGTACCGGCCCTTGGCAGCCGCACAGTTGAAGTAACATTTACTCCACGCGATACCCGAGATTATGTCGCGACGCTTTTGATTAGCAACAACGACATTGACAGCGCCGAGGATACCATTTCCGTTGCCTTGCGCGGCATGGGTGTGTCGCCAATTACAGCGCCTGATCAAGTTTCGTTTGGCGAGGTATGTGTTGGCGAAAGCAAAATCATCAAAATTACCCTGGCGAATCGCGGTACACGGGAAATTGCGGCGGAGGAA
>QEVD01000161.1 GCA_003576975.1 Candidatus Zhuqueibacterota bacterium
ACGTGCCGCCAGCCGGCTACATCGGCATTTTCAACCGCTCGCATTATGAAGATGTGTTGATCGTGCGCGTGCACAATCTCGTGCCCAAAGAAGTGTGGCAGAAGCGCTATGATCACATCAACAACTTCGAGAAGCTGCTGGTGGACAGCGGGGTCACGATTCTCAAATTCTTCCTGTACATTTCCAAGAAGGAACAAAAAGAGCGGCTGGAAGAGCGGCGGGACGATAAGACCAAGCAGTGGAAATTCAATCTCGGCGATTTGAAAGAGCGCGCGTTGTGGGATGACTACATGGCGGCCTACGAAGACGCCATCAACAAATGCAACACGCCCTGGGCGCCGTGGCATATCGTCCCGGCGAACAAGAAGTGGTACCGCAATTTCGTGATTTCAGAATGTATTGTCGCGGCGCTGGAAGGTTTGCAGATGAAATATCCGCCCGCGCCCGAGGGCATTGAGAAAATTGTAGTGGAGTGAGTTTGGCACAGCCCGGGCGCTCGCAGCGCCCGGGCTGTAATAGTAACTATCATCTCTGTCTCAGCCATCTCGCCTAAGCGGCACACGCAGATACCATTCGCGTTGTTGGTGGAGAGTAACTATTAAAATCAGTTTTGGGCATAAGAGTTTTCAGTTACGGCGATTTTTCCGAAGGAATTGCTCGCGATCGTAAAAGCGTAGTCGTTTTGTGATTTCATATAGTGGAAGTCACCTCCGTCCCCCCAACTTGCTCGTTGACTTTTAGTGCAATTCTCCTAGCTTCCCACCGAATCGAATGCAAGCATCGAACCGCCGCCTTCAATCCCCAACGGGGAACATATTCATGAGACGATTTCACCTCAATATTATTTACTTTTTTCTGTTGGCGGGGCTGGGACTCTATGCCTTCACGCTGCGCCGCTCTCCGGCAAATGATCGCTACCGGCCGGGCGATTGGGTGAGCTACGGCGTCAATCGCTACATTAGCTCGGTCGCAGCCAGTCCGGAGCAGGCATTTTTCGGCACCACCACCGGCATTGCGCGCTATGATATTCTGCGCAGCCAATGGCAAGCGCCCTACACCACCAGCGATGGCCTTGCCGACAATCGCATGAGCGTCATCGGCTTCGATCATATTACCAGCACACTCTGGTGCGGCCATGCCCTGGGCCTCAGCCGCCAGCATCCCGCCTCGTTGCGCTGGACGAATTTTCCCAAGATCGAATTTGGCCTGGCGTACAACGATGAATTTGTTTCGCTGGGATTCGACAACAACAACAATTGGTTCGAAACCGCCTCCGGACGCATGTTTCGCCAGGACAAATTCGGCAACATTTTTTCTCCAGCAGACGGTCAGACGCCTGATGCTTCCGTGATCTGGTTCGGAGCGCGTGCGCCGCGGCCGCGTATGTTCCCGCAATTTTTTATGCCTGCCGGTTTTCTGTTCGATCCCAAAGGCATTGTGCAGGATAATCATTTGCGCCAGGCGCCGGTGACGAGTATCAGCGAAGATCGCTGGGGCAATATGTGGCTGGGCACCTGGGGCCTGGGCGCGTTGCGCGTCGATGTCAATCTGGGCCAGGCGCAGCCCATCAGCATCGGTTTGGCAAGCCAGCGTGTCGATGCGCTGCTGTTTGATGAGGAGGGCCTGTGGATCGGCGGCGTGCGCAACACCATTCGCCAGCCGCGCGATGAATCTTTGGAAGGCATCACCTACTGGCGCGATCCGCAAGCCGGCATCTCCGACAACCGCGACTGGCGTTATTATGACGCGCGCTACAACTTCAGCATGAGCAGCGACGAGGTGAACGGTTTTGAATTTCACGAGGGCAAGCTTTATTGCGCCACTCAAAACGGTATCAGCATTTATGACACGCGTAAAGATCGCTGGCAGCGCTTAATGTCCAGCGACGGCCTGGCCAGCGAACGCGTGAATGATGTCGCGGTTCATGAGAATTATCTTTATGCCGCCACGGATTTGGGCTTGAACCGCATTGCGCTGGCCACGGCGCGCAAAGACTCTTTTGGCATTGGCGAGATTTTGCCGAATCTCCTGCGCCATATCCGCGTCGAAGATCTCGAACGCCAGGAAAATTTGTTATGGGCGGCTACGGCGCAAGGGCCGTTTGTTTATGACATGGCAAAGGCTACCGGCGGCTACATCGATGCCGGCGATGACGCGAGTCGGGCAGCGGCTTATGCGGTTTCGTATTATGATTCGTTGGTGTGGTTTGGCACGGATCTGGGCATTGATGCTTTGGACGTGAATGCGCGCACCTGGCTGGGCGCGCCGGCGCGGCAATCTTTCGCGGGAACTGACATTTATTGTATCGAAGCGGGTCCGGAAGCAGTGTGGGTGGGAACGAATGCCGGCGTGTACAAGTATCACGGCGGGCGCAAGGAATGGAGGCAATACACCGCAGAAGACGGCTTGTTGGATAACCATGTCAATGCGGTCGCGCTCGATGAGGATTTTGTCTGGTTCGGCACCGACTTGGGCATCACGGTGTTTCGCTGGAAGGCGTTTCATGATGTTGAGTGAAGGCGGCAAGCGCGTGGGATTCGTGGTCACCCTTCTCACTCAATAACCCTGCGGCATTTTTATTTGGCTGATCGTCAACACACAACAGCGCATACGCCTTTCTATAATTCAAAAAGCCTGACGCAACGAAGACAAGTGCTGGTAGTATAACAAAAAGCTCTTGACACACATACTTTTAGAGAGTATTATTTGTGTTGATTAGCAGAGCCCTTCAAATCATGCAAACAATAATTTAACAAGCACTTATTTTCCTATAAATTTCGGGCAAAAGTCATGAATAAGACTCAAGCAGGCTTCATTGTGCTTACGGTCATCTTCAAATTCGAAGATGACGTCTGGACCGCCGAATGCAAGGAACTTGGCACTGCAACCTTCGGTGACACTATACAGGAAGCAGAAAGAGATATTCAGGAAGCGATACTACTCCACTTAAATACTCTGGAGCAAGTTGGCGAACGTGAGAGATTCTTTCGAGAACATGATATTGAGATTTATCCAACCAAGCCGCAAATGATGCACATTGATCTTCCTTTTGATCCAGGTATACTCGTGTCTCAGAGAATCGAACCTGTGAATCAATTGGTTTGTGCATGAGTGCGGGATTACCTGCCATAACCGGCCCGGAGCTTATCAAGCTCTTAAAAAAAGACGGCTGGGAAGAACGGGGGAACCGTGCGACACACGGTATATCTCTTACAAAAACGCTTCCCAATGGGCGCACTCGAACTACGATAATCCCTACAAAATCAAGATCTCTACCCACCGGCACGCTCAAGGCTATACTCAGTTCCAAGCAAACTGGCCTCGGCAGAGAGGGCTTTCAGGAACTACTAAATCGCGGTTAATTTCTCTAATAGTGTCCTGGCCGTCCGACTTTATTTGCAAATTAGCACATTGGGGCAACCCCGATTTTAGCGGCTCTTCTCGTAATTGTCTGCACCATTTATGACACCCGCTTCACACGTTTGTCGGTTTGTAAAAAAATATTTCCCCTGCCGGAGGGGCCGGAGAATGGGTCTTTTTCTTTCATGATTTTGCAAATTAAAAATTGTAAAGCTGCGGCGGATTTATTAGATTCCGTCTTCCGCTGAAAAAAAGTTTCCCAACTGGGCACTTTTTCTTAGGCCACCGATTAACACGGATTTTCACGGATTCTTTTTTTGTTTATAAAAATTGTCCCGCAGCAAAAAAGTTAAAATTTGGGAGAAAACTAGGGATATGGCTTTCTCGGAATACTTCGAGCATAAAACCTGTGAGCCGGAGATTTATCAACGCTGGGAGCAGGGCGGCGCGTTCATCGCCGAGGTGAATTCCAAGCGCCCGGCCTTTACCATTTCCATGCCGCCGCCCAATGCCACCGGCACGCTGCACCTGGGGCATGCCATCATGCTGGCGATCGAGGATTTGATGATACGCTGGCGCCGCATGGCGGGCGACGAAGCGTTGTGGGTGCCGGGCACGGATCACGCCGCCATTGCCACGGAAAGCGTCGTCATCAAAAAATTGCAAAATGAAGGGATTGACGATCCCCGCAAAATTTTGGGACGCGAAGAACTGGTGCGGCGCATCATCGCTTATGTCGACAACTCGCAAGCCACGATTCGCGCGCAAATTCGAGCCATGGGCTCGAGTTGCGATTGGTCGCGCGAGCGTTATACGATGGACGAGCAGCTTTCGCGCTGCGTGACGGCCGTGTTTGCGCGCATGTTTCGCGACGGCTTGATCTATCGCGGGCCGCGCATTGTGAATTGGGATCCGGCGCTGCAAACCACGGTCTCGGATGATGAAATCGATCACGTCGAGCGCGAAGCGAAATTTTATACTATGCGCTATGGCCCGTTTCTCGTGGGCACCAGCCGGCCGGAAACGAAATTGGGCGATACCGCCGTGGCCGTGCATCCCGATGATCCGCGCTGGCAGCAATACATCGGACAAACGATTGAGGTGCCCTGGCCCAAAGGCCCCACGATTACGATCCGCGTCGTGGCTGAACCCGAGTTTGTCGATCCCCAAACCGGCACCGGCGCGCTGGGCGTGACGCCCGGCCACAGCCAGGTTGATTTCGAGATTGCGCGCAAACACGGCCTGCCGCTGATTCAAGTGATCGGCGAAGATGGCCGCATGACCGAGGCCGCCGGACCCTATGCCGGTATGACTGTGCACGAATGCCGCGAAGCATTTGTGCGCGATTTGCAAGAGGCCGGCTTAATCGAAAAAATCGAAACCTACGTTCAGCCCATTTCGATTTGCCATCGCTCGAAGCAACCGATCGAGCCGCTGCCGAAAGCGCAATGGTTCATTGACGTGAACAAAGCGGCAGTGCCCTGGCGCGGCAAACTGCTCAGCTTGAAACAAGTGATGAAGGCCGTGGTCGAGTCCGGCGAGATTCGCATCGTGCCGGATCATGAAGAGAAAAAATATTTTCATTGGATCGACAACCTGCGCGACTGGTGCATCTCGCGCCAGATTTGGTGGGGCCATCGCATTCCGGCGTGGTATCGCGGCCCGGAAGAGTTCTACGTGGGCCATCGCAAGCCCGAGGGCAAAGGCTGGGAACAAGATCCCGATACGCTCGACACCTGGTTCTCTTCCGCGTTGTGGACGTGGAGCACGCTGGTCGATGCCAAGCTGGCGGCGAACGACAATCTCACGCTGTCGCAGATTCTCGAGCGCAGCCCGGATTTCAAGCGTTTTCACCCGACCTCGGTGATGGAAACCGGCTACGACATTCTGTTCTTCTGGGTGGCGCGCATGATTTTGATGACGACCTACACCACCGGCCAGGTGCCGTTCCGCACGGTTTATTTGCACGGCATGGTGCTGGACAAGGACGGCGAGAAAATGTCGAAAACCAAGCCGGAAACCAGCATCGATCCGCTGGAGGTGGTTGAAGAGCACGGCGCGGATCCGTTGCGGTTGGCCATGATTCTGAGCAGCTCGGCCGGGCGCGACACGCGGCTGTCAAAAGAACAAATTATTGCATGCAAACGCCTGGTGAATAAAATTTGGAATGCGGCAAAGTTGGTGGAGCGCAGCATTTCGGGCAAAACCAACAGCGCCCTGCCGGCAACCATCAACCATCCGGTGAATCGCTGGATGCTGGCGCGCTTGAAAGCGTTGATCGAGCTCACCGACGCACGCCTTTCGACTTATTCTTTCAATGATGCCTCGGAAAATATTCGCATCTCGTTTTGGGGCGAATTTTGTGATTTTTATCTCGAAGCGATCAAACTCGAGCAACTAAAACAGCTCGCAGAAACGCCGGCGGTGTTGCTGCACACGTTCGAGCAATATTTGCGGCTGTTTCATCCGTTTATACCATTTGTCACGGAAGAAGTCTGGTCGCAATTGCAGCGGCCCGGCATGCTGATTCGCGCAGAATGGCCGGCGGCAAATGCGGCGCACGCGTGGCCGGAGGACGCCGAAGGCGTGGCCGCTGTGGTCCGTTTGCTCACGGAGATCCGGCGCATTCGTTCGGAGAAGGAGATTGAACAAAGCGCAAAAGTCGATGTCTTGATTCAGCCGCGCCTGTCTGCTGAGATTTTCGAAGCCTGCCGCGAGATTATTGCGCGGCTGGCGCGCACAACCGATCCGGTGATCGAGGCTTCGCCGCGGCAATCGGCAACCGCCAAGCAAAATGCCGTGGTGGCCGTTGACTCCGCATTCACCGTGGCCGTAAGCTTGAGCCAGGCTGATGCCGAAGCCGAACGCGCACGCTTGACCAAACAGCTTGCCACTGAGCAGCAACGCCTGTCGCGCCTCGAGCAAAAGTTGCAAGACGAACGTTTTCTGCAGCAAGCCAAGCCGGAATTTGTGTTATCGACCAAAGCTGAAGCCGCCAAAGTGAGCGCGACGATTGTCTCGCTGCAGGAACGGCTGCATGCGCTGGCCTAAGCGAAAAACCTTATTCTTACACCGTACACTTTACACCTTTTCACAAAAGTTGAACGTGTAAGGTGTAAAGTGAAAAAGCATGTTTTCTTTAGAAACGCTCAACGTCTTCAGGAACCCAATGTGTAATCGCAAATGTTTATGGCTTTTGATCGGAATTATTGCCACGAGTCTTCTCGCAGCTTCTTCCACTTTCAAAACGTTCTCAACGCAGGAACAATTGGAAAAGGGCAAGGCGCAAGGCGTAGCCATTGACGCTCTGGGCCAGCTCAAACTCGCGCCCGCCGCGCAGGAAATCTTTCGTGCCAGCGTGCCGGCAATTTGGAGCGCGGCCTCGGATAAACAAGGCAGTTTTTATCTCGGCGCCGGCAATCCCGCGCTTGTGCTTCGTCTCGGCAACAATCTAAAAGCGGACACGGTTTTCGCCGGCAATGAAGTCGCGGTGACGGCAATGGCGTTTGCTAACGGCGCGCTTTATTTTGCCACCTCTCCCGACGGCCAGATTTACAAATACTCTTCGGGCAGCAAAGCCCAGTTATTCCACAAGCCGCAGGCAAAATATGTTTGGGCATTGGAGCCGGGAAAAGGCGGCGCCTTGTTCGTTGCCACCGGCGAACCTGGCCGCATTTTGCGGTTGTCGCCCACAGGCGAGGCCGAAGCGTTTTTTGAAACCGAGGAAACGCATCTGCGCTCGTTGTTGTGGGATAGCCGCGCCGACGTGCTTTATGCCGGTTCGAGCGGCAACGGCTATGTGTACCGTTTGACTGCCGATAAGAAAGTAACGGTGTTGTATGACGCCCCGTCTGCGGAAATTCACAGCCTGGCGTTGCACACAAGCGGCGATCTTTATCTTGCCGGCGCAGCAGCCAGCGGCGCGGCGCTCTTTCTTCCCACCGCGCCCACGCCGGGCGCAACCCCGGCGGCCACGATTGTCGCCAGCGAAGAAGATGAGGAAAATGCGATTGTCATAACCGCGGGCGGTGAGCCGGCGCTGGGCGCACCCGAGGCGATGTCTGCCGGCGCTACGCTGGGCGAGGGCGGGTTGGGCGCGATTTATCGCATTTCGCCCAGCGGCATTGCCAAAACCATCTGGTCGTCACGCGCCGAACGCGTGCATGCCATGCTGTTGACTTCGGTGTTTGCCACGAAAGACGAAGCCTTTCACGTGCTGGTTGGCACCGGCGATAAGGGCAAAGTATTCTTGTTGAATGAAGACGGCAGCCGCACGCTCTTGCTGGAATCCGAAGCCGGTCAGATCACGTCGTTCACGCCCGAGGGAAAAGATCAGATCAAACTAACCACGGCGAACCCCGGCACCGCCCAGCTTCTCCGGCAAGCGATGCGCGAACAGGGTGAGTATGTTTCGGAAGTAATCGATGCCTCTGCGCCGGCGCAATGGGGCGGCGTCAGTTGGCAAACGAATGCCGCCGCAGGCGTGAGCGTGCTGACGCGCAGCGGCAACACCGGCAAGCCGGACAAAACCTGGAGTGACTGGGTTGCCGTGCAGGGCGCGGGCGCAATTGCCAGTCCGGTTGCGCGTTTTTTGCAATGGAAAGTTGTGTTGCAGGGCAAAGCCGGGCAATCACCGGCGGTGAAAGACGTGCGCGTGTCTTACTTGCAAGCGAATATCGCCCCGGAGATCACGCAAATTCGTATCTATGAGCCGGGCGAGGCGTTTCCCGATGCGCGGCAGAATTCCAATGATCATGCGGCCGAGAGCGACGGCGCCGGCTCGTCTGTCACGGCCTCGCCGGCTCCTTCGGCCGGGCGCAAAGTGACGCAAAAAGGCGCGCGTTCCATCGGCTGGAAAACACGCGACGACAACAAAGATCCGCTCGAATTTCACGTGGAGATTCGCGCCTGGGGCGAAACGGCGTGGCGCGAATTGATTAAGAAATACCGCGGCTCGGTTTATACGTTTGACAGCCAGGCCTTGCCGGACGGTGAATACCAAGTGCGCATAACGGTGAGCGACCGGCTGGGCAATCCGCCGGAGCTGGCGAAGATTGCGCAAAAGACGAGTGAAGTGTTTACTATTGATAACTCGCCGCCGGAAATCGGCGCGCTTGCCGTCAAGCTGGAAAACGCGAAGCATGTTGCCTCCTTTCAGGCAAATGATCGCCTCTCGCGCATTTCTGAAGCCTGGTATTGCCTCGATGCCGGTGAATGGCAGCTCGCCTATCCGGTCGATCACGTGTCCGACCAGAAAAGCGAGAGCTATCGCATCACGCTGCCGGAAGGCGCAGGCGGCAAAGTGCTGGCCGTGAAAGTGAGTGATGCCAACGGCAATATCGGTTTTGGCAAAGTGACGGTTGCCAAATGAGGGCAATGGCAAGGGGGCGCGGAGTTGCAACGAAGAGCCGGCGGATACGAGTTGATGATCCCGGATCCGTTGCTCTTCGATGGAAATAGTCTGATCATGCTAATTTTTTAGAGGAAGCCCAAGGTATAAAATGATTTCAAAGTCTGAACTGCAGCAAATCAAATCCATTATTACCTCCAACAAGAAATTTATTCTCACCACCCATGTCAATCCTGACGGCGACGGCATTGGCTCGGAAATCGCGCTTGCAACTTATTTGCGCTACCTCGGCAAAGAGGTGATGATCTACAATCACAGCGAGACGCCCGGCAACTATGAATTCCTCGATCCGCTCGGCAATATTCAGCTCTATAAACCCGAGCAGCACGAACAAAGCGTGCGTGAAAGCGACGCCATTTTCATTCTCGATATCAGTGACTGGAAACGCCTGCGCGACTTGGGCGAGTTGTTGCGCAATCTCGAGGTTCCCAAAATTTGCATCGACCATCACCCGCTCAATCAATCGTTCGTTGATCTCGACGTCATTTACCCACCGGCCTCCTCCACCGGTGAATTGATTTATGAAGTGCTGATTCATCTGGGCGCAAACTTGCGCGGCAAAATTGCAGAGGCGTTGTATACCGCGCTGCTGACCGACACCGGCTCGTTTCGTTATTCCAACACCACGCCGGAGGCGCATCGCGTCGTTGCCGATCTGTTGGCGGCGGGTGTGAATCCCAATCAAGTCTATCAGAATGTTTATGAAAACCAGCCGCCCAACAAAATGCGCCTGCTCGCTTACATTTTGAACAATTTGAAATTTGAAAAAGACGGGCGCCTGGTCTGGTTTGTCATCACGCAAGACACGCTGAAAACGACGAACACCCAGCCCTATGACACGGAAGGCTTTGCGGATTTTCCGCGCACCATCAGCGGCGTTGAGATTTGCCTGATGTTTCTGGAAACGAAAGAAGCCAAAACCAAAATCAGCTTCCGCTCCAAGGGGCGCGTGGTGATCAACGGCCTGGCGAATCAATTTGGCGGCGGCGGGCATCAATTTGCCGCGGGTGCAATGGTTGACGGCGCATTGAAAGACGTTGTGCCGCAGGTGATTGAAGAGGCAAAGGCGTTGTTTTAATCGCAACGCCGATGCTGTCCCGTTTTGATTTTTAATTTGCTGCGGCTTCATCCGTCGCAGCATTTTTTATTTCTGCCGCATCGGAGCATCGCCCGTGCCGGGCAACGCGGAATTCGTCGATTAAATCTTCGTAACAATTGTTTTCGCGCTTGCTTCTGAATGGCAAAGCCGTAATTTCGCCGGTTGGTTCGGCATCGGTAAGGTTGTTGGGGGAAGATGCTTTTCTTGTCTCCGGCATTCGCAAGGAAGGTTATGTCATGAGTGCAAGCCCCGTTCGCGCGGAAGAAATCGCGCGCGCAGATCTGCAAACCGCCGAAAGCCCGCAGCCGCTTTCGCGCTACTCGCCGCAAAAAGCCCCGCCGCTTTTAGAACATGCCGAGCGCCGCTACTGGCAAACCGAGGCGCAGGATCAATTTTCAAAATTATTGGCGCATGCCGTCGAAGCGATCATTTGCACGACGGCGCAGGGACGCATTCGCCTCTTCAGCCGCGGCGCGGAAAAACTGCTCGGTTATAGCGCCGCGA
>QEVD01000162.1 GCA_003576975.1 Candidatus Zhuqueibacterota bacterium
TTTACATTGCCACAGATCGCACCCTGTCGGAGGGTAACAAGATTTCCCCGCTTTTTTAACATTATCTTAACATTTAGATAACATCCAGTTGTTTTTATCTTAATATATTTTTAAAACAATTTTACGCTGTCGTGCTATCCGGTCGCGATGCAACTCTTCATGAGATTTCTGAGGGTAGGCGAGAAGTGATCGGAAAATTTAGCCGCAAAAATTTTCATCCCGGCGTTGTCACAATAGAGGCTCTCGATAAGATCATTTAAACCGGAAGGGAGAAAGCATGCTTCAGCAACGCAATGTGAGG
Organism: Candidatus Zhuqueibacterota bacterium; assembly: GCA_003576975.1. GTDB lineage: Bacteria > Zhuqueibacterota > Zhuqueibacteria > Zhuqueibacterales > Zhuqueibacteraceae > Coneutiohabitans. The sequence goes on from QEVD01000162.1 coordinate 302, forward strand.
CTGGCGGTTCTTGTCCTGATTTTCTTGGCAAGCACCGAGGGTGCAGCACAAGAGGTCAAATCGAGGAATGCACAAAGCTGGGAGCTGGCGGGGTCAATTCAATTGCAATATTTATACGATCCCGACATCGCCAATGACGCGCTGCGGACGAACAACGGCTTTCGCATGCGCCGGGGTCGTTTCAGCGCGCGCGGCAAAGTCTCGAATTTTGTCGAGACCGCGTTCCAATTCGAAATGCGCGACAACAATCCGCGCCTAAAGGATGCGGAAGGCAAAATCAAACTGGCGAACGATTATTACATCCGCTTTGGCCAGTTCAAAGTCCCGGTCTGGCGTGAAGAATTACGCTCGTCAACGAATCTTCTGCTGGTTGAACGCAGCGCTGCTGCAGAGTTCTTGGTCGAATATAATTTTTCCGCGCGTCAAATCGGCGTGGAACTGGGCCGCCGGCCGGGAAAAGGCCTGCAAATCGCGGTGAATGTTGCCAACGGCGCGGGCGAAGGCGTACGCGAAGATGCGGGCCAAAACAAGAACAATTTTGTGAATAACGGTAAATCGTTTACTGGGCGGGCCAATCTCTTGGTGAATGAACATTTGCAAATTGGCGTTTCGGGCGCGGCCAACCGGATCACTGCCGTAAATCAAACCCCGGCGGGCACTGCGGCGCCATCCGGCACGAATACCATGATCGCGCCGGATTTCGGCATCTCTTTGCATCGTCCTTCCTCTAAATGCCAGGTGGATATCGAAGGCGGACTGGCTTATGGCGCGCTGGCAAAGGAAGCGATCGGCGCAGCCGAGGGCAGCCATTTTCTCATTGCAGATGTGACCGGCCGCTACACGGCAAAATTCGAGCATGCAAATGCCGGCTTGGGCGGACTGGATGCGTTCGAGCTGGCTGGAGGCGTGTCCTACGTCGAACCGAACGACAAGGCCGACGACGAAAGCCTGGTGTTCCGCTTTGGCCCGGCATTTTGCTTCGGCAAATCTACGCGTTTGCAAATCAATGGGGAGGTGACGAAACCCGTTCCCGAAGGCGCAGAGACCGTCTTTCAAATTCGCTCGCAGGCCAATTTCAACTTTTAATCGCTTCTTAACACAAAAATTACGTGCAGGTAATTTCAGATGGTTACCCTCCGTTGTTGATGACGGAACGCTGGGAGAATTTGTATAAGGCTTGGCGATGCGCAAACGTTTTGACGAGGAGCTGGATGAACTTTTGAGCGAGTTGCTGTTCATGGCCTCGCTGGCGGAGAAGGCGGTGGAAACGGCCATTCTGGCGCTGCAAAATCGCGATGCGGCGCTTGCGCAAAAAGTGATCGACGAAGATGTGTTGATCGATCAGCTCGAAATCAAAATTGAAAAAATTTGCATTTCGCTGCTCACCTACCACGAGACCATGGCCGGCAGCCTGCGCCGGGTGGTGTCCGCGCTCAAGATCAATAATGATTTGGAGCGCATCGGAGATCATGCGGTGAACATTGCGGAAAACACGCTTCAGCTTCAGCGCGAACCGCTGTTCGAGCCGCTGCGCGATATTCCTCTTCTGGCGAAGCTGGCGCAACACATGGTGCGCGACGCCATCGATGCTTTTGTTCACCGCGACGCCGCAACGGCGATCGCGGTATGCCGCAAAGACGACGAAATCGACACGCTGAACCGGCAGATTTTGCGCGACTTTATTACGCACATGGCGAATGCTCCCGGCAATACTTCCCGCGGCCTGTCGTTGATTCTGGTCAGCAAAAACCTTGAACGGATTGCCGATTTATCCACGAATATTGCCGAAGAAGTTGTGTATATGGTCGAAGCGCGCACGATCAAGCATGTTGGTTTAGATGAGCGTTCCGCCTGACTCCGGATTGGCGACAAGCACAATGAGCGGAAACCTCGCTGCGGCGGAAAACCGCAGCAATCGAACTTTATTACCTTTGCCCCCCGCACTGGCGCGGCGAATGTTAGGCCTTGATTCTTTGACAGAATTTTCACATATAACACGCCGATTTAATGATAGGCGGTTTTGCTCGAATCTACCGGCGTGAAGCGTGCTGCTGCGCGCCATAACATCAGCGTCAGGGCAAAGGAGAGAACGAAATGATTTCTCATTTTGAAGAGAGTCTGCAACGAGACATGGATTTGATACGCCGCAAAGTCATCGAAATGGGCAATCTCGCCGAGCGCGCGCTGAAAGCAAGCCTGCAAGCCCTCATCAAAAGTGATCGCAAAAACGCCTATTCCGTAATTTTGCGCGATCAGTATATCGACGAATTGGAAAAAGAGCTGGATCGTTTATGCCTGGAGTTTCTGGTGCGGCAACAGCCGGTAGCCGGGCAATTGCGCTTTGTGTACGCCGTGATCAAGATCAACAACGAACTGGAACGCATCGGCGATTACGCCGAGAGCATCGCGCGGCACACCTTGACGGTCACCGCCCTCTCTCCCCTGCCGCCCTTTGACCGGTTCGTCGAGATTGCCAACATCTCGATTCCGATGCTGCGCAATGCCATGCAGGCGTTCATCGATCAAAACCAGGAACTGGCGCTGGCGACGCTCGAAATGGAGGATCGCGTCGATACGATTCGCAACACCATCAATTCCGAGCTGGTGCATTTGCGTGAAGCCGGCCGGCTGCCGCTGGAGGCGCTCGCGCCGTTGATGCTGATCGCCAGCCGCTTCGAGCGCGTCGCCGACCAATCGTGCAACATCTGCGAAGAAGTGCTGTACATGTGCACCGGCAAATACATCAAGCATCAGGGCGTGGAGGTGTTTCGCATCTTATTCGTGGATGAAGGCAATGCCAGCACGAGCTTGATGGCGGAGGCCATCGGCAACCGGCTTGGCATTTCGAAATTCATCTTTAGCAGCGCCGGCATTACGCCGAAGCCGATCGATCCGGGAACCGTGAGCTTCCTGCAAGAGAAAGGCGTCGATATTTCGCGCCAAAGCTCGAAGTACGTCAATCAAATCGTCAACCTCGAACATTATCAGGTGATCGTTGCCTTGAGCGAAACCGCGCAAACTGCGTTTCCGCCGCCGCCGACCAAAACGGTGAGCATTCCCTGGGAGGTGCAGGATCCGTCACAAGCACAAGGCACACCGGAAGAAGTGCACGCGGTTTATGAAAAAACTTACAGTTACCTGGAAACGCATATTCGAGATTTAGTGCAAGCGATTCTCGGCGACAATATGCCATAAAGAACAGATGGCCAGCCGCTGAGACCGCACAGGAGTTAACTTTTTCAGGATTGCCATTTAAATAACTTACTCATTTTCTTTAAACCGCTAATCAACGCGAATAGTCGCTAATGCTTTTTACTTCGCGATGATTCGCGTCTATTCGCGGTTGGAGATTGGAAAAGTTATTTAATCGTCGATCCTCAGTAATCAAACCCACGGGAGGAAAAGTGATGAAAGTGATTCGCTTCAAATCGTCCGTCCAAAAGAGCGCGGTTTTCGCGGTCGCGTTCGGGCTAGCGCTACTCGGTTGCGGCGGCGGGAGAGTCGAAAAACCCACAATTCAAAATGCCGGGTCGGATACCATGGTCAACGTCGCGCAAGCGTGGGCCGAAGAGTATGCCGCGGTGGATTCGACCGTTTCCGTGGAAGTTTCCGGCGGCGGCTCGGGAACCGGTATTGCCGCGCTGATCAATGGCACCGTTGATATTGCCAATTGCAGCCGGCAAGTGCACGCAGATGAAATCGCGCGCGCGAAGGCCAACACCGGCAAAGAACCGCAAGAGTATATCGTCGGATATGATGCGCTCGCCGTGTATGTTCACAAAGACAATCCGCTGGAGGAAATTACGCTGGAGCAGCTTGCGGATATTTACAGTTCGGAGGGCACGATGGTGAAATGGTCACAACTGGGCGTTACGAATTCTTCCTGTTCCAACGATGAAATTATCCGCATCAGCCGGCAATCCAACTCTGGCACCTACGAATACTTTCGCGAAGCCATTGGCAAGGCCAAAGGCCATGCGCTCGATTTCAAGCTCGGTTCGGTGGATATGAACGGCTCGAAAGACGTCGTCGAACTGGTTGCCAAGACGCCGTGCGCGATTGGATACAGCGGCATGGGCTACGCCACTCCCGGTGTGAAAATGTTGCGCGTGAAGAAAACCGCAAATGATCCGGCGTATCCGCCCACGATCGAAACCACCTTGAATCAAACCTATCCTATTGCCCGCCCGCTGTATATGTACACCTCGGGAACACCCAGTGAACATGCCCAAAAATATCTCGACTGGATTCACTCGGAGGCAGGCCAAAAGATCGTCGCCGAATCGGGCTATGTGCCCATGGCGCAGCTTTCACCGGACGCAGGTGAAAACGCAGGGAACCACTAAACCATGAACCGCCGCCGTCTGGAAACACTGAGCGAATCTCTCATCGAGGGATTGATCTGGTTTTGCGGCATCAGCGCGATTGTGTTCGTCGCGCTGATTTTCATTTTTGTTTTTCGCGAGGGCGCCGGTTATCTGTTCTCAGGCTTGAATCTGCGCGAATTTTTCACCAGCCCGGAGTGGTACCCAACCTCGGCCGCCAACAAACGCTATGGTGTGCTCGCGTTGATTGCCGGCACCTTCAGTGTCACCGGACTAGCAATGCTGATCGCCGTGCCTTTCGGTTTGGGTGCGGCGATTTTTATTTCGGAATTCTGCGGCCAGAAAGCTAAAGAAACGCTGAAGATTGTGATCGAATTGCTCGCCGCCATTCCCTCGGTAGTGTGGGGCTTTATCGGCTTGACGGTGATGAATCCAATCATCATCGACGTTTTCAATGCGCCCATCGGTTTGACGGTTTTGAATGGCGGCATCATTCTCGCCTTGATGAGCGTCCCGATCATCGTATCGATCGGGGAAGACTCTCTCAAAGCCGTATCGGATTCCTATCGTGAAGCCGCGCTCGCCCTCGGCGCGACGCGCTGGCAGTTGATTTATCGCGTGCTGCTGCCCGCGGCCAAGAACGGCTTGCTCGCGGCCGTGTTGCTTGGCATTGGCCGCGGCGTGGGCGAGACTATGGCCGTGCTGATGGCCACCGGGCATGCCGTCAATCTTCCCACGAGTCTGCTCGATTCCGTGCGCACGCTCACGGCCACCATCGCCGCCGAACTCGGCGAGGCCCCGGTCGGCTCCGAACACTATCAAGTCTTGTTTATTATCGGTATTCTGTTGTTCACGATTACGTTCCTGGTGAATCTCGTCGCAGATTTGGTGGTCAAGGGAATTCGCGGCAAGTGACGGCCGTGGTTGCTTCACCGCTAGCGTTAATTCGCTGCGTTGGAATCGCAATCGGACCAGTTTGCCCGGGCCCCCGCTGTGCGACATTGTGTTTGTATAAAATGTGACCAACGGTGACGTTATTATGGATCATCAAAAACCTGTGGCAGCCAGCATTCTGCAACCCGCAAGCGCCGCCAAGCAACCGGCGGCGCAAGGAAAGTTCACGACCACGGCGTTGGTACGCAAGAAAAAACGCACGGAGATGCTAGCGAAAATCGTTTTTCTGGTGATGACGCTGCTCATGATCACGCCACTGCTGTTGATTATCGGCTACCTATTTTATCAGGCGGCACCGATCTTGTCGCTCGATTTCCTCGTCACCAATCCCATGCGCGGCATGCGTGCGGGCGGCATTTGGGCGCCGTTGCTCGGCACAATTTATCTTGTCGGCATTTCGTTGCTGATTGCCGCGCCCATCGGCGTGCTGGCCGCGGTTTATCTCAACGAGTATGCGCGCGATAACTGGTTCACGCGCATCGTCAATCTTGCGGTGGTCAATCTTGCGGGCGTGCCGAGCATCGTACACGCACTCTTCGGCTTGGGCGCTTTTGTGTTGTTCGCGCGCATGGGCCGCTCGATTCTCGCGGCCTCTTTGACGCTGGCCATCATGACTCTGCCGGTGATCATTGCCAGCACGAAAGAGGCGCTCGCCGCCGTGCCCCTGGCTTTTCGCGACGCCTGCTGGAACGTGGGTGCGACACGCTGGCAAACCATTCGCCACATCGTTTTGCCGAACTCTATCAGCGGTATTTTGACCGGCATCATTTTGCAAGTCTCGCGCGCCGCCGGTGAAACCGCGCCGGTCATGTTCACCGGCGCCGTCTTCTTTAAAGCAATTGCCGAGGGCGATATCTTCGCTTACAAGTTATTCGATCAGTGCATGGCGCTTTCCATGCACCTCTTTACCATTTCAACGCAAGTGCCGGATGTGCCGAAAGCATTGCCCTACGGCACTGCGGTGGTTTTGATGGGAACGGTGTTGCTGGTCAACGCGCTGGCCATTGGCCTGCGGGTTTATTTACGCGCGCGCAAGAAGTGGTGATTTGTGAATTCGCGGCAGGAGCAATGCAACATTCCAATCAGAAAAAAATCGAAATCTCCAATCTTATCGTCAAATACGGCGAGGCCACGGCGCTGCGCGGCATTTCGCTGGACGTGCACTGCAACGAGATCTTGGCCGTCATCGGTCCGGCGCAATCGGGCAAAAGCACGCTGCTGAAGGTCATCAATCGCACGATTGAGTTCATTTCCGGCAGTAGCGTGCTCGGCGAGGTCAAAGTCGATGGTCAAGATGTCCGGCAAATCAAGAATGTTTTTGAATTGCGGCGCAAAATCGGCATGGTGTTTCCCTTGCCGGTCGGTTTGCCGTTGTCGATTTATGATAACGTCGCCTTTGCGCCGCGCATGGCCGGGATGCGCAACAAGTCTGACTTGGATGCGCTCGTCGAGCGCTGCCTGCGCCAGGCGGCCTTGTGGGACGAAGTCAAAGATCGCCTGCAAAGCCTGGGCACCAAGCTTTCCGGCGGGCAACAGCAGCGTTTGACCATTGCGCGGGCGCTGTCGCATCAGCCCGAAATCCTCTGTCTCGATGAATTTTCCATTGCCGTCGATCCCGTGACCACCATGCGCATCGAAGACGTGCTCAAGGAGTTGCGTACGCAAGTCACCATCATTCTCGTCACCAACCTGGTGCAGCAGGCGCGCCGCCTGGCGGACCGCACGGCTTTCTTGCTCAACGGCGATCTCATCGAAATTGACCGCAACGAGGTGATTTTTTCCGATACGCCCTCGCAGCAGAAAACCTATGATTACGTGAACGGAATTTTCGGATGAGCGATTCCCTGGCATACAGCATCGTCACCAACAATCTCAGTTTGTGGTATCAACAACGTCAGCGTGAAGGTGAAAAGCGGCATCATCACCGCGCTGATCGGGCCTTCCGGCTGCGGTAAAACCACGCTATTGCGCTGCTTCAACCGCGTCAACGAGCGTTATGGCAACGTCACCACGACGGGTGAAATCAAGCTGCTTGGCAAGAACATTTATGATCCGGACGTCTCGCTGCCGGAGTTGCGCAAGGCCATCGGCATGGTGTTTCAACGCCCGAATCCGCTGCCGATTTCCGTCTATGAAAATATCGTGTTCGGCTTGCGCATTCATTCCGAGCGCAAAGATCTGAAAAAATCCCTGCTGGATGAGGCGGTTGAACAGGCGCTGCAGAATGTGTCGTTATGGAAAGATTTGAAAGACAAGTTGCACACGCGTGCCACGAGCCTGCAACTGGAGCAGCAACAAAAGCTGTGCATCGCCCGCCTGCTGCCGCTCAAACCGGAAATCATCTTAATGGATGAGCCTTGTTCCGCGCTCGATGCCGAAGCGACGCGGGGCATCGAGGAGCTGATGTTCGAACTGGCCGGCCGCTATACCATCGTCATTGTCACGCACAACATGGCGCAAGCCCGGCGCGTGAGCGATGAGTGCATCTTCATGCTGCTCGGCGAATTGATCGAGCACAGCCGCACAGAAGATCTTTTCCTCACACCGGCAAATCCAAAAACCGCGGAGTATATCGAAGGAAGATATGGTTGAGATCACATGTTGCTGTACCCCCCCGTTGCGATTGGGACATTTCACTTGACTTTGGGAGGCTCAATCGCTATTTTTCGCGCGTTCATTTAGCGTTCATGGGCGATTAGCTCAGATGGTTAGAGCGCTGGTCTCACATACCAGAGGTCGGTGGTTCGATCCCACTATCGCCCACTGTGTAAATCTTCAAGAATTGCCGCGGCATCTTTCCCTCTGAACAATAATTCACCAAAAAATTTTTGTTCACCCCAATTTGGTCAAGCCGAAATTCGGCTTGACAATCTCTGGCTCAAATGGTATATTTTGCGTCGATTTTTCAAACCTAGGAAGGGACAGCGGCATCAGTGGCTGTCCCTATTTTTTTAAAGAAATGCAGGACTCATGGAAACAGAAAAAAACGCGGAAGAGCAATTAACAGGACGTTCCGAACGCATTACCAAACGATCTGAAGATTATTCCCGCTGGTATACCGATGTCATCGGCGCAGCCGAGTTGGCGGATTATTCACCGGTCAAAGGCTGCATGGTGATTCGCCCGAATGGCTACGCCATTTGGGAAAAGATTCAAGCCGGCCTTGACAAGATGTTCAAAGACACCGGCCATGTTAACGCCTATTTTCCGCTGTTTATACCCGAAAGCTTCTTGCAGAAAGAAGCGGAGCATGTTGAAGGCTTTGCGCCGGAATGCGCGATCGTCACTCAGGGCGGCGGCAAAAAGCTGGAAGAACCATTGGTGGTCCGCCCCACGTCCGAGACCATCATCTGGTCGATGTACCGCAAATGGATTCAATCTTATCGCGATCTGCCGATTTTAATCAACCAATGGGCAAATGTCGTGCGCTGGGAGATGCGTACGCGGCTCTTCCTGCGCACCACGGAATTTCTCTGGCAGGAAGGCCATACGGCGCACGCGACCCTGGAAGAGGCGGAAAAAGAAACGCGGCAAATGCTCGAGGTTTACAAGACATTTGCCGAGGACTATATGGCGATCCCCGTCATCGCCGGCCTCAAAACAGAAAAAGAGAAATTTGCCGGAGCGTTGCGTACGTATTGCATCGAAGCCATGATGCAAGACGGTAAGGCGCTGCAAGCCGGCACTTCGCACAATCTCGGGCAGAATTTTGCCAAAGCGTTTGACGTCAAGTATCTCAACGAACAGGGCGCGCTGGAATATGTATGGGCCACGAGCTGGGGCGTGTCGACGCGCCTGGTGGGCGCGGTGATCATGGCGCATAGCGATGACAACGGTTTGGTATTGCCGCCCAAGCTTGCGCCGCTTCCGGTCGTGCTGGTCCCGATTTGGCGGAAAGACGAGGAGAAGGCGCTCGTCATGGAACGCGCCAACCAACTCGTTGCCGAGTGGCGGGGCAAATTCAATTTCAAAGTCGATGATCGCGATAATTATCGCCCGGGCTACAAATTCAACGAATGGGAAAAACGCGGGGTCCCGATTCGCATCGAACTTGGCCCGAAAGATGTGCAAAGCGGCAATGTTGTGTTGGTGCGCCGCGATACCGGAGAAAAGCGTGTGGCGCCGCAGGCGGATTTGACGCAGGAAATTCTGCGCACTCTCGAACAGATTCAGGCCGGCCTGTATCAGCGCGCGCTGGCATTTCGTGAGCGCAATACGCGTGAGATCGACGATTACGAACAATTCAAGCAGCAAATCGATGACCCTGCCCAGGCGAAGTTTTTCTGGGCGCATTGGTGCGGCGAGCGCGAGGCCGAAGAGCGTCTGCAAGAAGAGACGAAGGCCACGATTCGCTGCATTCCGCTCGATGGCAAACCAGAAGCGGGCAAATGCCTGATCACGGGCAAGCCCTCGACGCAGCGCGTGCTGGTTGCCCGGGCATATTAAATATTAATCACCTGAATGGTATGAGTTGCGAACCTAGCTTAACGGAGGAGCGGTGAAGAGGTCTCTCTTTGTAACTGTCATGATGACGATTCTACTCGGGTTGCTATGGATTCTATCAATTGCAGCGACACAGTCACACACAGCCGTGGCTGAGCGCAACCCGTCTGTAGTGGAGGCAAGCGGCGCACGGCCGATCCCAATGAATCATGGCGTGAGGTGACAGTTGCCCGTTTCAGACTGACCGCGTAACGAACAGCAAACGCGCTCTAACTCGTCTCTCGTCCGCAAGATCAGCCAGCGGCAGGTATGGAAGAGTTCCTGCCTCGCACGGCTGGCGGCGAGCAACTCTCTTCCGATTTTGATGCGTTGCTGATCTGTTCAATACGGCAAACAGCAGCGCATTTCCCGAGACGCCGAGATGGCGTCTCTGCATTTTGGGGCATAAAAAACAATAAAAATTTATCATGTCTCTCGGCGAATAAACGCTCTGCGGGTACAACATACGTGTAGTGACGCTCAAAATAAATCTGTTTTATGACGGGAGCTTTGGGCGTCTCCGTTAGTGAGTGACTAGCCACGGTCGGCGGGTCGTATCGCGTCAGGGAAGTTCAACTTTAGCCATCGAATTCGACCCATGAGTGTGAAAACTTTGGAAGCGTGGCAAACCACAGAGCCTCTGTTGTCTTCTGGCAACGGCGCAAAATCCGAAAACACGAAATCTTCTGAAGCCGTTTTGGAATCGCAAGGCACGCCCGAAAGCACACCGTTCCGCGCCGGCTATGTCGCCATCATCGGCCAGCCGAATGTCGGCAAATCGACTTTGCTGAACGCGCTCCTCGAGTTCAAGCTGTCGATCGTTTCTCCCAAACCGCAAACCACGCGCAAGCGCATTCTCGGCATCCTCAATCGGCCCCACAGTCAAATGATCTTTTTCGATACGCCGGGGATTTTGGAGCCGAGTTATCAATTGCAGCACACCTTTGTGCGCACGGCATATGCCGCCATCAAAGAAGCGGACGTCGAGTTGATGTTAATCGAACCCGAGCCGGCACTATCCGCGATGGATGCCAAAATTCTGGACCGCCTCGCCGACACCAATCGCCCGGTGATTGTGGCCATCAACAAAATCGACCGCATCAACAAGGATGTGTTGCTGCCCCTGATAGCGAATTTGCGCACGCGGCCGGAGATCAAGGAAATCGTGCCGATTTCAGCGTTGCACAAAGACGGCTTGGAGTTGCTGGCCGGCCTGCTCGAAAAGTATCTCACGCCGCACGAACCGTTTTACGCCACCGATCTGATCACCGATCACCCCGAACGGTTTCTCGCCGCCGAGATTGTGCGCGAGAAAATTTTTCTGCGCTATGGCGAAGAAATTCCCTATTCCACCAGCGTAACCGTCGAAGAGTTCATCGAACGCCCCGGCCATAAGGATTACATTCGCGCCGTGATCTATGTCGAACGCGAATCGCAAAAAGGAATCATGATCGGCAAAGGCGGCAGCGCGCTCAAGCAGGTGGGCAAGCAGGCGCGCGAAGAGCTGGAAGCGTTGATCGAACGTCCGGTTTACTTGGAACTGTTTGTGGCGGTGAAAGAAAAATGGCGGGATCGTGAAAATGAGTTGCGCAATCTTGGCTATGTTTAACCCCGGCGCGCGCTGAATTGGCTGCCGCGCGCGGCTTCACGCCGGCAGCCGTATAGAATTTTTGGAAAACACCTCAGGTGGATGGCTCATGAAGCTTTCTGATAATTCGGTATTCTTGACACGCTTGCTGGCGGTAACGACAATCGCGCTGTTGGTGTTTTTGATCTGGGTCAGCGATTACGCCCCCTGGGCGACGCGCCTCACCATGTGTACCCTCTTCTGTTCGATCATTTATGTGCGCGACAATGCCGTGCCCGAGCGCTGGGTGGCGATCGGCATTATCGTTATCGGCACCTTGTTATCGCTCGTTCTGCCGCCGGATTTCCTGCCCATGCCGTGAAAATGATCAGCGCGCGTCGATAATCATTTTCCAATCCGGGCGCGTCAACTCCCGCTCGTCGCTCGAATAAATCAAAACATACTTCCCAAAGCCTTCAATATCGGCAAAGATAAACTGCTTGCGGCCTTCGCGGTAATACGTCCACACTTCGTAAGGCCGCACCGTGGTTTTTGCCGGGTAACGCTCCACTTCATTCGGCGCGCCAAATTTGATCGCGATGCGTCCGCGATCGCTTTTCCAGCCGGGGCTGAAGCCCGAGCTGAACTTTTCTTCGGCATAACGCACACGCTTGTAATACTCTTCACGAAACTCATTCGCAGGCGTTTCCGGCTGGGGGTCGAGTTGGCGCCACAGCCGGCCCACAAAACTTTTCTGCGCGCCCACCTCCAGCGCCTTTAGCATGCCTTTGTCATCGTCCGACAACAGATATTGCGCCTGCTCGAGATGCAACTTGAACTCCGCTTCTGTCATTTGCTCCAATTCGATATCCGGCAAATGTTCGCGCCAAGCCGCGGCGCTCGCGCGAATGCGAAACGCCTTTTCAATTGCCGCACGCTCGCCCGCCCTTCGCTCACGCACATCAATTGCCAGAAACGCAATCGAATCCGGCAAATTGCCGGCATGAATGCCTCCGACTTCGACGCTGGAGGAAGCTTGCGCACGCGCCATTTTGGCCGGCAGTGAGCGTAGAACCTCGCCGCGCGCATTTTTCATGCTATAATGCACCTCATAACTATCCGCAGGCGCGAGATTATAGATCTCGAAATAAAAATAAAACAAGGGCTGTGAGGGGCTAAACTCGGCGCTGGCATGTGGCACGACCTTCAGGCCATTCTTGGAAAATTTGCTTTGCGAGCTATCAACGGCGATGCTGCTTGCGGCCTGCAGATCGCTGAGCGCCAAGCCGTTTTCCGGAATAGCGCGCGCGCGAAACCACGACTCTGCGATACCCTGTTTGCCGGAATGGCTATCGCTGACGGCAAGAGAAATGAAATAACGGCCGGGAGAAAGCGTCAGCTCGAATTGATTCGGGAGGGAACGCCCCGCAATTTCCTCGCGTTGGGCCGCGACAAGGGGCTGAGTCCATTCGTCGCGCAGCAACACCTGGCCGGCAGAATCAGAAAGCGTGACGCCAGTTTTGAATTCCGCATCAAAGCCGGCGCCGGCCGGAAGAAACTCAAGCTGTTCGAAGGGAATTTGATAATAAAATTCCTGCAAAACCTGGCCTTGCGCCGCGCGAAACGAGGCGCTGTCAAAATAAAATTCAATTTCGCCTTTGCTTTTAACGGGAAGGCCTGTTTCAGAAAGAACAAATTCGCCCGGCCATACGATGGCCGCCCAAAGTAACAAAAAATTAGCGCGAAATGGCATTATGCTTTTTTTGACACTCCTCTTCTGCTGCTTCACGCGGCAACTCCTGATCCTTTAAGAATTCAGGCTTGTTATCGCAAACGAATGAATGAATCATTGCAAAACCATTTGGGAGCAAAAGCAATTGCCAGTTTATCATAATCATTTTGCCCCAATAGGCAGAACCTGTTGCAAATCGGATTATTTCGGTTCCTGGAATTCTTGCTCCAAAATATAACGCACGGTTTTGGTCATCGCCGCAGTGTTAACAATGTTAAAACTGGCCGCGCCCGCCCGCGCGATGCTGACCAAGGGGAAGCCAAAAAGCGCCGTTTTAAACGTATCGCCCTTGTAAACAATCGCGTTCGGCGTGCCGGCAAACTCTTCACTGTTGACGTCAATCGCCCGCCGCGTATCGCGGTAGTAATTCGAGCTGAAAAAATAAACCGGCATGGCGTCAGGTTGTGGAATGAGTTGATTGACCTCGGTGAGGAAATACTGAAAGATCGTGGTATTGGGCACTTGATAACTCGTGGAAGCATCCGGAAAGCGATCATCCAAACCAATCAGCCAATCCAAATTCAGATTGGCAGCCTTGGCGCGCAACGCATGAAAATATTTATACGGCATGCTATTCGGCGCGAATTCGACGCCGGTGGGCGAGTTGCCGGTAATGGCTTCGATGACATTGCTGCCGCAAACCCAGAGATTACCGCCCATATCCAGGTAATCCTGCAAAATGCGTTCGTTCAAACCGATGTTGCCGGCGTCCGTGGTATACCAAATGATCGTGGTGAATGCGCCAATGCCGATCGTGCCGGTGGTGTCGTTGGGCGGCGGCGTAAACACGGGCCGGCTGGTTGCAAACTGTGCTTGATAATCCCAAACCGTATAGCGCGTGTAGCCCGCGCCTATCATCAGCGAGTCATAATAGGCATCGACGAGCGCCTCGGTTGCTACGGCATTCGGCTCATCGTCCATGATCAAAATGCCCTGGTCAAACGTGGGGCCCAAGACATGAAAGTTCAGCGTGGCCGGTGTGGGATCGACCGTGCCGGTATTGTCAATCGCGCGCACCTCAATGGTGTGCCAGCCGTTGCGAAACTTGAAATTCACAAAAAACGATTCGGTAAATGTCCAGGTGTTGTCAAACAACGGGCCGGTGATGCGATATTCGTAACCTTGAATGATGCCGTCGGAATCATTGCCGTGCCATTCGAGCCGCAGCTTGAAGGCATTGTTCATCGAACCGTCCAGCGGCAACGGCGCAAAAGCAGTTTCCGGCGGCTTGCTGCCGCTGGTAAGCCCCTGATCGGTGGGTTGATTGTTGCACGAACTGAGCGCGGCCCAGGCGAGCAGCGCCGCTGCCATTGTGATATGCCGGCGAAGGCTGCACATAATTCAATCCTCAAGGATAAACTGAAATGTCAACTGTACCGGGTTGTTGAGTCTGAATCCCGTTGTTGTGCTTTCAAACGGGGAGAGGGCATTGTTGCCAACGGTGACCACAAAAACTTGTGAAAAAAATCGTTCTTCGGGATCAAAGGGAATGTCGCTGGTTTCCGTGCCTGTTCCTTTGCGCATGAACTCGACCGTCCAATAACCGTTCTCGTATCGCCCAAACGACCGAATGTCCGCAGACCCGCCGAGCGGCTCTTGCAAAACGAATGAAGGCAGGCTGACGGCTTTATTGGGGGTGGCATAGGGTGAAGAAGCGAGCACAGCACTTTCATAATCGATTAGAAACTGGCGATTCTCTGAAGCTTCGGAATAAACCGGCGGTAATGCCGGCGGCGTCACCTCCGCATCGTTTTTCCAGGCAAATTTCGGACGATCATCCGTCGAATCACGCGGGGTTTTGTTGTCATTGTAGTTAAGATCCCACGTGTTGCGATTCGTGGGCGTATCGTTGAGAAAGTTCAGGCCGTCGACGCGCGCAAAGTAGGGCGTTACGGTTTGGCCGGATTGGAAGCCTTCGAGCGTCATATCCTGAAAATAGCCCATGGGATTCGTCAAGGCAGCATCCCAATACCAAATATCTCTGTCTTTTCCCGAGCTTAGCCAATACATCATCATCCAATCCGAGCCTTGCTGACTTTGCGACCATTTTGCAGTGGCGGGATCGTAAGACCAGACTTGCCGGGAGAGGCTTTTGTCGGCGTCAGGCCAGGTTGCCAGAAAGCCGACATAGATGACTTCGGAGGTAACGTTTTGCGCCGTATCGATTTCAGTCTCTTTCCACCAGGCGGCTTTGAACTCCATCAAGAAACCGCTTGCTGGCGCGTTGACGCCGCTGTTGTTATCGATAAAAACGCGATAGCGCGGCGCCTGTTGCCAGACGGCATCGTTGGCGCGGCCGTCGAGCACCGGAGGTTGTTTGACCGACACCGCAAACAACTCCTGTGGCTGTTCCACTGCGGTGGGCAATTCGCCGCTGCCGCAGCCGGAAAACAGAAAAACGATGACGCTGAGCTTGATCAGCAAAAACCAATTTTTACGAAGCGCTGGCATGGAAAACTCCATGAGTATTATTTCATACCCAAAAAACACCTTCGTCCGACGGTTTTTCTCTAATAGATCACCAATACATGACGTGTCGTGAGCTGCGCAGCAGGTTCTTCTGAAACCATTTGACTTGATTGCCCCGTTTGGTATCGGGCCACATCAGATTCGATTGTGTTTTAGAGTGCCAGAGGCTGCACGAATGGCCGATTTCATGCGCCAGCGTGCTGTCACTCTTCACGCCGGCGAGATCGAGAGTTAAATAATCCGAGAGCGGGCCGAGAGAGCAGCCCTGCTTGCCCACAATATCGCGCACGACGAATGCCGTAATTGGAAAAGTCAATGAAATCGGGATTGCGTTCCAGCCGGCCAGGTGTTTCGCAAAATACTCGCCCGCTTCGCCGAACTCTTCTTTAAACGCGCCGGAATCGCAATGCACGACCAATGCCGCAGAAGGCGCGGGCGCGGTGATGATCTCGACCATGCCTTCGCTGTAGGGCAATAACTTGACATTGAAGCGATCTTTTAACGTCTTACGCGCGAAGTCAATCGCGAGAGTCAGGTCGCCGGGATTGACCAGCGGCCCGTTTTGATCAGAAAGAATGAAGATGTGCAGCCGCAGTTTCTTCGGCGGCCACGCCACAAAGCCGAGCAAGAGATCGAAAATGCCGAGCACCAGGCCAACCACCGTCATCACCACGCGCACCACGACTCTAACAACAGCCTTCACCACCCGCCAAACTTTTTTGGCGGCTTTCTTGATTTTGTTTTTGATGGAGGACCAGAGGCCCATGTATTGTTACCTTTCCTGTGAAACAGAACTCATGCGCTACTGAATTTTTTATGTTCGTACGGGGAAGCGTCATTACGTATTTTTAAATTTTGTTGCACCCGTGATTTTGGAGATCAGCAAATATCGCATTGACGGCAAACAGCAATAAAATCCTCAATCTACCTTTCACTACCGGTCACTTTTTCTTGAGCCACGGATGAACACGGATTTTCACTGATTTTTTATGGTCCAAATGGTTTCTTTCAAAAATTTTTTAATCCGTGTACATCAGTGCAAATCCGTGGCTAAAAGCCTCCCTCAAAACTGAAACGCAATACTAAAGCGCTGTGCTGTGTCCAAAAAGCCAAAATCGGAATAGGCATAATCCAGTTGCGCTTTGACGCCGGAGAATCCGAATTTCGCGCCCGCGCCGAAGGAAAGGCCTTCGAACGGCTCATCAACTTTGTCCAACGTTTCAAGTTCCACGTTGGTGCGATAGCCGGTGCGCAGCGCCACCACGTCTTTCAATTTATACTCCAACCCGAACGCAAGCTGTTCGATGTTGTCATTCGGATGATTGCCTTGAAAAGTCGCGACTACCGTGTTGAAATCGCTGCGATAGATATCCATCATCAAGCCCAGGCGAAAATCAATGGGCAGGGCGAACTGCTCGCGAAAATACTTGGCATCCGGTCCGAAATTCGTGATGCTCATGCCGAACTTGAGGCCGCGCACGCCGATGTCGAACAAGGTGCCGACATCCATGGCAAAATTACTCGCTTGCTCGTTGCCGAGAAATTCCGTGATGTATTTCACGCTGCCGCCGAAGGAAAAGCGATTGGTGAGCTTGCGCGCATACGTCACTCCCACCACCCAATCGCTGGCGTTGAAATAACCGCCGGTCCAGCCTTGATAGGGCACGGTAACTTTCATATCGCCGGTGGTGAGCATGCCGACATAAGCGCCGAACACGCCAATATTTTCCAGCGGCAACACAGCCGCACCGAATTCATAATTGATGTCAGCGGGCCATTCGACGTGGCTGAGCAAAACTTGTTTGTTCTCACTCGCCGTCAAGCCACAAAGGCTTCTGCCATGCCCACGGCGCGTGCGCCCACGCCGATTTTGAGAAATTGCATGCCGGTTGTGCCGACTTTGCCGCGGCCGGCCGTGTCGCGCAATTCCAAATCGCGATCGGTTTGCGCCAGCAACCCTGCTCCCGGCAGCAAAACGGCAGTCAAAATGAGAATCATTTTTCGCATAGACATGGCCGCTCCTTAGTAGATAACCGCAAATTTGCCAACGTACGTGCCTGTTTCCGACGTAACGGTAAACAGGTAAATGCCGCTCGCAATCGCCTGAATGTTGCGCGTTACGAGATCCCATGATTCGGAATGCCGGATCGCGCTTTTTGCGGGATAGTCGTGCTCGATAGTGTCGAGCAAATCGCCGGCAAGCGAATAAATGCGAATCGTACACCTCGGCGGCAAATTCGTGAAATCAATGCGCCGATCGGTGTCGGCTGTGCCGCGTTCCCAGCCGATGTCCACATAATTCGCGCTCAAGCGATAAGGATTCGGCACGACCAGCACTTCTTGAATGGCTTGTTGCTGTTCCGGGCCTGTTGAGGGCGCAACCTGTTTAAGATTGATCACCGGGCTGCTTTCCAGCGATTCCAGGCCGGTGGGCGCATAGCCGCTGTCGAATGCTGTGACGGCATAATACAAAAACTCGCCGTTGGTCAAGCCGCGATCGATATATGTATACCAAACTTTGCCGTTAGCCGGATCAGTAATCGGGTTCAAGGCATCGAAACCGAAATCATATCCGAAGCCATCGACTTGATCATACTCTCCCAATTTTTCCATCTCGTTCAAAATGCCGCTGCGGCTGCGATAAATGCGATAGCCTTGAAAATCCTGCAAGCGGCTGAATTTGTCGATCGTGCTTTCCGAGGAATTATCCCAACGAATCGTGACCGTTTGATCGCTCGGAATGATTTCCATGTTTGGCGAGGGCGGCGGCGGCGGCCCGGAGAAGTCCGGAATACCGTCCGCGGGCGGATTGTCATAAACATCGCGCGCCCAGCGCGCATTGATGCCTAAATCGTCGAACTCATCGTTTTCACCCTCCGGCTGGCCGCCGAGGTAAGCAAGCGTGAGCTTGAGCGTGCTGTCCGGCGGCACATCGAACGGCCCGAACGAAAGGAAGTAACGCGTATCCATTCCGTCAATGGGGATGCCGGGGGGCGGATTTGATTTTGTTTGGTCTGGATCAATCTCACCGTTGGACATGATGCGATATTTCTTGGCGTCGGTATCCGGGTGGCCCGAATAATCAAAGGGATTGGCGGGATTCGTTGGACCCCAGTCGGTTGGCGGATCCCACCAATTGTAGGATATCGTTTTGGGATCCGGGAAAAGCACGCGAATGCCGGTCACGCCCGGCGTCAAGCCGTTGTCGCCGTCGTTGTCTTTGATCCACGCGACGTTGACGGTATCGCCGTCGCTATTGACGCGCAAGAACCCGGTAATATCATCCGACCAATAACTGGGAATACTGCGATGGCCGCAATCGCCGTCAACATAAACCCCCATGAAAAGCTTTTTGAAGGTGCGCGGCGGGCCAATGAGGCCGGAGATATTTTCAATCAAAAAATCAAAGATCCAAAAGCGGTGTTAGTGTCGGTATAAACCGCAACGTAATCCTGCTCGGAAACTGCCAGCGAATCATAATTCGGCGTATTCGGCCGCGTGGTGCGCTCAACGATAGAATCTGCCTCAGCAAAACCCGGGAAGAGTTCATACCAGGAAGGCTGCCAGCCATCGTAGCCGTGTGACACAAGCGTGTCAACACCGGTGCCGTCGGGGCGGTCGACGATGGCGCCAATCCAAATCGCTCCAGAGAAGAGATAATCGATATTGGAATTTGCCGGGAATTCACAGCTTGGCCGGTTGCCTTCGTTGCCAAACATACCGAAGTTCGTTACGGCGAGCCAGAGATTGCCCACCTGATGAAATTTGGTTTGTGTAAAAGGCGGCGCTACTGCGGTTTTATCAAAACCCGGCTTTTTGCCTTTTCTAGCAGCTTCATGCCTGGCTTTATCGCCGGCGAATACGGCGCCGGCAACGAGAAAGAAAAGCAGTAGGAACGTCAGAGGTTTTTTCATAGTCAAATTCCTGACGACTCAGTTTCGTGACAGCCCGGTAACGGGGCCTCATTTCGAAGGAACATGCAGAATACTCTTTTTACCATTCTAATGCCATGCCGAACAAGATATTTCGCCCTGCCGTAAACGCTGAAGGATTCAAATCCTGCGGGCGATAAAACGCCAGCACACTACCGGTTTCCTCATAAATCGCGCGCGCATTGCGGCGGTTGGTGAGGTTTTTGATCTCGAGCAGCGCCGTATATTTCATGCCCCAAAAGCGAAAATCCTTGTTCGCACGTAAGTCGATCCAGGTACGATACGGCAGGCGCGCGGAATTGCGCGTCGTGTATTGATCGCTCGCCCGGCCCGAAGGTGTATAGGGCTTGCCGGATTCAAAACGCCACACGACATTGACGCCCATTTCTTCCGGCAAGCGCACGCCGAAGAGTGAAGGCCGCGCGCCCGACATCACGCGAAAATCGAAATTCACATTCAACGAATGGCGCACATCCCAATCCAGCGGCCATTCGCGAATGGGAATGGGCTGGCCGCGCGCGCCGAAATCATAGCCCTGACGATAGCTCGAGCTTTTGCCGGTGGCATAACCGAGCGTGTAATTGATGAATCCCGAGGTGAAATGGCTGTAGCGTTTTTCCAGCGAAAACTCCAGGCCGCGCGCGCTGCCAAAATCGCGATTGATATAAACGCTATAAGTAAAGGGTTCGCGGCCGCGCGTTTCGGTATTCAGCAAGCCGTTGTAGTCTTTGAAAAAGGCAGTGGCGCCGAATTTGACTTCCTCGCCGAACGCGTGTTTGACGCCCAATTCATACTGCGTGGTTTCTTCGGAGCCGAGATTGGGATTGCCGAGCAGTTGCAGCGCGCCGGAAGATTGCGTGTCTTGAATGAAGAGAAATTGATAATCAACTTGCTGGGTAAACCGCCCGAATTGAAAATACAAAATGTCTTTGTCGGTAATGGGATGCGAAATGCCCAAACGCGGGTTAAACGTCATCTTCAGTTTTGTGCCGAAAATGCTGGTGGCGTCGTCAAGTTTGTCGTCGACTTGTGCGCCGGGCGTCCAAAAATCGAATCGTACGCCGGCATTGACGATGAGGCTTTCGTATTCGATTTTATCCTGCAAATAAAACGAGGCATTCGTCGGCGTGCGGGTGTAGAAATCGCGGAAATTGCCGAGCGCGGGCCAGGGGCCATCGTCAATCGGTGTGCCGCCGGCTTCCGGATCCCAGCGTTCATTGTACCGTTGCGGATACTTGATTTCACCGAGAAACATTTCATAATAGGCCAGTTCGAACCCGGACTTCAATTGATGGCGGCGATGCAATTGGCTGGTGAAGTCAAGTTTGAGTGCAGTGGTTTCAGTTTTGCGATTGTGATAAGTTCCGCGCGCGGGAAATCCGGCTTCATAAAACCCGTCTTGATCATCGTCGCGCGCGCTGACGCTGCCGAGATCGAGATAAAGCTGGCGCACCTCGTGCGGCAGCAAGCCGCCGGGGGTCAACAAATAATCTTGCTTGGAGTGATTGAGGGAAAGATCGTAATAGGTTTTCTCACTGAGGGTATGCGTCCACTTCAGCGCATGACCGTGGGATTGTTCGTCGCGCTGCCAGAAATTTTCCGGAATGCGCGAGAAGGCGTGATTGTATTCATCA
>QEVD01000163.1 GCA_003576975.1 Candidatus Zhuqueibacterota bacterium
GCAGCAGTATTTTTGCCCCAGGCCAGCAGATAGGCAAGATGCGCCTGGCCGCCGTGAACCTGGCCTTGCGCGACAGGCGGCGTTTTGAGTGTGCTCAAATTTCCCGTAGAAGGAACTTCGGCAGCGTAGCATTCGACATTATACAGCAAGGGCAACGACCAGCCGGTGACATCATAGAACTCATCCGGCAGGCGCTTTTTGCGGCGTTGCAATTGTTCTTCGATGAATGCCTGGTCCATGTTCGTTTGCCGGTCCATCAGGGTTTTGAGCAAACGTTTTGCCGGTTGCGCCAGCGGAACGACAAACGTTCCGGCAGGAAAATTTTTCGAGACAAGTTTGCCTTCGAAATAATCACGCACGCGGGAGTTGGTGAATGCCGCCTCGGCGCGCTTGACTTCGATGCCCTGTTGCAACAGCAGCGTCGCCAGCTTGATGGCGCGATTGGGATCGCTGCCCGGCGCGATGATATATTCCTTCAGCAGCTCGCGGCTGCCTTCTTCAATCGCGGTGCGGCGATAATTGTAAAAATAACGCAGCAGATCGACGCGATTATTCGCTGCCATTTCCGCGGTGGACAGCGAAGCAATGAAATGATGGTGCACGGCATCACGATAGCGCAACAGCGTTTCATCGTCGCGTTGAATCACCAGGCCGTCGGCGCCGGCTTGTTCGTACGTCATGCCAATGGCGCCTTGAAAAATCGGCCAGCCCTCGCCATAACCCGGATAAAACGAGTCAAAAATTTCGCGCGTGAAATAATCGAAGCGAAAGCGGTCGAACCACTTGGCGTTGTTGCGGCCAAAGCGCGTGAGCCAGTCCGCTTGCTGCGCGGTCATGTTGGGATTTTTAGGATCAGCCGGCGGCGCAAAGTAATAGGTTTGCCCGGAACCCATTTCGTGCAAATCGACAAATACCTGCGGATGCCATTCCAAAAAGCTGCGCGTGCGTCCTTGCGTTTCCGGCTGGGTGTTGGCAAACCAATCGCGATTCATGTCAAAGAGATAATGGTTCACCCGTCCCGAAGGCCACAATTCGTTATGCTCCGCCGAGAGTTGATTTTCGTCCGGCCAGCGGCCCTGGGTTTGGCGCAGATAGTTGACGTAACGATCGCGGCCGTCAGGGTTTTGCATGGGATCGATGAGCACGACGCCTTGCGCCAGAATTTTTTGGCTAACGGAATCATTCTGCGCCGCGGCGAGATGATACGCCATCAGCAAAGCCGCATCGGTGCTTGAAATTTCATTGCCATGCACGCCGTATGTCAACCAAACGATTGCCGGCATGTTGTTGATCAACTCGTCTGCCTGCGTTGCGGTCAGGTTGCGCGTGTCCGCCAGTTTTTGCATGGCTTGTTTGATTTCTGCCACGCGGCCGAGATTTTTTTCAGAAGCGACGATCAGGTAGTAAAGCGGCCGGCCTTCCCACGATTCGGCGTATTTGATCAATTCGATGCGGGGCGAAGCTTTGGCAAGGGCGTGAATGTAGCGTTCCGCCTCGTGATGCAGCGTAATTTTTTCGGCCCAGTCATGGCCAACAACGTTTTTGAGCGTGGGAACATTGGGATCATAGACTGCGCCGGCATAGAATTCGAACGATTGCGAGAAAAGTGATTGAAAACACAGAAGCATCATGTAAAGCAGAACGAGTTGACGAAGGGCGCGGGGCATTCCTTCCTCCAAAGAGAGTTGCGACTATGCACATTTTAAAAACGGTTTTTTAAACGTTTGGAGATACTGTTCGCTGTGAAAGGTGAAAAAGTGTAATGTGTAAAAACGTCTAGCACTTTACACAATCTTGTAACGCGCAGCTTACTCACCAATAAAATGCAACACCACTTTCCGCCGGTGCGGCGCAGCACGATGCTCATACAAATAAATTCCCTGCCAGGTGCCGAGCGTGAGTCTGTCGTTTTGTATGGGAATGCTCAGGCTGGTTGCCGTCAATGCAGTGCGAACATGCGCGGGCATATCATCGGGCCCCTCGGATTGATGGCGAAACAGCGGATCGCCCGGTGAGCAAGCCGCTCTGCGCTTTGATGTCGGCCAGCCAGCGTGCCACCTCGCTAGTGAAGTCGTATAAGCCTTTGCCGGAAGTGGCAAGCGTTATTGTATGAAAGGATTGCTGCATATGGGCGGGAGATTGGCAATTGTACTTGTGTGATAAAAAGCGATGGATTTTATCAAATTATCGCGCTGTCACACCAAAAAAGATTCAAAGTCGATCTTCATCAACAAAGAAAGCGCTTTGTATTGAGCGGGATGTTAGCAAAAAAATGCAAAATGAGCAAGCCCAAACCCGTGAAAGCTTGTGCACAGCAAAGATGTTTGACCGTCACGGTTTGTGTCCCCAAAATCCCCTTGACAAAGGTTCGCTTTTTTAGCAAGATGATGACGCAACTTCATTGACAACGGCCACGCTTAAATTTGGTGTTGCATGAACAGTGCTGTGTTCAAGCGGTGTTCTCACATGTTATGAGCCTGTTACGCGCACGCTTAGAAAGCAACCGTTCATCATACGATTTTCTCCAAAACCCAGGAACACATTCATGGTCGATTTTGAAAAACTCGGCGTGTTTTATCTCGGACGCGCTTACGATTTGTCCGAGAAAAAGGCGAAAGAAAATCTTCTGCTCTACGATTCGAAGGATCTCGTGACACACGCGATGTGCGTGGGCATGACGGGCAGCGGCAAAACCGGTTTGTGCATCGGCTTGCTGGAAGAAGCAGCCATCGACGGCATTCCGGCGTTGATCATCGACCCCAAGGGCGATCTTGGCAATTTGTTGCTCACGTTTCCCGAGCTTAAGCCGGACGATTTTCGCCCGTGGATCAATGAAGATGATGCTCGCAAGAAAAATCTCAGTGCCGAAGAATTTGCCGCAAAACAAGCCGAGTTGTGGAAAAATGGCCTGGCTTCCTGGGGCCAGGAGGGTGTGCGCATCAAGCGCTTGCGCGAGTCGGCAGAGTTTGCGATTTACACGCCGGGCAGCTCTGCCGGCTTAGCGGTGTCAATTCTACAATCGTTCGCCGCACCGGCTGCAGCGGTGCGTGAAGACAGCGACGCGCTGCGCGAGCGCATTGCAACAACGGCGACAAGCTTGCTCGGGCTGCTCGGCATCGATGCCGATCCCATCAAAAGCCGCGAGCATATTTTGATTTCCACCA
Organism: Candidatus Zhuqueibacterota bacterium; assembly: GCA_003576975.1. GTDB lineage: Bacteria > Zhuqueibacterota > Zhuqueibacteria > Zhuqueibacterales > Zhuqueibacteraceae > Coneutiohabitans. Next base: position 3,165 of record QEVD01000163.1, read on the forward strand.
TCCTCAATCATTATTGGCTGCAGGGTGTGAATCTCGATCTGGCGACCTTGATTCATGCCATTCAAACGCCGCCGGTAAACAAAATCGGCGTGTTCGATCTTGACTCGTTTTATCCAGGCAAAGAGCGTTTGGAATTGGCGATGTCACTCAACAATCTCCTTGCGTCTCCGAGTTTTCAATCCTGGCTGGAGGGCGAGGCGCTCGATATTCAAAACTTGCTTTACACCAAAGCCGGCAAGCCGCGGCATGCCATCTTTTCGATTGCGCATCTCTCGGATGCGGAGCGCATGTTCTTCGTGTCGCTGCTGCTCAATCAAACGCTGGGGTGGATGCGGGCGCAGTCGGGCACCACCAGTTTGCGCGCGCTTTTTTATATGGATGAAATCTTTGGCTATCTGCCGCCGGTGGCGAATCCGCCTTCAAAAGCGCCGTTGTTGACGCTGCTGAAGCAGGCGCGCGCGTTCGGCTTGGGCGTCGTGCTGGCGACGCAGAATCCGGTTGATCTCGATTACAAAGGCTTGTCCAACATCGGCACCTGGTTTTTGGGAAGATTGCAAACCGAGCGCGACAAGGCGCGCGTGCTCGAAGGCCTGGAAGGCGCGGCGAGTGGCGGCAAGTTCGACCGTAATTTGATGGAACAAACGCTGGCCGGACTCGGCAGCCGCGTGTTTCTCATGCACAACGTTCACGAAGATGCGCCCGAAGTTTTTGAAACGCGCTGGGTCATGTCCTATCTCGCCGGGCCGTTGACGCGCAATCAAATTAAATTGTTGATGGATGAACGCCGTGCGGCGCCGGGCACCGTTGCTGCAAAGGCGGCGAGCCTGCCGGCAGCAGCGCCGGCGAAAATTGCGAGCCGGCCGGTGTTGCCGAACACGATTCCGCAAGTGTTTTTGCCGGTACGCGGCGGTACGCCGGACAACACGCGTTTGCTGTATCAGCCGTTTCTGCTCGGACTGGCACAGGTTCATTTCAATGATGCAAAAAAGGGCGTCGATCTTGTTGAAAATGTCATGCAACTCATTCCACTTGCCAATGAGGTTTTGGCGGTGAAGTGGCAGGATGCTGTTGATGCCGGGCTTGCTGAGCAAGATTTGCGTACCGAGGCCGAACCCAACGCCAGCTTTGCCGAATTGCCGGCGCCCGCTGCACAACCGGCCAATTATGCCAAATGGCAAAAGCAATTCGCCTCGGAGTTGCAGCGCAATTGTGCGGTGGAGTTGTTCAAGAGCACAAGTTACAAAGAGCTTTCCAAACCAGGCGAATCCGAGCGTGACTTTCGTGTGCGTCTGAGCCAACTCAGCCGGCAGGATCGCGATGCTGCGATGGACAAGCTGCGGCGCAAGTATGCTCCCAAAATCGCGGCGCTCGAGGACAAAATTCGCCGCGCCGAAGAGCGGGTGGCGCGTGAGCAGGCGCAAGCGCGCAGTCAGCAAATCAACACCGTGCTCGATGTCGGCGCGACCATTCTCGGCGCGTTCATGGGACGCAAAGCCGTGAGCCGTACCAATCTCAACCGCGCCGGCTCGGCCATGCGCAGCGTGAGCCGCGCCAGCCGGGAATCACAAGACGTGAAAAGCGCGGAGGAAACGCTGGCATTGTTGCAGCAACAAGTGGCAGATTTGAGTGCGGAATTTGACGCCGAAGTCGCGGCGCAAGCCGCCGGCGCTGCTGCGCAAACTGAGGTGTTTGAGACCATCGCGGTCAAGCCTAAGAAAACAGGCATCTCGGTCAAATTGCTGGCACTAGCTTGGGCGCCGTAGTTGGCGCGCGAAGATGGCACAATTGTGTGAGCATGGTAACAATTTGATACAATTTTGTGATAAACAAGTATCACCCGGCAAAGGTGTGATGCTTTCTTTCTCCGGCCATTTTGCCATCCTGTCGTTTTGACGCCTCCAGCCTTTATTTTCCCGCCTTGAATTATTCAACAGCAAGTGCTAAAACACGTAGAAGGAACAAGATAAGACTAGCCGGTCCGAAGCTGAGTCGCGGACTGGCCCACTCGTTATCTTGAATTCTCAAAACGTTGTGTCACAATCGCGGTGGATTTTTGATCATCAAATAACGCTGAGGAAGTGTTCTGGTATGCATTTTGTCAGTTTTTGTCCGAACTGGCTGCCTGGAGAAATCTTTTTGCTCTCTCTTCAGACTGGCGGTGATGTCGGTATAGCCTGAAATCACATCACAAGACGGGCTGTGAAAATCACTCATAGGTATATCGTTTAAATAACTTTCCCATATTCAAACCGTGAACGAGCGCGAATAGCCGCCAAGCAACGCGAATTTGAAACTGGCGGAGGTTTGTGCTGTTTAGCGGTTGCAGAGAAATGCGCGAGTTATTTGAATGACGCTCAATTAGGAAAAATAGTATCGGAGATCGGATTTATGCCGAGAACGCTTGTCACCGGCGGGGCGGGCTTTTTGGGGTCGCATTTGTGTGAATATTTGCTGCACCGCGGCCATGAAGTGATTGCGATGGACAATCTCTTGACCGGCACGACAGATAACATTGAACACCTGCGCGGCGAGCGCTTCAAATTCATCAAGCATGATGTCACGGAATACATCTACCTCGCGGGCGAGTTGGATTACATTCTGCATTTTGCCTCGCCGGCCAGCCCGCTGGATTATTTGCAACTGCCGATTCAAACCATGAAAGTCGGCGCATTGGGCACGCACAAAGCGCTCGGCCTCGCCAAAGACACGGGCGCCACGTTTTTGCTTGCTTCGACCTCCGAAGTGTACGGCGATCCGCTGTTGCATCCGCAAACGGAGGATTATTGGGGCCATGTCAATCCCATCGGTCCGCGCGGCGTTTACGACGAAGCCAAGCGTTTCGCGGAGGCGTTGACGATGGCGTATCATCGCACGCACGGCGTGGACACCAAAATCGTGCGCATCTTCAACACCTATGGTCCGCGCATGCGCCCCAATGACGGCCGCGCGATTCCTGCATTCATTCCGCAGGCGTTGCGCCACGAGCCGATCACCGTGTTCGGCGACGGCTCGCAAACGCGCAGCTTTTGCTATGTTGATGATTTGATCGAAGGCATTTATCGCTTGCTGCTGTCGGATTATCACGAGCCGGTCAATATCGGCAATCCCCATGAGATGACGATTCGCGAGCTGGCGGAAAGCATCATTCGCGGCACGGGCAGCACCAGCAAAATCATAGAAAAACCGCTGCCGGTGGATGATCCCAAAGTGCGCCAGCCGGACATTTCGCGTGCACGGGCAATTTTAGGCTGGGAGCCGAAAATCAGCCTGGAAGCCGGATTGCAGAAAACCATCGCCTGGTTCCGCCAGCAGCCGGGCATGAAACGCGAAGCTGCCAGCCGGAACGGCGAAGCCAAGCCGGCGTTTGTGGTTGCTGCGGAGTCGCCTCTGGTGGCGAGCGAAGTCTGAACCGGAAACGAATGACAGCGCAATGCCGCCGCGACTAAAACGTGGAAGCATTGCGTTGCCATTGTTCGTGTTGCAGAGCTGCTTGAGGCGAACATCTGTGGCATGATTGAGTTCACGTTTCAGTTATATCGGTTTACCAGCATTTTGCTTGCGGCAACGTTTATCTTGCCTGCCTGCCCTCAAAAGAAATCTTGCATCTTCCCGCCCCATTTGCTACTTTTGCCACACTTTTGTTGGATACGAATGGCTAGTTTAACTCGAAGGCACCAAGGCACGAAGCAAGAGACAGTAGCGATTTTGTGTCTTCGTGCCTTTGTAGCTCATGAACCTCACTTGTGTAGGAGACGATTTTTGATGCCAAGGAAGTCGCTCGGGCTTTTTATCTTGCTGTGCTGTCTGATTCAGGTTCCGGCGTTCGCGCAGTTTAAGATCGAGCGCGCGCGGGAAGATTTTTTTCTCGGCCAGCAAGCGCGGCAAGTCACGTTTTATACCAATTCCCATTTCAACCGCGTCGAAGGTTTGTATCTCAATTTCGGCGCAAAATATCATCCCCGCCCCATCACGGGATTGACGCTGTTCGGCGATGTTGGCTACGGCTTCAAAAATGAAAAGGGCAAACGCTGGCGCGGCAATGCCGGCTTTACCCAAAAATTTCTCAGCGCCAATCAGCTCACCGTCGGCGCGGATTATTTCAATCGCATCGACTCGAACGACGATTGGCTGGTAGGCGAATGGGAAAACTCGCTGGCCGGCATTTTTTTTCATGAAGATTTCATGGATTATTTCGGCAAGAAAGGCGCGCGCGGCTTTGTCGATTACCGGCTTTTGCAAGCGCATACCTTGCGGGTGGAAGTTTCCGGATATAAATATGATCGCATGCAGCGTAATACGAATTGGAGCCTGTTCGGCGGCGACAAATCCTATGCGCTCAACACCCGCGCTGCTTATCCGGTTATCCCGGGCAATGAGCAATCGTTGCTCTTGATCTCCGCGTTTGATTGGCGCGATAATCCCATTTTTCCCATCGTCGGTTGGTATGCCGATGTTCAGCTCGAGAAAACCTTTGGCGATTTTGAAACCACGGGCATGTTTGTGACGCTCAAGCGTTATCAACCAACATTCAGCGATCAGAAATTTCAAATCAAGCTGCTAGCCGGCACGCGCACCGGCAGTCACGCGTTTCAACATCTGCTGCCGTTGGGCGGGTTGGGAAATTTGCGCGGCTATCGCGAGAAAGAATTTCTGGGCGATCGCGCGGTTTATCTCACCGCCAACTATATCATCGGCCAAAATTGGCTGCATCATGTGCCGCTGCAATTTATCCCGATTTGGGAAGGCGTGTCGATGGGCGTGTTCGCCGAAACCGGCCTGGCGTGGTTCGCCGACCCGAATAACCCCAAAGCCGGGCTTTTTGATTTCGGCGTGATCAAGCCCAAAGATTTTCAAAGCGATGTGGGCTTTTCGATTTTCGTCGCGGAAAATATTTTGCGCGTCGATATTGCCAAACGCCTCGATCGCGGCCACGACGATTGGCGCGTGTTGTTCCGCATTCTGGATAAATTTTAAGATGATGCCGAATTCGGATTTTGATGTTTCATTGGCGTTATAAAAGTTGCTGCGTTATGCTCTGATACCCGCCTGCGATTTTCATCGCACGAAAGCCTGACGTTGCAGTAATCCCGTGTTTATCAAGTTCAGTGAACATTCCCCGTGAAGGATCTCTACCTCAAAATTGCCGTCGTTGTTATTCTCGTCTGTGCCGGAAATTTTGTGACCGGCTCATCTGTGGCCGCGCAAACGCAGGAGGCTGAGGCGGAATCTCTGCTCACGCAGCCATTCAGCAATCCGCCCATTATCACCTCGCTTGTCATCACCGGCAATCGCCACACCAAGCATCACATCATTCTCCGTGAAATTCAAGTCAAAGTCGGCGACGCCCTCGATCCCGAAGTGCTGGAGGCCGATCGCAAACGCCTGCTGAATTTGCGCTTGTTCAGCCATGTCGAGATCGACGCGATTCCCGTCGAGGACGGTGTTCAGCTCATCATCACAGTTTATGAGTCGTGGTACATTTATCCCTATCCGATTTTCTTCATGAATGATCGCGATTGGGACAAGCTGTCTTACGGCGCCGGTTTGCTGCACTACAATTTCCGCGGCCGCCGTGAAACGCTGGCGCTCTCCGGCTGGGCGGGCTACAATCCTTCGCTGCAGCTCGATTACGGCAATCCCTGGATGTTCGGCAATGCGAATATTTTTGGGCGCTGGCGTTTTTACACCCAAACCGTGCGCAATCGCTTCTTGAGCAATGGCTTTCAGGAAGTCAACGAAAAACGCTGGGGAGGAAATTTTACCGTTGGAAAACGCTTTGGTCTGTTCACGTTTTTTAGTATAACCGCCGGTTACTCGAGCCTGCGCTTTACGCCGGAGAGCGTGCACGACCCGGTTGATAATGAAGTCATCGATTTGTCGGGCCGCGACGAGCGCGGAAGCTTGGTTGCATCGTTCTTGTATGATGCGCGCGATTTTTATGAGTATCCCCGTGCCGGAACATACCTCTCGCTTTGGGGCAAACGCGTGGGCCTCACCACCAATTACACGCCCTATTGGCGTTATGGCTTTGATGTGCGGCGCTATCAAAAAATCTACAAAGGCCTGGCCTTGGGCGGCCGCGGCATGGCAGATTTGTCGCCCAGCGACGTGCCGCTGGATGATTTGGTCAACTTCGGCTATCGCAACCGCATTCGCGGCCATTTTTACCGCCGCTTGCACGGCGATAATCTCGCGCAAGCCGGCCTGGAGTTGCGTGTGCCGATCATTCCCTTGCGCTATCATCGCATCGATCAAAACCCTTTGCTGCAGGATACCATGTTCGGGCGCTATTTCAAGACCATCAAGTTCGGCGTGAGCGCCGGCCTCTTCGCGGATTACGGCGTGATTTGGAACCATGGCGAGGGGTTTCATCCCGAAAACGGGCGCAGCGGTGTTGGCGCGGGCTTGCATATTCACATGCCGTATCTCAACGTGTTACGTCTCGAAGGCGCTTTCAACGAAGACGGCAAGCTGGAAGGTTCGGTGGATGTGGGGGTGGCGTTTTAGCGAGTGCTTTCTAGCGTTTTTGAAATTGGCGTGCAGGAATCGTAGCCCCGCCCCCTCGTGGGGCGATGTCGCGTGCACGATTTGAATATGGTTCTTTTGGTATCTGACAAAATGTAACAAACATCATACTCGCTTCATTCGCCTACAAGGGGCGAGGGCTACGTGGTCGGACTTCACTGACAGGATTCTAACATGCCACGCCAAGAATTCTTTTATGCCCCTCCTGAAAATTTCGTCGGCGAGTTTGTCGAGCTGACGGGTGACGAACATCATCACCTCACGCGCGTGTTGCATCACAAAATCGGCGACCGCGTCACGGTGGTTGACGGCGCAGGCAATGCCGCTGTCGATGGTGAAATCATCTTGAGTGATCGAGCAGTAACGCGCATCAAAACTCACACGATCACAAAAAATATCGGCGAGCCGGCTGTGCATCTCACCCTGGCGCAAGCAGTTCCCAAGGGCGCGCGTTTCGATTGGGTGGTGGAAAAAGCCACGGAAATCGGAGTTTCGGCCTTCATCCCGCTGCTCTCCGAACACAGCGAAGTGCAACCCAGCGAAGTGCAACCCAGCTCAGGCAAAACTGAGCGCTGGCGGCGGCTGTCACTCGCGGCGATGAAGCAATCCTGCCGTTCCGTTTGGCCGGATGTGAACGAACCCACCCCATTTTTTGAATTGTGTCAAACAATTAAAAATTTCGATTTGGCCATACTGGCGCATCCAACAGAGAACGACATTCTAAAAGATTTGGCCGGCCAAGCAATGCCGCGGAAGGCGTTTTTGATGGTTGGCCCGGAGGGCGGATTCACAGAAGAAGAAATCGAGTTCGCACAAAAATCTGGCTGCAAGTTGTTAAGTCTCGGGCCGCGGCGCTTGCGCTCAGAAACCGCCGGGCTGGTGGCGGCGACGAAAGTTCTTGCGGCATTTGGTCAGCTATAAGACCATAAGATTTTCCGAGAAAACACTTGTTTTTTAAGCTTCTGAGTGATACTTTTCCCGCGTTTTTCAAATATGATGCAATTCACTAAACATTCCACCCCAGGAGGTTCGTTAAAAATATGCCGACGGTCAAAGTGCGCGAAGGTGAAAGTTTTGAGAAAGCGTTACGTCGTTTTACCAAAGCTTGTGAAAAAGCCGGTTTGATGTCCGAGCTGAAGAAGCGCAGACATTTCGAAAAGCCGAGTGAAAAGAAAAAACGGAAAATGAAAATCGCCCGTCGCAAAGCGAGACGCATCGCGACGCTGGAAAGCAGATAAACGAAACGGTGGGCGACAATCCCAACGGCGGGACATACGATTTTTGCTTGCAGGAGATGGTGATGACGTTGCTGGAACGATTGAGCGAGGAAATTAAGACCGCCATGAAGAGCGGCGACAAAGTGCGCGTCGAAACGCTGCGCCTGTTGCGTTCCCAATTGAAAGACGCACAAATCGCCAAAATGCAGCCGCTCGAGCCGCAAGAGGAAATCGACGTGTTGAACAGCGCCGCCAAAAAGCGCCGCGAGTCAATTGCCGCCTATCAAAATGCCGGGCGCGATGATTTGGTCGCGAGTGAAACCGCGGAGTTGAACATCATCGCCGAGTATTTGCCGAAAGCCCTGAGCGCGGAGGAAATCGCGGCGATTGTCGATGCGGCCGTGCGCGAGACCGGCGCGAAAGACGCCAAGGATCTCGGCAAAGTCATGGGGAAGATCATGCCGCAGGTCAAAGGCCGCGCCGACGGCAAGCTTTTGCAGCAACTCGTGCGCGAGCGGCTCGGTTGATTTTTGTAATGATTGCTAGCACAACAGCGCATCGAAAAGTGAATCAAGCGACGAGCATCTCGGCTTCGCAGCTTCGTGTGATTACGGTCACGGCCGTTGCCGTTTGAAAATTGCGGCAAGGCGGGACGGAGGTTGCGGATGCAGAGCGCAAAGGCTTTGTTCACTTTTTTATTTTGGCGCCGGCCCCGCGCCGGCATCGTGAGGAAGACGTGCAGATCATCATCAATTTTGCCGATTTCATCATCATAGGCGTGCTCGCCTATTTCATCTGGCGCGGCTACAAAGGCGGTTTTTATGATAACCTGCTCGAGTTGATCGGCTTCTACCTCTGCCTCACGATTACCTTGATTGTCCTGCGCTATGTTGCGAAATTTTTCAGTTTCGTGCTCGAACTGCCGCCCAGCGTGAGCGTACTGCTCGGTTTCATCTTCGTGTTTGCCGCGCTCACCCTGGCTTATCTTTATTTTGTGAAATGGATTCACAAAATGATCGAGATGAAAGTGCACGAACGGTTTAATCGCATCACGGGCTCCTTGTTGGGCGCATATCGCGGCGTGCTGATGGCCAGCCTGCTCGTGCTGGGTTTTCTGCTGCTGCCGATCCCCCATCTCGTGCAGCCGACGCAAGCCCGCAGTTTTTTTATGCGCAAAATCAAAATCGTCCTTCCGATGAATTATGACTACGTCCGCCGCCTCGTTCCCGGGCCGCCCGGCTTTCGCGAGGCGTTGACAGCCGCGTTTTATCGCATTGGCCCGCTCGATGAGATTTCCGCGCGTTTTTTGGACGATTTGCCCGGCCGGCCGCCTTACCAAAAGTTGAGCAGCGATTGAAACGATGAGCTCTCCCGCGAAGCCCGAGTCGTTCGCTGCCGCCGCCTCAGCCCTGGAATTTCCCAAGGTTCTGCAACTTCTCTCCAACGCAGCGCTTTCCACGCTCGGCGCCAACGAAATTTTACACCTGCAGCCGTTATCGGATTTGCCGACAGTGCAGACCCGCCTTGCTGAAGTCACCGAGATGCGCAGCCTGCTTGATTTTGATGATGCTTTCTCGATTTCCCATCTTCCGGATTTATCCTCCGCTTTGCAACAGCTTCGCATTGAGGGCCGCAGTCTTGACATCGCCGCGTTGATCGACGTCGCGCGATTCAGCGAAACCGCCCGCCGGGTGCGCCAATTTGTGCTTGCCCGCCGCGAGAAATATCCGGAACTTTTCAAAAGCGCGCAACAGTTGACCAGCCTGCAAGAACACGAGCGCGCGCTCGAAAACGCCCTGCATTTTACCGAAGGCACAGTGAAAGATTCCGCCAGCCCGGTGCTGGCGCGCTTGCGTAAAGACATCACCCGCGCGCTTGCCGAAGTGCGCGAACGCCTGGAACGCATTGCCAAAAAACTCGCGGCGCAGGAGATGCTGCGCGAGCAAATGATTACCTTGCGCGAAGGCCGTCTTGTGCTCATGCTGAAAGACGAATATCGCCGCAGCGTTCCCGGGCTGGTACACGATCACTCCGCCAGCGGCCGCACGGTTTTTCTCGAGCCGATGGAATCGGTGGAAATCAACAATCGCGTGCGCGAGCTGCAAAGCGCCGAACGCGAGGAAATCGAGCGTATTTTAATGATGCTCTCTGAGCGGTTACGGCAGGTTTTGCCGGCGCTCGAAACCAATCACACGATCATGATCGCGCTTGATGTGATTCATGCCAAGGCCAAATTCTCGCGCGAGTTGGGCGCGTCTGCGCCGCAAGTCCAGCCGGAGGCCAAACTCAAACTGCTCGAGGCGCGCCATCCGCTGTTGCTGCTGAAGAACGAGAACCGCGGTAAAGTTATCCCGCTGAATTTGGAGCTGGGTTTCACCGCGCCCGCCGCGCCGCAACCCCTGCACACGCTGCTCATCAGCGGCCCTAATGCCGGCGGCAAAACCGTGGCGCTTAAAACCGTGGGCCTGCTCGCGCTGATGACGCGCTGCGGTTTGCATATTCCCGCTTCGCCCGACAGCGAAGTGCCGTTGTTCGAAAATATTTTCGTCAACATTGGCGACCGCCAGTCGATTGAAGACGATCTTTCGACCTTCACCTCGCACGCCAAGCGACTTGTTGAAATTCTGCGTTATGCGCAAACCGGCGATCTCGTGCTGGTTGACGAAATCGGCGCGGGCACCGATCCCGAAGCAGGCGCTGCGCTGGCTGTCGCGATTTTGCAAGAGTTGAATGCACGCAAATGTCTGACGATCGTGACCACGCATCACGGCGCTTTGAAGACGTTTGCGCAAAACGAGCCGGGCGTGAGCAACGGTTCGATGGCGTTCGATCAAGAGACGCTCACGCCGACGTATCACTTTCGGCCCGGTTTGCCGGGCGCGAGTTATGCCTTCGAGATTGCCGCGCGCATGGGCATGGCGCGTCCGGTGATTGAGGCTGCGCGCAACCTGGTGGGCGTGGAGAAAGTCAATGTCGAGGAATTGCTCAATGAGCTGCAAAACAAGCTGGCACAGCAGCAGCAGCTCAACGAGAAACTCCAACTCGAAGAAACGCGCTTGCGCGGTTTGCAAAAATTGTATGAAGAGCGCGAGCGGCAGTTGAAGTCGCAGGTGCAGGAGATCAAAAAGAAGGCGCACGCCGAAGCCGAAGCGCTGCTGCAAAATGCCAATGCCATCATCGAAAATGCCGTGCGCGAGATTCGCGAAACAAACGCCGCGCGCGAGGCCATCAAATCTGCCAAAGAAAATCTGGCTGCGGTGCGTGAACACGTCGAGCGGGAAACGCGCGCCGCGGAGTTGCCCGCGCCGGCTGCCGAAGAGCCGGCCATATCCAAATTTGAAATCGGCATGCCGGTGAAATGGCTGAAACAAAATGCCCGGGCCACCGTGCTGGAATTGCCGGATTCCACCAACAAAGTCCTGATTGCCGCCGGCGTGTTGCGCGCGCGTGTGCCGGCAGCAGAATTGCGCGCGGTTACCGAGAACACAAAAACCGAAGCCGGCTCGCTTCCGCAAGCGAGTGTGCACGAGGCGGCGCGCCACGCGGAAATCGATCTGCGCGGCATGCGGGTCGAAGAAGCTCTGGCCATGGTGGACAAGTTTTTGGATGATGCCTTGCTTGCGGGTTGGAATGAAGTCCGGCTGATTCACGGCAAAGGCACGGGCGCGCTGCGGCAGAGTATTACCGAATATCTCAAAACCTTGCCGCATGTGAAAAGCGCGCGCATGGGCCAGTTCGGCGAAGGCGATATTGGCGTGACCGTCGTGGAACTGGCGTAAGAGAAAGCGGATCATCCGTCGGAATTGTGTGAATCATGAATACCACCAACGAACAACTCCTGCAAATCGCCGGTGAGGCCGCAGATATTGCCGGGCAAATATTGCTCGCGCGCTGGCGCGACCGGCTGGCGCTGCAAATTGATCACAAAGCAGAAGCCGATTTCGTTACCGAAGTGGATCGAAAATCCGAGCAGGCGATTGTGGCGCACATTCTTCAACATTTCCCGCAGCATAAAATCTTTGCAGAAGAAGGCGGCAAATCGGGCTTTGCTGCCGCGGAGATCGAATGGATTATCGACCCGCTCGACGGCACGTCCAACTATATTCATGGCGTGCCGTTTTTCGCCGTTTCAATTGCCGCGCGGCAAGCCGGTGAAATAGTCGCGGGCGTCGTGTTCGATCCTCTGCGCCAGGAAAAATTCACCGCAATGCGCGGCGCAGGCGCTTTTCGTAACGGAATAAAATTACAGGTTTCCAGCAGCACACGTTTGCAAGATTGCTTGATCGCCACCGGTTTTCCGTTCCGCGACAAGCGACTTGTTTCGCCGTATTTACGCATGTTCAATGCGTTTTTCGAACAGGCGCGGGACTTGCGCCGCATGGGCGCGGCAAGCCTTGATCTGGCGTATGTCGCTGCCGGCGCCTTTGACGGCTTTTGGGAATATATTTTGAATCCCTGGGATTTTGCCGCGGGTGTGTTGTTGATTGAAGAAGCGGGCGGCAAAGTGAGTGGTTTCACGTCACATGAAAATTTTTGGGAAACCGGAAATATCGTGGCCAGCAACGGCAGGGTGCATGAGTTGATGCAGCGTATTGTCGCAGAGAATGGCGGCAGGTATTGATCTTTTAATCGTTGCGAGTGTACGTTCACATTCATTTGCCGGAATATTTTTATTTGTCATTCAGTAGGGAGCTTGTGAAGTACCCGGGCTAGTGGACCGTCACCTTAATTTGTGGAAGTACCCGCTCGAAATGTCAGATGAATCTTGTGAAGTACTCGGCATAATGCCTGCAACTTCACCAGTCCCCTTCTCGATGACATACAGTGTGGGATATACTTTTCAAGGTAACAGCACACCAGGCTCACATGATCCCTGCCATGACACGGCGAAGAAGGGCGCTGTTTTCAGTAGCATGTTCGCAATTCTGTCGGTTGAAATTGTTTGCGCCGTGAATTTGTTGATTTGGATGTTCATCAAGAATGATCGCCCCTTACCGCATTGTCGGCCGCATCAAAGGCCTGCTTTTTGTCGCCGCCCTCGTGATTATCGTTACGTTGCTGTGGCACACGCAAAACATCGTCAACGGCCTGCGGCAAGAGGCGCGTAACATCATTTTGTTTTACGCGCAGTTGCATGCGCGCGTGGTGAATGATCCCGGCGACAGCGATCTCAATTTCATTTTTGATGTGATCATCAATCGCACGGATTTTCCCATCATTCTCGCAGCGCCGGACGGCGAGCCAATCGGATGGGAGGGCATCGACGTGCCGCAAGATTCCATCTACTCTGAAACCAGCCGCCGGCAGGTACGCGAAATCATGGCCGCGATGAAACGCGAAGTCGATCCCGTGCCCATCACCTATCAAGATCAAGTCAGCGGCAAAGTCGATACGCTCAATTATCTTTATTACGGCGATTCCCGGCTCATTCAGCAACTGCAGCGCCTGCCGTTCATTGCCCTCAGTGTGATCGGCTTGTTTATTCTCGTCGGCTTTCTTGGGTTCAACAGCATTCGTCGCGGTGAGCAGCAATTTATCTGGGTGGGCATGTCGAAAGAAACCGCGCACCAGCTCGGCACACCGATTTCCTCGCTGCTGGGTTGGATCGAGTTGCTCAAAAGCCAGATCACGGCCAACGGCGGTCACGATACCATCAAGGAAATGGAACGCGATGTCGAGCGTTTGAACAAGGTGGCGTCGCGTTTCTCGCAAATCGGGTCGCGCGCCGACTTGAAAGAACAGGATCTCGCGGCGATTGTGGAAGACGTGGTCAAATACTTCCGCAACCGCTTGCCGCAGATGCGGCGCGCCGTAAAGATCGAGATTAAAAAAGAAGCGTTACCGCCCGTGCCGTTGAATCGCGATTTGTTCGAATGGGTGCTGGAAAACTTAATCAAGAACGCCATCGACGCCATTGAGAATGATCACGGCGAAATTATGATTTTCCTGCATGCGGCCACGCACAAGCGCAAGCACGCGCTCATCGATATCAGCGACAACGGCAAGGGCATCGAGCCTGCCGACCGCAAAAACATTTTTCGCCCGGGATTCAGCACCAAAAAACGCGGCTGGGGCTTGGGCTTGAGTCTGGCCAAACGCATCGTGGAAGAATACCATCGCGGCAAGCTTTTCGTCAAGGAATCGCGCGTCGGCGAGGGCACGACAATGCGAATTATGCTATGATTTTCGCGGCGTTCAGCAAAAAACGAGGCTGTCGAGCGATGGCCAACATCACGAATCGCGCATGATTCCGCCATAAACAAGACGTGACTGAGCATTATAAAACCTGAATGTAAATTCTCAAACAAACCAACGTAGAATTTTGGCGATGACGAGCTCCCAATCTTCCCTTCAAAAAACGGCGCCTCGCTGGCGCATTTGGCTGCGGCGCATTCTTATGGCCTTAGGCATTCTGATTATCGTGGTGATCTTCTTAGTGATTCCCTTTGGGCTTTCGTGGTTGCTCACGCACGCAAAATCGCGCCCGCTCAAATATGAAGTCGTGGCCACGCCGGAAGATTTTGGGGTTGCCTATCAAACCGTGAAATTCACGGCGAGTGATGGTACACCGCTCAGCGGCTGGTGGTTGCCGGCAGATTCTTCTTCCGCTGTTCTGATTTATTGTCACGGTTTGTTTCGTTCAAAGCTTGAGATGGTCGAGCGCGCCTGCCATTTTCGCAAGCTCGGTTTTGCCGGGTTGGTGTTGGATTTCCGGCGGCATGGCGACAGCGGCGGCGAGCTGTGCAGCATGGGTTATCTCGAACGCCTTGACGTTTTGGCTGCCATCAATTTCGTGCGCGATAGCCTGCAGATCAAAAAGCCGATTGTTGCGTTTGCCGTTTCCATGGGCACGGCTGCCAGCATGCTCGCCGCGGCAGAATCACCGGAGATTGCCGGGTTGATTCTCGATAGCAGTTTCCTTTCGTTTGAAAATACTATCGCGCATCATGCCAAGCTGTTTTTCGGTTTGCCGCGTTTTCCACTGGCGGATGAAATCATCCTCTTCACGCGCATGCTGGTGGGTTTTGATAACGAAGATTTTGACATGCTGATCGCGCTCGATAAGATCGGCGACCGGCCGCTGCTGTTTATCGCGGGCGACAAGGACGAGCGCATGCCGCTGGCGATACAGCAACAGCTTTACGATCACGCCAAAAGCACACGCAAAAAATTTGTACAGGTCGCCGGCGCGCGCCACGGCGCTGCTTTTCGTACTGATCAGGCACTGTATGAAAAAGAAGTTCTAGATTTTCTTGCCGCGCATTTTGGGCAAAACACGCCGGGGGCTGCTGCTCAAGCTTCACTCGAGGCGACAAGCAGATAGGGAAGGATTTCACGGGAGATTGCGGGGCTACGCCAATTAGCTCTTCAAGGTTAGAATAAAATTCTGAAAGTGTTTCGCCCACTGAAATGAAATCCCACTGAAAAGGCTTTTTCTTTCTGTGGCAGTTCCAGTTCTGTGGACGAAGTTTTCAAAGCTGCTCGAAACACCTCGATTTTCAGCTTGTCTGAAAATCGGTGTAGGCATTTATATGATGAATGATTAGCGCCGGTGACGTTGAAGTTTTGCAACAGATCTCCGAAGCCGAGGTTGCTCTCCATTTTTCCCTCGAATCAATTGAACCTCTTTCATCATTTGCCAGATAGCGGCTATGCGCGTTTCCGCATCATTTCGGCAAACTTACAATGATATGTTCGCGCGATCGCACGGGAGGCGATAAACATCTTGACTCAAGCAGGCGGCTTATCTATATTGCTTTCCGAAATTGCAGCAGCAATAGTTGTTGTAACAATTTTGACATAAATTCACCTCTCTTACCGATACGTGGAACGCTGTGAAGCCGATGAATCGTGAAAATGGTACGCCTCGCCCCAGCATGAAAAACTCGCTGTGGGGCAATATCTTCAAACGCAAAAACAATTCCGAAGAAGATATTCTGAGCACGCTGCGGCAAGTGCCGTTGTTCGCCAACATGACCGACGGCGAGCTGCGCGAATTCGAAAAGCTCATTCATCAACGCCAATTCAAGGCCGGCGAAACGATTTTCTGGGAGGGCGAGCCGGGCGTGGGCATGTACATCATTCAACGCGGCGCGGTGACGATTTGCAAGCACAGCCGTAACGAGGTGCGTGAAACGTTGGTGGTGTTGCACGACGGCGAATTTTTTGGCGAGCTTGCCCTGCTCGACGAAAGCCCGCGTTCCGCCTCCGCGATTGCCGAAGCGCCCTCGCAAATCATCGGTTTGTTTCGCCCGGATTTGTTCGGCCTGCTCGAACGCAAGCCGCGCCTCGGAAACAAATTCCTCTTCCAATTGGCGCTCATCATCGGCGAACGCCTGAAGCAAACCAATTCCGAAATCCAAAATCTGCGCGCTCAGCTTGACCGGTCGGATGTAATCGTATGACGCCGGCGAAAGATGCTGCAAAAATCGCGCGGGAGCCGATCTTCCGGCCGCAGCGGCCGCAACCTCCCAAAACTGCGCCAGTGTTATCCGGTCTGCCGCCGGTCGACACCAAGATGGTGCTGGTGGTAGATCGCAAGCTGTTGCGCCGCATTTTTCATTGGGGTGTGGCGCTGGCTTTTTTTGCCAGTTTGATCTGGCTGTTGCCGCGCGTGACACCCGTCCTGTCCATGCTGGCCACGGCGTTGCTGCTCACGGCTGTGCTGGATCCACTCGTCACGTTTCTTGAGAATCGCGATGTGCCCCGCCTGACCGGCATCCTTGCCGTTTTCGTTTTGTTGATTTTACTCAGCGTCATTCTGGTGCGCATTCTGGCGCCGGTGATTTCTCAGGAAATTGCGTCGCTCGGCGCGGCCACGGATACGCAAGCCTCGGTGGAAATCATCAACCGCCTTAAAACCGATCTTGCGGACAAGATTCCGTTGTTGCGCATCCCGGCCATCGACGAGAAGCTGGGTCCGCAATTGCAAGGCATGCTCGCCCATTTCATGCAGAATGCATTCGATTTTATGCTCGGCCTGTTCTCCGCCGCGCCCAACGCCGTGTTGGTGGCCTTCATGGTTTTCTTTCTGCTTAAAGACGGCCGCCGCCTCAAAAAAGTATTGATCGCCGGCGTGCCCAATCGCTATTTCGAGATGGCGCTGCTCATCCTCCATAAAATGACCGAACAACTGAGCCGCTATTTGCAAGGCCAAATGGTGGTGGCTGCTGCGGTTGCGGCGCTGTCGATTCTCGCGCTCTATCTCTTGCAAGTGCCGTATTTTTTCTTCATCGGCATACTCGCGGGCATTGCGAACATCATTCCGTATTTCGGCCCGATCGTGGGCGCCGTGCCGGCGATCGCCATCGCGCTGATTCACACTGGCTCATTCAATCTCGTGCTGGCCATCGTCATCGCATTCGCGGCGATTCAATTGATCGAGAATATTTTCATATCGCCATATGTCACGGCGCGCAGCGTGGAGCTGCATCCGCTCGCCATTATCGTCGTCATATTGATCGGCGGCAGCTTGCTGGGCATGTGGGGCATGCTGCTGGCCGTGCCGGTGGCGAGTATTATGAAGGTGACGGTGCAACTCATTGTGTGGGGTGTGAAGAATTATCGGCTG